>CAYSBQ010000018.1:0-25314 GCA_964429315.1 uncultured Desulfobacterales bacterium
AACCCGCGGAGAACGCCGCTCAGAGAAAAAAGGGCCATTTATGGATGGAAACCAGTTAGGAAATAGGTATCACACAAGACTCTGCTTGGAAAACAAAAAAGGACTGCAAAGCCTTCATTTTGATATTGATTGCTCAGGATACGGGTGGTTAGGTCATTGGGATCATCTTCAAAAGAGTTGGTAGGATGATAAGAATTCAGGGGGCCAGGGGCATAAACGCTAAGTTATTTTTGCGCCGGATGGACTGTGGAAGATTAAAAAGATGAACGTCCAACATCGAATGTTGAATTGGATGTTTGTTTTTCATTCGTCGTTGGACGTTCGATGTTCAATGTTCGACGTTCATCTTTCAAAACAACCCTTTACATCAACAAAGGTTTGTAAACAAATTTTAGCTCTCGTCAGCGCCCGACCTTGTCGAGTGTCAAGATATAATCGTCACTTGAGTTCACTCTTATAGGCCCGGACTCCTGTTCCCCTTTATGGTCTCGGTCCACAAAAGACGGCTTGTATCTCTTACCTCCTGAACCGGCCAGCAGTAACTCATATTGAATGCGGTCCTCTTCTTCCTGTTGGATAGCTTTTAACGACATAACGAACAAACTCCTTTCCCGGGTATCTGGTATGTCATACCTTTGTTGAGCGGTAATCTTTTTGTAACTACTCAGGTGAGTAGGCTGAAGTCTGTTAGGAAAAACTGAAATACAGCTAATTTTGAAGCTATGTTTGGTGCGAAAACCTGCTCTCTCCACCAAAGTGCGTCAATCGTGCTTTTTTTGTTCCTTCAGCCTTCAGTCTAAACAGCTTCAGCCTGACTACGTGAGTAGTCACATCTTTTCTTACATTAGTTATCGTCAAATGCGTTCATTAGCATAAATCGTAAGTGTTCACAGGTTCAACGTTCAGGGTTAGGGGCAAAGACAAAATTGAAGACCCGAAGTTCTCGTAAATAATACCGGTTTTGCTACCTTTGAACCCGTGAACGCTTACCATCAATCTATGGCTGAGGTGATAAAACAACCTCCCCCACCAGAACCACCTATGCTACCGCTGGAAATTGTGACAACCGTCTCATTGGAATAATTGGAATCGCCATTGGTACTGTAGGCCCGTACACGATAACGATAGGCCCCTGATGCCCCTACATCTACATCGGCATAAGATGTAGTTCCCGCTCCAACTGTGGCGATTTCGGCATAGGCTCCTCCTGATCCAAGCTTTCTTTCCACCTTGAAACCAATTTCATCAGAAGAGCCATATTCCCAGATTAAATCCACTAGTCTATTTGACAAAATGCTGGCGGCAAGGCTAGTTGGAGGTAACGGCAAAACAAGACTGTTATATGCATTGATACGACCACCTGTTGAAATGAACCCACTCAGACTCCCTTTGAGGTCTACGCCACCCAAGATATGATCCTTGACCTGGTTATGTGTCAAGGTGAAATCTTCCGACCAGATCAGGGCAGCCAAGCCTGACACATGAGGCGCTGCCATGGAAGTTCCAGTACGATATTCGTACGAGTTTCCAACTGAGGTGCTGTAGATCATAGCTCCCGGAGCAGCCACATCCACTGAATTACGGCCATAATTTGAACTGCTTACGAGAGTATCATAACGATTCGTTGCAGCCACGGAAATGATATTGGCCAGATCGTAGCTAGCTGGATATACTGGGTCGGTGTCATTATCCGTACCGGCATTCCCGGCTGCAGCCACAAAAAGTAAACCTTTTTCCTGCGCACGCTTTATGGCATTATATTCCGACTGCGAAAAACTATCCCCACCAAAGCTTGCGTTGATGATACCGGCTCCATTTGCTATGGCATAATCGATGGCTTCAATCTCATCGGAAACCAGGCCACCCTTGTCAGCAGATAGCATCTTTAGAGTCATGATGGAAGCAGACCAGGCAACGCCGGCGATACCCACACCATTGTTGCCATCGGCCGCTATAATGCCGGCCACATGTGTTCCATGACCGTCACTATCATCATCAGGAGCGTTGTCATCATTGGCAAAGTCCCACCCAAAATAGTCGTCGATCTTCCCGTTTCCATCGTCATCTACACCATTGTTGCCAGGGCTCCCATTATCCCAGTCTTCGCCGTTATTCCTCCAGATATTGCCCGCAATATCTTCATGGTCAAGATCTACGCCTGTATCAAGCACTGCAACTACCAAAGCGCTATTGCCCGTTTGTTTATCCCATGCCTCTGGAGCATCAATATCGGCATCCTGGGTGCCCCCTGCTTGACCGATGTTGTTTAAGGCCCATTGAACGCCAAAGTGTGCATCACCCGGTGTTGCGGTTGCATGACGATAGTAATTGGGCTCTGCGTACTCCACGTCCGGATCTAAACTGTACAACTCGACAGTCTCGGCAACAGTCCACCCGTTGGGAACTCGCACACGATCTATATCTACATGTTTGAATCGCTTGATACTAGTGGCGCCAACAAAACCGTGTATAACTTGGACAAGGCGTTGTGAAACACCAGGATGGAATTGGACCAGCACTTCACCGGAAACATATCTTTTTGCACAATCCGTCCTGTGGCAGACCCCGGAGGTCGGCCAAACAAGAAAAGCCAGTACGATTAATATGCAAAAACCCTTTCGTTTCATTACCTGCAAACTTCGACACTTAGGTTTTAGGGAACTCTGCTGGAAACCCAAAACTGTTGAGCTTCCTTCTATTTACTTATATCGGATAGTCGATGAGAAGCTTTAGGCTTACATCTTAAAGGAAAGAGCGCTGTTTGCAGTAAAACAGGGAAACGTGAAATATGACGGGGGTGTGGGGTGAATTTACTGGGCAGACCTTACATAGTTGGGTTCGACATGTTTCACTGCCTTGAACCCCTGCAGCTGTTCTACAATTTCCTCAACGGGGGCGCCATTTTCGATTCTCATAAGGTATACATTTGGAGGGAAAATGGTTCGAAGGATCTTTAGGTGCAACTCCGTTTGAATCATTTCAATATCTTGCTGCTGTGTATTCGATTTAAACTTTACAATCACCTGCCCAGGTGCGTAATTGTTCGCCTTACGAAAAGGAGAGTTGGATTCTAGATTTTCCGTGCTGTCGACTTCTTTCAAATCATCAGAATTTTTCCTATGTTCCTTCCCTTCCTTAGGAGATCCTCCACAAGAGAGGGTAAAAATGAGCAAACTCAAAAAGCATAGTACTTTTGTATACTTCATATTTCGCAGATACTCTTTTCGAATCTAGAAGTTCGTGGATGGGCACTCGCCATTGTGGGCGTTACTCTTCATCGTGTTCGTGCCTGAGATCCCTGCTCATAAGGATGTTAAGTGCCTCTTTGGGGGCGAGGTTTTCATACAATATGCGATAGACCTGTTCCACAATAGGCATCTCGACCCCAAGCTTTTGGGACATATTGTAGACAGATTTCGTCGTCTTAACCCCTTCGGCTACTGTACGGGTCTCAGCTATGATGGGATCGAGTTTCATGCCGTGTCCCAATTTATTCCCCACAGTCCAGTTTCGACTTAATGTACCTGTGCAGGTTAGGACCAAGTCTCCCATGCCGGCCATTCCCATAAAGGTTTTTGGGTTAGCGCCGAGCCTGCTCCCGAGGCGCTGAATCTCGGCAACTCCTCTGGTGATAAGCGCTGCTCTGGTATTTAGTCCCAGACCAAGCCCATCCGATATACCCGCCGCGATAGCCATTACATTCTTTACGGCGCCGCCAAGTTCTGCTCCGATCACATCATGGCTGGTGTAGACTCTGAAGTAAGGTGTGGCAAACGTAGCCTGAAGCTGTTTTGCCACCTTAGACTTGCGAGCAGCGACGGTTACGGCGGTTGGAATCCTTTTTGCTACTTCCTTGGCAAAACTCGGGCCGGAAATAGCAGCAATTTGATCGTGGAGTCTTGGGGGAAGGAGCTGTTGTAAAACACCCGTCATAGTCAGATGCGTCTTGTTTTCTATCCCCTTTGAGGCACTGACAATGATTGTCTTTTCCGAGGGGTAATGGACCAGGTTGACCGCAACAGACCTAAAAACGTGTGAAGGCATTACGAGAAGTAGCATCTCTTTCCCGGCAGCCACCTCTTCAAGATTATTCGATGGTCTAAGATTCTCTGAAAGGCGGATGCCCGGCAGAAACAACTTGTTTTGCCGACTTTCCATGATATCTACGTAAACTTCAGTCTCAAAGGCCCAAAGGTCAACATGGAAACCCTTTTCGGCAAGAAGGTTTGCCAGAGCAGTGCCCCAGGCACCCGCGCCGACTACGCCAATCTTCATAACCATTATCCTCTATACATCCTTTTCAGCCAGCTGTGCCGCGCTGGTCACCCGTTCTCCAGCCCTCATGCTAATCAAGCGCATTCCTTGGGTGTTTCGTCCAATGACAGATATATCTTTTACGGGCATTCGGATGATTTTGCCGCGATCGCTTATGAGCATTACGTCGACATCATCAGTAACTAATAGGATAGCTACAACCATACCATTTCGTTCAGTTGTTTTAATAGTAATTACACCCTTTCCACCCCTCCTTTGCAGAGGATATTCATCAATGGAGGTTCGTTTACCGTAACCATTTTCCGTTATTGTCATAAGAGTCTCGTTGTCGGTAAGCACTTCCATTCCAACCAAACAATCATCGTCGGTCAAATTTATTCCTTTGATCCCGCGACTAACCCGACCCATCGTACGTACATTCGATTCGTGGAAACGTATCGACTTACCGTACTTGGATCCCAGAAAAACATTCTGGGTCCCATCAGTGATACGAACGGCAATGAGTTCATCGCCTTTTACAAGGTTTAAGGCAATAATTCCACCTGCCCTGGGCCGACTGTAAGCCATCAGATCGGTCTTTTTGATTAAACCTCCTTTTGTGGCCATAAGAACGGTGTTGCCTGGAGCAAAGGATCTGACTGCAAGCACGGTGGCAACGCGCTCTTGCTCTTCAAGGGCAAGCAGGTTTACTATCGCCTTGCCTCGCGCCGTGCGACCAGCCTGTGGCAATTCGTGAACCTTACGCCAATAGACACGTCCCAGGTTGGTAAAAAAGAGAAATGTGTCGTGAGTGGAAGCTACAAACAGCCGGTCTACAAAGTCTTCTTCCTTCATGCTTACACCGGTCTTCCCCTTGCCACCACGATGTTGGCTGTTATATAAAGTAACGGGGGTTCTCTTGATATAGCCGGCATGGGAGATTGTTACAACCATATCCTCTTCTGTAATCATATCTTCTATGGTAAGTTCTTCAGTATCCTTTATGATCTCCGTGCGGCGCTCATCACCATACTGTTTCTGCAGGACTTCAAGTTCTTCTTTGATGATATTAAGAACCAGCTGTCCACTGGCCAGAATTTCCTCGTAACGTGTGATCGCCTTTTTCAATTCTCTATATTCGGTTTCGATTTTTTCCCGTTCCAACGCAGTGAGACGTTGCAAACGCATATCCAAGATGGCTTGAGATTGGATGTCGGTTAGTTGAAAACTAGACATGAGACGCTCTTTGGCCTCTGTCGGGCTTTTTGAGGAACGGATTATGGAAATGACGGCATCGATATTGTCTAGGGCTGTCTTAAGACCTTCCAAGATATGGGCTCGAGCTTCGGCCTTTTTCAACTCAAATTGCGTACGACGGACAATGATTTCTTTGCGGTGTTCGACAAAGTAGCCAATGAGCTGTTTCAGGGTAAGGATTCTCGGCTGCTGGTCTACGATGGCAAGGAGGATGATTCCAAAGCTCGATTCCATCTGAGTATGCGCATAGAGCTGATTGACAATAACTCCGGGCACTTGATCCTTTTTTAGGGCAACGGCAATGCGCATTCCTTCACGATCTGATTCATCACGTACATATTTAATGCCTTGGATATGTTTGTCTCTTACTAGGCCGGCAATCTTTTCAACTAAACGTGCTTTGTTAACCTGGTAAGGAATTTCAGTAACAATAATACTCTCGCGCCCTGTTCTGCGGTCCTTCTCAACCATTAAACGAGCCCTAATCCGGATAATGCCCCTGCCTGTTTTGTAGGCCGATTCAATACCTCTACTACCGTAAATAATGCCTGATGTCGGGAAATCAGGCCCCGGCAAGTACATCATGAGTTCATCTACCGAGATGTCGGGTTTATTGATGAGGGCAATGGTTGCGTTGACAACCTCGGTTAGATTATGTGGTGGAATATTTGTGGCCATTCCAACAGCAATCCCGGAAGAACCATTTACTAAAAGATTTGGGAGTCGTGCCGGTAGAACTGAAGGTTCTGACAAAGATTCATCATAGTTTGGTGTAAAATCGACTGTTTCCTTGTCGAGATCTTCAAGCATTTCATGGGCCAGGTGTGAAAGCCTAACCTCGGTGTACCTCATAGCGGCGGCAGAATCGCCGTCAACCGAGCCAAAATTTCCCTGACCGTCCACGAGGGGATAACGCAGAGAAAAATCCTGGGCCATACGTACGATAGTATCGTAAACCGCCGTATCCCCATGAGGATGATACTTGCCGATAACATCACCCACAATACGAGCCGACTTCTTGTATGCTTTATTCCAGTCATTTTTAAGCTCGTGCATGCCGTAAAATATCCTGCGGTGTACTGGTTTAAAGCCGTCACGAACATTTGGGAGCGCTCGGCCGATTATTACACTCATGGCATAATCCAGGTAGGAGCGCTTCATTTCATTTTCGATGTTGACTTCAGTATATCTGTCGGATTTATTCATATCTGCTTTTCTTTACTCCCTAAATATATCATGAAAAATCAGGAGGAGGGGCTCCAGGTCTCAATGTGTTATCTCGTGCCGGCAAAGGGCATAAGACAAAACGCGCAAGGAAAATCTATTTTGAAACATTATCCATGATGAGCCATGCGCCCTTGGCCGGCGTGTTTTCCCTTCGATTATCTGGAGAAACGGTGTCTTTTCGCACCATAACCTATGGTATCGGATACTAGTAGTCACATTGACTACTAGAAACGGAGAAAACTATAAGAATGTAGAAAATTTGCATGGCTTAGTCAAGATTAAAAACAGTGTCGGGGAGAGTGACTTTGTTATGACTTGAACAGTCAAACATATACAGTAGTTACGAATAGTCCCGGCGAAGACTCCTTGTCCGAGTTGTCTTCAGCCCTATCAAAAAAGGACGCAGCAGACCTCATCCAGCGTTTAAGGACTATAATGGGGCGCCAGAGCGAGACCAAATTACACTTAAAATAAATAGCACTGAGGGCTCCCTCACTGTATCCTTCTCCCGCCGGGGAAGAGGGAATCACATGGCCGATAGCATAGTACTTTCCGCCCGTACATCCCTTGAAACATGATGCCATACATGATTATTATGAGCGCACGCCCAAAATATTCCTTGACAGAGTGCTATTTTGCCTTATATTATGGTTACAGGCTCATAACATGGTGGGAGGAACTATAATGCCAAGACCAAGAAAGCTTCGATTCGTGCAGGGAGGTCCCATGTCAAACATGTTTAAGCCAAGAGGGATACCTGCCAGAGACTTGGAGGAAGTAGTTCTCCCTATCGAAGGCTTTGAGGCAATCCGCCTGGGCGACCTTGAAAATCTGGACCATGAAACGGCAGCAGCTCGCATGAATGTATCACGCCAGACCTTCGGCAGGATCCTTGCCGAGGCGAGACAAACGCTGGCAGAAGCCATTGTAATGGGGAAGATGATCAGAATTCAGGGTGGTTTCTATACCATGGCCTTTGCAAAAAAAGGCAGGTGTAAAAGGGACCACGGACAAAACAAGAACGAAAGGGGGTGAATGATATGCCAGGTTTTGACAGAACAGGTCCAATGGGCGAAGGCCCGAAAACCGGTCGACAATTGGGCAAGTGCGGCGGTAAGCAACAGACCCAAAGCGTAGAAATCGACCAGGATCAGCAAATAAACCGAGGTAGAAGTCTCGGCGCCGGCAGGCGTGCCGGCGGGGGCGGTCGTAGGGGCTGCGGCTCCCAACGTCGTGGCGGTGGAGGTCAGCAATAACAAGGAGATTGGGGGATTTCAATAAACATTAGCAAACAATAGAGGAGGACTTCACCATGGACAATGGAAGAATAGCCATACCATCTGTAGATAGCGGTGGCTTGGATGGTCAACGATCAGGCCATTTTGGTCACTGCGACGTATTTACCTTTGTAGATGTTGAAAACGGCAAGATCAAAGAGGTTACCACAATAGCAAACCAGGAGCACGTTCAGGGCGGATGCATGGTACCAGTCAATCTCCTGGCCGGACATAACGTAAATGCCCTTGTTGTTGGGGGTATTGGAATGCGCCCACTAATGGGGTTCAGGCAGGTCGGAATAGACGTCTATCACGATGCAACGCGCCCCGAAATAAGACCGGTTGTTGAAGACCTGATAGCCGGAAAACTGCCCCTGCTCAGCGACGACCAGGTCTGCGGAGGGGGAGGAGGAGCCCATTAATATGAAAATAGCTGTCACATCTACCGGCACTGACCTTGATGCACAGGCCGACCAACGCTTCGGGAGGGCTGCATATATACTTATTGTCGATTCCGACACCCTCGATTTCGAGGTACTGGACAACAAAGAGAATGCGAATGCCTTGAAAGGAGCAGGCATCAAGACAGCCACCACCGTAGGCAACAAGGGGGCGAATGTCTTACTCACGGGCTTTTGCGGTCCAAACGCATTTAAGACGCTAAAGGCCGCAAAAATTGGTATAGCCAGTGGCGCTGAAGGGACTGTAAAAGATGTTGTAAAGGATTATTTGAACGGCAAACTGCCTTTGTCTGACGAACCGAATGCTCAAGGACACTGGTAGAAACAAAGGAGAACAGCTATGCCATTATTTGATTACCTCTGCTCAGACTGCGGAAAACAAAGTGAAATTCTTATAACCGGTTCCAACGACAAACCACATTGCAGTAAATGTGGTAGCGCTAACATAGAAAAGCTCCTCTCGGCCCACTCCTCAATGTCAGGCCCAGCCAAAAATAAAATGCCCGGCCCTGGAGATACTGCCTGCTGTGGTTCTACGCCAGGCCATGCCGGTTGTGCCGGACCGGGAAGTTGTTGCGGGAGGGGTTAGTTTTTGAAGGCGACAAAAAACCCCGCTAGATAACAGACGTCCAGCGGGGCAACACAGAGATTTATATACTCGTCGAAGATTCTTTTGTTAACGACTGCCGTGGCTTCCTTCTTGCGAGCGGGCGCCACCGCGAGGATGACACTCACCGCAAGTAATAGGCCCTGCGCCCCGTTCTTGATGACAGCCCTGGCACATATCATGGTAGGCCTTCATTAAAGGCCTTGTCGGATAGCCCTCTTTGACGTTATGGCATTCTGAACAACGCATATTCTCACTCGATTCGTCTTCAAGAAGTTTCCCATCTTTATACAAATGGTGACAAACAAAGCAATCGTCTATTTCCGCCGCCTCATTATGCTCCACATGCTTAAAGACCGCAGCCGGCCTCTCTCTTACTCCAAAGGCCTCATCCGCCAAGGATGTAATCTCATCCTGTGAGAAAGCCGGCATAAAAGTAAGCATACACGCCAAAACAGCCATTCCTATAATCAGGGCCACTGTCCTTCTATTCATCCCCATTTACCCCCTTCAGTCGACGGAATCCAACCCACATCTTGTTGTGTTATTATCTTTATCCTGTTTTACTACGAGACTGCCCCAGGTTTCTCCATAACCTCATAAAGAATATCCCCAATGAACTTGATATGTGTGCCCAGTTCATAATACTGCGCAATGTCTTCCAGCCCGCTGTGGCAATTGTGACAAGGCGCAATAACGACATGTGCGCCCGTCTCTCTGATCTGATCTGCTTTTACCCTATTTCCCTTCATTCTCGTTTTCTTGAAGGGCGGCCCGCAGTTAATAACACCACCTCCCGCGCAACAGCAATAGTTAAACTCACGGTTCGGATGCATCTCCCTAAAGTCTGCACAGATCTCATTTACTACGTAGCGGGCCATTTCATGAAGACCTCTTCCTCTCATAATATTACACGGATCATGAAAAGTCACCGGCTCTTCATATTTCTTGGCAATCTTTACCTTGCCCTCTTTTAAAAGTTCATAATAAAACTGGACTGCATGCACTATATCAAAAGGAGGCATCTTGTGTCCGAGCCAGCGGTTCCCACGATCATATACGGACCGGAAGGCATGACCGCATTCTCCCATAACGATCTTTTTGACCCTGAGCCTTCGGGCAGTCTCAAAGTGTATCCTCTTCACACGCCCCATGATTTCACTGTCGCCGGAATACATGGCCATATCACTGTTGTCCCAACCTGGAGTGGCCGGCATAGTCCAGTCCAGACCAGCCACCTCAAACAATAAAGCTGTTTGATATATTAATTGCGGTTGAAATTTTGGTTCCGGACCGATAACGGAATACATAAACTCGGCCCCCTCTTTTTCAAGGGGTATCCGCACGGTCGGTATCTCATCTTGGGCCTCTTCCTCCTGCCACTGCAACGTGTCAGGCCATTCATCATTTTTGACCCACATCTGATTCATCGTCACGGCGTGACTATGGCAGGTATCCTGGAGATATAGTGGAGTGTTGCCCAGCAAATGGCAGATACGCCGCACAACAGCTATGATATAGGATATATCGATGCCAAAGGGGCAGTACTGGGAACAACGCATGCAGGTATTGCATTGTGTCGAGGCGATCTGGGAAGCCCGCTTCATAAAGGTCGGCGAAACCTTGCCCTTCTTTTTTATCATCTCCCACATCGTCTGCTTCACCTTGGCAACAGGTGCATAGCTTGGGTCCCTGTCATGAGACAGAAAGTAGTGACAGGCATCGGAACAAAGCCCACAATGTACACAGGTGTCAACATATATCTTGAGGCGAGCGCCGGTCTCCCCTTTCAACACCTGGTTGATGACTTTCTCTATCCTTTCGGGGGTGAGCTTACTGGTACCGATGTCCAAGCCATCATCGACAACAACCTCATTAAAATATATCCCATCTATTACTTGACCTTCAGCCATAACAAATCCTCCTTAACGAGATTAAACAAACGCCAGAACGAATCCTGACTAATAATCTTTGACATGCCTCACAGCACCCATCTCGGAACCCATATACGCCCTGGTAAACGGGGAGTAAATCATGTGAGCCAGTCGCGTGAATGGTATCGCTACGAGCATGACTTCTCCGGAGAGTATATGGAGGATAAGCCAGAGCTTATACCCCAACCACTGGTGATAGGCCAAAAAACCCGTAATAAAGGGCGCTGCTACAATGGCCAGTATCACATAGTCGGATGCAAACGTGACAAACTTGACTTCAGGCTGTGTCAGCCTTCGCCACAGGAAATAGACACACCCTGCGACCACTACAAGGCTCATGAAATCTGCTAGACTTCCCGGCAGTGTCCACCAGCTTATGCTAAAAGATGACTGATCCCACAAGATTACATGGGCCATCAAAAAGATGGGAACCGCAAGGAGGCATATATGAAATGCAAATGTGACAATAGTAAAGATGGGGCGCTCGCGGGAGTTTCTATTGGCAAAAGGAATAATCCAGTGAAGGATGGAGCGTAAGCCATAATATAGGCTGAAGTACTCACAAACAACATTGTCTGCCTTCTTGACGATAATGACCCTAGTAATCAGCCGATACAAGATACCGCCGAAAAAGAGTATAAAGGCCACCCACGCAAGGGGACCACTGACGAAATTATAAAGACCGTGCATCTTTTTCTCCCCCCCTTAACCTGTAATCTCGGTTATCGGTAGAACGCGACGAACATAGCTGCCATTTTCAATAGACCGGATAAGCATTTTGCCTCCATCCGGGCTAAAGATCGGCGACCATAAACCGTCACACTCTTTGCCCCACAGCTTGCCGTTCATGACGACAGTAAACTTCCCGTCTTTTTCTGCCTTAATAGCAACATTTCGACTGTCAGGGCTGAAGACCGGCTCCCAAACCATATTATAGGTGCCGGGCCAGACCGTATCATCCACGATAACAGACCAGTCGTAGTCTTCTTTTCCTACAGCGGCTATCCTTGTCCCATCCGGGCTGAATACCGCATCGTCAACCATATCCTTAAAGGTTGTCCTCCAGGGCTGACCATCAACAGCCACCGTCCACCTGCCATATTTAGGCGCTACAATGGCTGCAAGCTTAGAAGCATCGGGGCTAAACATCTGGTGCCAACACTGGACAAAGGAGCGATCCCAAATTACTTTTCCGTCTTGTGCCAGGGTCCATGCCCCGGCCGCTTTGACCGGTGCGATAACGCTGCCATTCTTTGGATGAAATATCGGCTCCCAAACACATGGAAAGCTTTCCGACCAGGCTACACCGTCTACTACAATAGTATAGTCATAGAGGGTTGACCTGGCATCCGCCGCTTGCCTTTTTCCGTCGGGGCTGAAGGCCACATTCCAAACGTTTACAAAACTCTTGTCCCACGCCTTGCCGTCTACAGCCACGGTATAACAACCCTCTTGGAACTTGAAGATCTCGCCCTCGCCGGACTTTTTAATTTTAGCAGCACCGGCAGCATGCTTGCCATCACGGCTGATGGAAAAAGTGGTCATGTCCATAAAGAGGTTTTCCCAGGGTTGGCCATTTATAGCGCCACCGTATTGCCCGTCCTTCTGGATGAATGCGCAGATGTTCTTGCCATCCTCACTGAACTTGACCTCCGCGACATAGCCAAAACTATTTGGCCAGGGCTGACCGTCTACAGCGACAGTCCATTCCATATCCGCTGAAATGATGCAGATGAGCCTGCCGTCAGGCGCAAACCGAAGATACCAGCACTTGTCAAAGGTATTCTCCCATTGCCGGCCATTTGCACACACACTGAATCCGGCCTCTCCAGTCTTAACGATTGCAGCTACATTTTCTCCATCATGGCTTGCCTGGAACTCCTCTACCCACTCAAACTTATCTTTCCAGCTGTCGGTATTCGCCAGAACCTTTTCGCCAACATCCCAGTCCCAGCTACTTGTGTCTACCATCGCCCCCTCCTTTTTGTAAGCACTGAAGGCTCGTTGTGGTTATGCGGGACATTCTACCCCGCTTAAACAGCATACTCAAAATCTTAAAAGGACAATTTGAATTACACTCCGCTAACATTGATTGTATTACTTGTCAATAAAAATTATGGCGGCAAACCCCTAAATCATTATGCCATTATAGGTCCCCAGCGCCGTTGAGTGCTGTGTCAATCTCGGATGCCATTTGCAGGGCGGTTTTTAGATTGTGACTTGCCTCCGCATAATCTGGTTTGACCTGAAGCGCCCTGGAAAAGCTTCGAATGGCTTCATCGACTTTTTCTTGACGAATCAATGCCACTCCCAGGTTGTTATGTGCCTGCTCATAATCGGGCTTAAGTCTAATAGCTTTGGAGTAATGGGCAATCGCTTCATTCAGTTTGCCCTGACGAAATAGAGCAAGCCCTATGCTATTATGAGCATTATAAGTATCTGGGTGATCAGGTTTTATCCGCATAGCCTCCAAGTAATTGGCAATTCCCTCATCTAATTTGCCCTGTTTGACTAAAGCATTTCCTAGGTTGTAGTGGGCCAAATTGTTGTTTGAAGTAACCGCAACGGCATGTTCAAATAGGGTTATACTGTTACGCCAGTAACGCACTTGCGACCAAGTACAAATAGTAAAGGCCGTAAGTATCCCAGATGCTGATATTATGAGCACGAACCTTCGATAGGTCCACCTGGCCGCGAGGTCATTCACCCCCCAGGCAATGATGACAAACAGACCGATAAGAGGAATGTATGTATACCGGTCCGCCATTGATTGTGCCCCCGCCTGAACAATCCCTATGACCGGCGCAAGTGTTCCCACGTACCATAGCCATCCAGTTACTAAATACGGGGATCTGTGTCTGTGCCGGAATACCAGCACCGAGACGGCGAACAACAAAACAAGACACACTGCGACCAGCCAAATAGGTGGCATACCGGGGTGGGGGTAGAAAACAGCCAGGTCCAACGGTAAGATAAACTTCCGGATGTAAATCACATAGGATACAAGAGCGTTTGCAAAACGAATCGGGAGCGGAAACACATCCAAAGATTTGACAGCCCCGCCGGCCTGCTGAACGAGAAAAGTTGCAGCGCATGATACTGTAGCAAGAACAAAAAGAGGGGCTTTTTCAAGGGCTAGAAGGGTAAAAGACCCGTAATAGCCAGGCGCCATGGGCCTGCAGGATTGTAGTTTGTCAACACCACAATTCGACTGAAAGCACTTAAAGCGTTTAAGCGGCCAATAGTCCATCAACAGTAGCACAAATGGCAGGGTGACAAGCATCGGTTTAGCCATAAGGCCAAGGACAAAGAATAGAAAAACAAGCAGATATCCAGCAAGTCCCGGACGTTCAACGTAAAGGACGTAAGTCCATAGGGTAAGCATCCAGAAAAAGGCGCTCAGAACATCCTTTCGTTCTGCTACCCAGGCAACAGATTCCACGTGAAGGGGATGCAGAGCAAACAATGCGGCAACAAAGGCACTCTGCCAAAATGCCTTGGTTGCTCGCTTAAAGACCAAAAATACCAGCAGGGCATTGACTATGTGAAACAACAAACTAGTCAAGTGATGCCCGCCTGCGTTCAACCCGTAGATCTGACAGTCCAGCATGTGGGATAGCCACGTCATCGGATGCCAATTCTTCGCATGGCTGCTGGTAAGAGCCCAGATGAGCCCTTCACCGGTCAATCCGGCCCGGACATGATCGTTTTTGGTTACATACTTGGGGTCATCATAATTTACAAAATCATGACTTGGCAACTCCCAGTAGGCAGAAAGAGTGGCGACAATCAGAAATATGCAAGCAACAATTTCTCCTCGACGAAACCGCATGTTGACATTGGCTCCTAGACTTCTATGCTGTTACCTTCATAATAATGTGTATATTCTCAATAACAATTAGGATAATGAACTGCCCGCGCATGAATATGTTTTCCCACCTATTGTGAATTAGTATTAGGAAATAGACTGGATGTCAGCATTTTCATCTTCGCCATACGGAAAACAAGGGCTGTAAGAAGACACCCAATGCCGTACTTGATGCTTCGAATCAGGCTTATCGATGAAGCCTCGCCGAAATATTTGGTCGGGCAACTGATCTCTGCAATCGTGTAACCAAGCCACACGATTTGAGCGAGCATTTGGTTATCAAAAAGATAATCATTAGAATTGACCTCAAGTGGCAACTGCTCCAACAATATGCGGGAAAATGCCCTGTATCCTGTGTGATATTCGGAAAGCTTTGCTCCAAGGAATATATTTTCTACAAAGGTCAGAAAGCGATTCGAGACAAACTTCCAGATCGGCATTCCTCCTTTCAGTGCATATCCTCCAAGGATTCTGGAACCTAATACACAATGGTAAAGACCATTGCTAATCAAGGAGGTCATGGCCGGAATCAGCTTAGGCGTATACTGATAATCGGGATGGACCATTATGATGATATCGGCCCCCTCATTCAATGCCATCTTGTAACATGTCTTTTGATTTCCGCCATACCCTCGATTGGTTTCATGAGTATAAACTTTTGTGTTTGGCAGAGTCCTCGCCATGATTGCGGTATCGTCTTGGCTGGCGTCATCGACTATAATCACCAGATCTACCACACCCTGAGACATAATCTCATCATAGGTCATCCGGAGTGTCTTGGCGGCATTATAGGCCGGCATAACAACTACCACCTTGTTATTTTTATACATCTGATGTAACTACTCCAATTGCGGAACGCGGATCCTGCAAACTTACTCTTGCGCAAACCAGTCCTTAGGGCTCGCGCAAGAATAAGTTCGCAGAGTTGGCGCTCAGATTTGGTTCAGATTTGGTCGATCCGATTGAGCAAAACCACAGGAATAGCGAGCTATTTCGAGGAGTTTGTGAATGAGGTATCGGCCAAAGATGGGCTAAAGCTGCGATGCCAAAATGTGAAGTTATTTTTGCGCGAGCCCTTAGCCCTTGATCATATTTGCTCTTCATCACAGCAATGAGCGGCAATGGCCCCCATTATACTCGTTTTTCGAAAGTGCCATCCAAGAAATATCATACAGGAAATAAATGTTATCATTGAAATCCATTTTCCTATCTGAAATGTCGGCGGTTTGTACTCGATGCAAATACGGTGATATCCTCTCGAAAGAGGGATAGCACGAAGGATGTAGTTTGCAGGCAGAACAACGTATTCATGCTGACTGCTTCCCGGCAAGGCACGGGCGTGCCAGCCGTCGCTGTATGTATCTGTAATCAGCAAAATCGCCGGATCCGGCAAATCTGCTTCAACGGTAAGATGATCGCTTGCGGAATCAATCACAGAAGCAGTCCCTTTTTTTTCAGAAACAAAAGGTTCGGGCTGAGGGTGCGTTTCAAGAATTACCTTTTGGCGTGGATCAAAAGAAGGCTCTTCCATTTTATCGAAAATCTCATCCCGATCTTTTATGACAGCATAATCCTGGATTAATTGCAGTCGCGGCATAACGTCTGCGCTTTCAATGACTTCCACTTTGCCGCCCTTGCCCTTGGCAGGGATAAAGGAAAAGCGGCATCGAAGCATCTTGTAAAGTCTATGAAGCTTTGTAAACTCAACATACTGTGATGCTTCATCAGGGGAATTTCCTTGGGTAAATGTCATAAACTCTGCGTAGCGCTTCAATACAACAGAGTCATATCCCCAGATATCGTTTACACCCATTGACATGGCGGCATCAGGCCTTTCGGGGTTAAATATGCGATAGTCGCCAGGATGTGAGGCCACCATTTTTTCGATCTTGGGACTTCGAATAGAGGAAAGGTGAAAGGTAGAAAGCGACATTCTTGCAAAGACAAAGATTTCGGCCATAGCCAGGATTGCGATTATATAAGGCAGTTTCCGCGAAGAACCTAAAAGTAAAAGGAGGGTCGATAGCAGCATACAAATGCCTGCGCCAACCATCAAGGATCTTGATGCAAAAAAACCAGCCTTTCTGATAAACTGAGGATCTCTAAAATGCTCTTGTGGAAGATAGGACTGGCTTGTGTCGTATACCCGCAACATGGCTTGCCGCCACCAACCAGTGTCGTTTGGCTCCTCCGCCGAATTTCGTATGCAAACCGCTGTGGTTCCCAAGATTATGCCCACAATCGATAATACAACAACCGTCCTTCTCTGAATAATACCGTGCCTGGCAATATGATCAAAACCTACGCCCGCGAGCATAGCAATGAAAAGGGATGCCTGGAATATGAACTTCGAACTACCTCGAAACTTGTCAAAGCCTGGAATACTACCACGAAGAATCCCGAACAATGGGGTATATGCGCCTAAAGCGAGAAGGATGAGTATCACGACCATGACTACTGAAAACCGACGGATACTTCGTTTCCCACAGAAAGAACCATACACTGCAAGCATGAGACCGGTTACACCTACAAATAGAGACATTTCCCACAAATACCATCGCCCCCAATAAGGCATGGTTGTACCATTACCAAAAAAGCATGGCGCAAGAAAGGTGATAAGATTTCCCGGAGGGAAAGAAAACCTTGCGGCAAACGCATAGGACAGGCCTCCGCTTCTGATACTTTCACCAGCAACCTTGATGGCCGGTAATAATTGAACCGCACCCAAGACACTAGCTCCGGCATACATGCTCAAAAGCCCCAGAAATATCCTCATCCGCTGTTTTGCCTTGACCATGCAAAAGGCGGAATAAAGCGCAGCAGCAACCGCAGTAAAGTAGAGGTGTTGCGGGTATCCGGCAAATATCTGCATGGTAATGGCAAACATGCCAAGGAACCACCATCGTAACATTGGTTTTCTGAAAAAACCGTCAATGGCCAGAAACACTAGAGGGGCCCAAGTCATAGTGCAGAGATGAGGTAAATGCCCGGCTTGAATTTGCATGAAATAGGCCCCGCAGAACATCAGTAGAACCGATGATAAGAGACATGCCAGTGGGTGCAGGTCGCGATGCAAGGCCCATAGATACATGAATATGCCAACGAGAAAAACATGCATGGCAACGCTGACATTTATTGCCATAGCCAGAGGTAATATCAGGTAGACAATGTTCAAGGGATAAAGCAGCGCCGACTGAAGTCCCCCAAAAAACGGTGCGCCTGAAAACACATGGGGATTCCACAATGCCAGGTTGCCGTGACGCATTTGACTGAATCCAAACTCACGCCAAAAGGCAAACTGATTAAATAGGTCGGTGTGGGGAATTGAGAGAACAATCTCCTCTGTGGAAAGCAAAACCCCGGCAAACATGGCTGTTGTAAATCCCAACAGGATGAGGATTGCAACTGGAAATGAAATTCCGGGGCTGCCTTTTGGGATGTTTGCTGTTGAAGATAGAAAGGTTTGGTTCATTTTTGTCAGCCTGGTGATCGGTTGTGGCGCCTTCTACTCGAAGCAATAACTATTCCGGAACAGATCAAGGTCAGTAAAGATATCGTCGCCCCTATGCGGAAAGGCCATGAAATAAATCTGAGTTCAACCTGATGTTCGCCTGGTTTTAGGGGGATAACGCGGAATATGTAATTACCACGAACAATGGGGACTTCTTTGGCATCTACCTTGGCCTCCCATCCAGGGTAAAATATCTCGCTTAGGACAAGGTAGCATGCCCGATTAGCCGAAGTCTTGATTTGTATATTTTCATTATCATAGTATCTAATGGAACAAGAGCTTGCAAAATTGTCTCCTTCGGTGTGTGGCAGCATGATCTTCTGAGATTCCGGTTCCAACACAACCATTTTAAGTGGATTGAATGTATCAGTCTTCATAAAATCGAGGACTTCATCGGCTTGCTTAACTACGGCCCTGTCTACAATAATGGCCCTAGGAACAAAATCATGCAGGGCGACCACTCGTTCATCCTGCACCGCGTGTTTGAGGTTTAGCATTCTCAAGAATTTGTGATTATAGTCCTTAACAAAAGATGTAGTTAATGCATGTCTTTGCTGAGGCAACTGCTGACTTGCCTGCAGATAAAGAATATATCTTTTAAGGACAAGAGGATCATATCCGCCGATACTTGCAAATCGAAAGACCAAGCCGTCATTAAGCAAAAACCTGCTGCTTAAGGTAAGTGTTCTTCCTCGTCCCGGTTCGTCCTGGCTTTGGTTGACAAGGTCTTGTTTTTTCTTTGAAGTAATAAATTCATGAGACTTGACAAATTTGACCGAATATAGGCCCAAGTCAAACACGACCACGGTAATAACAAGGCCGTTAAAAAGAGTCCTGCCGATCCTTTTTTTGTAGCACAGCGCCAGTAACAAGACGGCGCTGAAAAAGAGCAAGGCGGACCTGCTCACTGAGAAAACGATTTCGCGGGGCACCATTGCTGCGGAAGCAGGGGCTATGGGTTGTTCAGCAAAAGTCTTGAACAGATGGGAAAAAAAATCATAGGGAAACAAGTGGATGACACCGATGAGAAACAAAAATCCCAGACTGCCTACAGCAAGAAATAGTGTGAAACTCTTGGTAAATCTTAATGAACCTTGTTGTAGATGGTTAAGGCCGATTCCCGATAGCACGGCAATGGCAAACACATACAGGAACAATATCTGGGCAGGGATGCGAAAGTTGTGAAAACCTGGCAGATTGTAGAAAAGAGGATACAGGGGGTTGTATTTTCCCAACGCCAGAAAGAGAGCCAGGATAGCAAGGCCTATGAAGAAAGAGCGGATACGGCGAAGCTCCTGGGAGTTTAGACACGAGACAAAGATGAGACAAAGGGGGAGGATACCGACATATCCACACGTTTCCCAAAAAGTCCAGTCTTTAGGATTTAACCAATAGGTTCCATTAACAGCATTGCCGAAAATGTCGGGGATGAGAAACGACAAAAACATCTTGGGGTGAAATGAATCGAGTGTGGCAAACCAGTAGCTTACGCCTCCGGCACGTCCTGAAAGCTGCATGAACTCAAGGGTCGGAAGAAGTTGAATAGCAGCCAATGCAAAGCCGGTGACTACAATGACTACCAGCCCGAGACTTATCATAATCGCGTTTCTTGCGTGCCTTGCCTTTAAGGAAATCCCGATATAAAAGGCGCCTAGTGCTAAGATTGCCAGGATAGTATAAAAAGCGATTTGAGGGAATCCTCCCAGGATCTGGGTCCCAAGCGATAACCCGGCGCCCAGCGCCCACCTGAAACAGATTGTCGTAACAAATCGATATACAAAGAAGAATACGAGGGGGATCCATATATAGTTTTGCACAAAAGTTAGGTGCCCTGCATACAGGTGTGCCATGAAATAGCCGTTGAATATAAAGACAAAAGCGGACAGGAAAGCGCCCCAATATGCTACCGAGAGCGTCCGCATCAAAACGAACATAAAAACGGCCCCCAGAAAGCAGTGGAGTATTGTTGCGTATCCGTAGGCGTATTCAGGCGCCACTAGATAGTAGATAAACCCAAGAGGATAAAACATTGATGCCTGAACATTGGCGATGAAAGGCGTACCGGAAAAGAGATAAGGATTCCAGAATGGAATAGTGCCCTGGCTAAGCACGTAATCGCGAATAAACTTCTTTAGAGGGTGAAAATATAGTACAAAGTCAGAACCAGAGAGTGGTTTGCCAGAGTATATGACCCTGCCGAAAAATATCCCCACGGATATGATGATGAAAAAGATGGGGAGGAATTCCGATAATCTCTGTCTATATTTAGTCATTCTACTTGCTGATAACCTCAATCGCCGTTGGATTTTTGCAGAACCAGAAAAAGAGAAACGCCAAAAGGGAAGTTTAGGAATTGAAGACAACGAATTTCAGAGACAAACAATAAGGTTAAGAGGGCGTTAATCAACCGTGGTATGTGGATAAAGAAATCAGACCGTACATTTTGTTTATTAGAAAAGAAAAGTTTCAGCTTTCTCGCTACCAGGATTGGGAGGATAAGGGCTGTGTTGTAATAACTGCTCTTTAGCACCGTACAATTGAGTCGGCAAGCCTTCTTGAGCATTTGTTCCCTGGTGTAGCGCCGCCTGTGGTGTAAGGCAGCATCGTGGGGGCTCCATAACACGCTGAAGGCCGGTACCGTAAGGACAATATGACCTCCGGGTTTGCAGACTCGTACCATCTCGTTTAACAGGGTGAAATCGTTGTCAAGATGCTCCAATACATCAAGGCATGTGATTGCAGAAAAAGTATTCTCCTTGAATGGAATGGATTGACTAGCATCTGATCGCACAACAAGATTCAAATCTCTTCTCTTCAAGAATCGAATGGCATTTGTTGAGAGTTCCACACCGTAAGCTATTCCATAGTTTTGCAAGAGTTTCAGTATAGCACCGGTTCCGCATCCGATGTCCAGTAGCTGGTCGTTCTTCAGCCTATTTAAAGAATACCTTTCCAAGATACTCTTGACCAGAAACTGTTTGCCTACAAACCACCAGTAGGACTGTTCGATGTCATGCATCATTTTGTATTCGTCTTTTTCCATAAGCCACACTCAAGATTCGGCTGTACCAAAGGTCCTGCATATGTCGAAGGCTCGCCGTCGAAGATAATCCAGTCCTTGCAAATAGGCCAATATCTGCTTTGCCGCAAGACGGTGTCCGGCTTCAGTCCAATGGCAATCGTTTTTGAAAAAGAGCTTTCTGGCTATGCATATTTGTTCAGCAGTTATATAGTTTTCTAGCAAAGTAATGTCGTATTCGAAATATCTCCAGAAGTGTGCCAAGAGAATCAATGCCCACGTTTACTTTAGAGTCAAAAGAATGGCGCCACACTACAGGCACTTCCTTGATGTCATATCCGAGTCTTTGGGCAAGGGAAACAACTTCTGCATCATAACCCCATCGGTCAATTCGTGATCGAGAAAAGATATTAAAAGCGACCTCTCTTGAAAACCCCTTCAGCCCGCATGTAATGTCAGAGACCCTCAAACCCAGGCTGATTTGCGCGAACCTCCGAAAGATTTCGCCCAAAAATTGGCGCAGAGGCTTTTCGCGTATCTTGAAAATGGAGTCCGGCAGATGTCTGGAACCTATAACCATTGAGTGCCCGCTTTCCAGTTCTTTCAAACATGTACCGATAAAACAAACCGGCACGGCCAAGTCGGCATCTATGAATATGACATATTTTCCAGCCGCGTTCAGGATACCCCTTCTGACGGCATGTCCTTTGCCTTTATTCTCTGGGCTGCTTAGCAAGCCGGCTTTTGGATTCCTTCCAACGATTTTTTCAACAATCGACTTCGTGTTGTCATAGCTTCCGTCATTTACAAGGATAATCTCGTAGTCCTTCTTGAGGTTGAGGGTATCGAGGTATGCTTTTACAGACTTGAAGCTTTCCTCAAGACACCTTTCCTCGTTGTACAACGGGATGATTAGAGAGAGATACATTACTTTTTTGTTTGCTCAACAATGTCTGGTCTTAAGTCATGTTTATGCATAAAGCTGATTAATTTTGGTTGTTTTGGATCTAATGACAAGGATTTGACAAATGCATCTTTTGCCAGCTTCGGTTTGTTGGCCTCCAAATACGTCAAACCTAAATTGTTGTATTTATCTGGATCATTGGGGGTTGCACCGATCGCTTTTTGGAAAGCCTCTATTGCTTTGGCAATTTCTCCAACCTTTTTATAATAGTACCCCCAGCTATTGTGCAGCATACCGGCATCCGTGGCTATCACGGAAGAGATCTTCAGTTCTGCTAGAGCCTCTTCATACATTCCCATATCAATGTGGAAAGCGGCAAGGTCTCTGTGCAGGATCTGGTCATTGTAAGCAATTGATGATGCCCCCTTAAGCATTTTTAGACCCAACGATTTTTTTTCTGCAAGCATTAGATCTCTACCCATCTTCAGAAAAAAATAGCCTGTAACTGATCTGTTCATATAGTCGCGAGAAAACGAACCGTTGAAAGTCTCCGTCATGTAATATGGCCATGGATTGATTTCGTCCCGGAGTATTGCGCTGAGTTTGTCCGGAACCACAGCCCTATACGAGAGGCCACATGGGACCAGGTCGAACTCTCGGTCTGAAAGGACCTTTTCGCTGAAAACAGCTATGTACAGATACTCTCGCGTTTGTGCAAGTTCCGCCTCTATAATGCGTCTCAGTTCTTCCCATTTGCCGAAAAAAGTGGGGCCGTCCTTGTAAAGAAACGGCATCTTAAAAAATAGATTTTCCCTATCGTAAATAGTCAAATCCGGTCGCGCATTTTCTACCAGTTTGAGATAGGTAACTGGGAAAATAATGTTGTCTCCACCCAGAAGAAGAGTGGCATGTGCCGGAGGGCTCCTTAAGATGTTTGTGCCATACTCGTATGCAGTGTAGTTCATATGCTGATCGCTTTGATAGAGGTTCGTGGCCATCAGAACTATAGGAAAGCATGCAAACGCAGGTTTTAGGCACCAATCGGAAATCCGGTTTAACGATAAACGGGTAAAACGACATTCAATCATGCTTGCCATACCTTTGCCAATGAGTATGGCCAAGACAATAGAGCTGGGAATCTGAAAAGCCGTGATCTCCAAAGAGATAGTGTTTAAAAATACCGTGTATATTGTGTCAAAGAATACTATGAGGATTGGCAAAATCTTGTATCTGATATCTTTCTCTTTTGCCCACCCGATAGCGGCAAAGATCAAGAAAATGTGATACTGTCTGATCATCTCCTTAAGGGCGCTTACGAACCGTGTTTCGTATGTACCCAATGATTTGTTGAACATATACCCGTGACGATGGGCGTTTGCCAACACGTGGTCTAAGAAACGACCAACCGTGTCAGGATCTCCCCAGTGAATAGCTGAGCCGGCCTCGGTGCGAATAGGCAGGTAGAGATAAACAGACAAGCCGAGCGCAAAAAAAAGGAGCAACAGAAATAAATTCCTGAAACCTAACAAGGCCTTGTGATCTGATAATATGATGAAGAAGCATAACGCAGGGGCAAGCATAATGGTCTGAAGATGATTGGCAAAACTGAGTCCTACCACGAATGCGAGTATGCATAGCCGGTCAAGGGACATTGTTTTGTTCCACCAAAAAATAAGACTTATTATCAAGGCAACAAAAAAGGCATGGAATGTATAGACCTCTGCGCAGGTGGTTTGGGACCAGAAAGTGGCGGAAAAGGCAAGCAGCAGAGCGGCGGATATTGCGGCAAGGCTTGAGTGTGTTTCCCTGACAATAACCCGGTAGGTCAACCACACGGCCAGGGCGCCAAAACAGGCTGACATAATGTTGATCCGAAAGGCGATATTCCCAAAAGGAACTAGACTGAATAACTTCCCGATCAACGCATAAAGAGGATAGCCGGAATTATGGGCATTGCCGAGGCAAAAAGCGGAAGCAATAAACTCACCACTGTCACCCACATACACACTCGGGCATGTGGTAAGCAAATAGACCGCAAGAACGATGCTGAAAAGAGCAAACCCCAACAACAAGGACCGTTGCGAGCATGTACGTTGATAAGATGGCATTTATTTCATAATAGCACAAAATGTATCTTGTACAAACAAAACGGATATTACAGGCAGGGTTGCTACGCCTGAATCCTCAGGCGCAAAAAAAGATGGAAGCAACCCCTTCTCGCATAAGTTTGGGGCTGCTTCCATCAGCAGTTAGAGGGTTATTTAGCTGCCGCTCGCGGTGGCGCCATCAGATCTAATGCTGAAGGTGTAGTCTCCACTAACGTGCTTGGATGTCAGTACAAAACAGTCAGCACCGGCACTTTCTATGTCCAGTCCTACATTGGTGGTCTGCCTGAAACCGGTTAACTTGGTATTGTCGATTGTGCAGCCCGGATAATCCGTTAGATACGCCATTGCCGCAGTATAGCCATTTTTCAAATCTGACTGGGCCGATCTTTCATAGGCCCGTTTCCTGTAGCTTATGAAGTTTGGAATAGCAATCGCCGCCAGGATACCAATGATAGCAATTACGATCATAAGTTCAATGAGGGTAAAACCTTTTTGGTTCTTTTTTTGGATTAGTTTTTGAAGCATGGTGAAACCTCCTTTAATAAAATCGCTCCGCGATTTTCTGAAGCGCGGCTATGCCGCTTTACAAAATTAGAAGTATTGTATTCAAGTCATTTGCGCCCCCCTTGATTTCTACATCCTCACCTCCCTTCACAGTCGTTTTTCTTTGTCTGTGATCCTATCAGGTAATTAAGTTGCTTTTTTCTTTCAATCAATTGCCGGCCTTTTAGCCCAGCAAAAAACATACCGAATTTACTTCGCCCAACTGATATCCATGTAATTATCTGATACTCTTAGAATATCACGACCCAACGGTTCCGACACGAAAAGCTTGAAGAGCCGGAATAATTCCAAAAAGTGTCAAGGACCTGACAAATTCTGTCATA
>CAYSBQ010000019.1:0-25069 GCA_964429315.1 uncultured Desulfobacterales bacterium
GTTGCGCCACATCAAGGAAATTAGAGTAACATTTTTCCGCCTTGTGCCTCCCGCCTTGTGCCTTGAACCTTTTGTTTACGCCTCATCGTTTAAAAAGTTTCTTGACCGCTTCCTTCCCCCCTGTCTTACGGGGCATCAGAGTCAGGCGGCCACGCTTGAACATCTCGACCCCAAGTTTGAGATTGTTCATTGCCTCTTTTAGATCGATCCTTTTTCCTGCTTTCATACACTTAAGTTGGTATGCGCCCATAAGCACTGCCTCGTTAACCCGACCAAACCTCCTGATGTTATCCAGGAACACTTGGTGGAAGGCCGCCACGGTTCCCTGGGAAAGTTCCTCTCCTTGACGCAGAATCCATTGTTTCAGATAATCCATTAGCTCCGGTATTTCTATTTGCTGGGGACACCGGGTGATGCAAGTCTCACAAGATGCACACACCCATGGAGTATTTGTGCGAGAAATTTCTTCAGCAAGGCCGAGTTGAACCATTCTGATGATCTGATGAGGACCGTAGTCCATCGCAAAAGTAACAGGACATCCATTGGTGCATTTTTGGCACTGGTAACAGGCAAACAGATCAACACTACTGGCCGACGCCATCTCTTTTGCAAAGCTCAAGTCGATCTTTTCTATATCGATGCTTGCTTTCATGGTAACAAATACCTTTGATCATGTTTGTGACGGACTCGCCGGCATTACTCCACTACCATCGCCTTGGCGAGTGCTTTTACCTTAAGCGCAGTTATTTTCCGGTAAACCTCTTCAGGGTCCTTCATCTCTCCGTCCACCATAAGGAGATCGTTTTGTACCGATATATCAAAGAGGCGCTCGTTTTCCTTGAGATAAGGCATCATTAGCCGCCAGTCTTCTTTAGTCAGCTCACCAAAGGCGCCTCCATTCAATTGCTCTTCAACCAGGACCTTGTGGGGATCACGCACGTATATGCCCCCCCCGGAAGCAAGAGAGAACAGATTTGAACCCGAATACGGTGTGGCCTGCGGCCGCACATTGCCTTCATTGTCAAACTCTATGCCGTTTAGAATGACAAATCCACCACCTTTGTAAAGGTCACCTGCCATAAATGACTCTGCCAGATAATCAAGGGCGGTGCCATTGATTACAACCCTGGGGTGACCTACCGCGTTGATAAGGGGCCTGCCTGCAGCATTTCCCATGACATAGACTTCTCCCCCCTTTGCGCCGTACATAAAGGTTTGTCCCACATCGCCGTAGATGACCAGTTTCCCTGATTTGAGTATCTGGCCGAGCTGATCTTGGGCGTTTCCGTGTACATTGACGGTCATGCCGTCGATTCCTGATGCCAGGTAATCACCGGAACTGCCATACACGTCTATTCCCACACCATCAGTCTTGGGACCTAATCCGCATCCAAGAAATCGTTGCCCCCGATACCCATAGCAAATAAATCGTTTCCACCCCATAGAGTATGCATTACAGACCAGCCGCGCGTCACAGTCCTCGCCCTCAGGGGGAAAGCCCTCAGCGTTCAACACCAGGGTGGTCTGCTTACCCACTGGCCCGATGAGATTACTTCTTGTATCCCATGTAACCAAACGAAAGGAGCTATCGTCATCGGAGTCTATAGCAGGCACCGCACCGAAGATCTCTTTCAGGCTAGTTCTTGCAATGCGCAGCACCGAACTTCTCTTCAAGTTCTTCGTTGAATCCCGTAAGTCGTTTATAAGCGTGAGAGTGTCAATGGCGGTTTGCCTCTGTTTGTCACTTTTTTGCGCGCCCTGCGATATCTCCTTGCAGCACCATCGGAGCGCATCAAAACCCATTGGATAGACCTGTTCCTTCATAAATGAATGAAGACCTTTTGAATCACCTCTGCCCAGGTGTTCGCAGATGGCGCGTGCAAGCACGTCCGAGGTGCCGGGCATGTTTATGCTCAGGCTCATGTCACACGTCTGCTGATGCTTCGGTATTTCGACTTGCGTGCCAAATTTGTCAGTACAGACCATGTGCATTCGTCCGGGATTTTCAGAATCCTCGCTTATGGTGAAGGCAAACGCTCCCCCGTCTGTGTGGCTCCCGCCCCTGGCGTTCCAATATTTGTCGGCAACTGAGCATATACGGCTGTCTTCCTCGGCAAGGCTTGCCAGCGTGGCGTCTATGGCTTGTTTCTCAGAGCATAGGAGACCCACCTGCACCTCGCCATCGCAATAAGCAAAGACCTGCGGACGTAACATTGCAGTATCTGTTATACCGATCAACTGAAACCGGTTGTTATAGAAGTCATTGCGGGCGATGATAAAAAACCACGGGCCGTCAGGCGATCCGTGAATATGCATAGACTGCAGCAGGTGATAGATCTTCTGTTTGTCTGACGGAAGTTGATCAAAATCCCTTTCAGTCGTTGGAGCAAGGGCTTCTATGATGTACTCCAAAGGATAATCATAGATCCGATTTAACAAGTCGAATACCAATATACTAACTTCAGTATCCGTGTGAAAATGTGGATAGATATTCTTTTGTTTCAGATATTCTGCCACGGAATAGTAGTTGGCAAAGTCTCCGTTATGCACCAGCGCCTCGTCCAAACCCATGAAGGGGTGGGCTCCGGCTGGGTGCCACACGCGACCCTTTGTGGGATACCGTTGATGGGCTATCCACACATGTGCCCTGACATTCTCCAGCTTGTAGTATTGTGCCACTTGTTCCGCATATCCCACGATCTTCAAAATCATCATGTTGCGGCCCTGTGACAGAACAAAGGCCTTCTTGTCCCCCAGGGTGTCATAAAAAACCCGATTGAGTTGGATAGTGTTTTGCCAAATGAATTCGTCTTCGACCTTTCTTGGATCCATTTCCTCCAGACCGTTTTTCTCTGCAAAGGCGGCGAGAACATCCGGCTTCACCCTGACAAAATATCGCCATACATCCGGCGGCCTGATCTCGAGTCCTTCGATTTCTCTATAGTCATCGACCGTGGGAATCCGATGGCTCAAAGCGACTTCCATGTGAGGAGTAATGAATCCTTCTTCCATAACTTCCCGTACGGCAGGGTCCAACAGGGCAACCTGAACAAGGTAGTATTCGTCGAGCACTTCTCTTGTTGCTCCCAGGTCTTCTGCAATCAACCCTGCGACAGCGATACCCCCTCCTTTTCCGTTTCCCCGGTTGTGCATGAGACGAGACGGCTCAAATATATGCTTTCCACCCACCGGGATGGAACAGGCAAAGCCGGTAACACCGCAGCCCCCTTCCTCGGTATCTTTGTATTGAACCTGGGGAGTGGTGGGATAGAGGCTTCTCCTGGCTTCCAAGATCTTATTTGCAAGAGACTTCTTCATTTTTTTCAAACACCCACACCAGCTTCTTCATAATCGAGATGTCTAAGGCAGTCTGTCCTTCCCACCAATTCTTGGATGTCCGTCATCCCGAGTTTGTCCAAAATTTCTAGGAGCTGGAAACGCCAAGCAGCAAAGAGATTGATCAATCTATGGGTTGCCCAATCAAGTTCCATGAGTTCGCTCAGTTCAGGATCTGTTGTGGCAATCCCTCGGATGCATCCGCGCCCACTCTCGCAATTCTTGCAGCGAATGCATCCGAGCGCCACCATCTCTGCTGTCCCTACAACAACACCGTTTGCCCCAAGGGCAATCGCTTTTGCAATATCATAGGCAGTGCGAATACCGCCGCTTGCAATAACCGTTATTCTATCACGTATCCCTTCCTCTTTTAAGAAGTTGTGGACCTTTACGATTGCATATTCTATTGGCATGGCAATGTTTTTCTTGGCGATTTCAGGGGCCGCCCCCGTGCCTCCGTAACTCCCATCCAGGTGTATGATATGAGCGCCGGCATAATAGCTTCCCACGGCCACCATATCAACGTCCGTAGGTGTGGAGACTTTTACGGAAACCAAGGCCTTTGGGTTCACCTCCTTGACCCAGTCGATGTGCTTCTTGTGATCTTCCACGGAATAGACACTGTGAAAGGGAAATGGGGAAAAAAGAGAACTCCCGGGGACCGCCTCCCTCATTTTCGCTACGCTGGCTGTTACCTTATCTCCCAGGAGATGCCCCCCAAGACCAGGCTTGGCGCCTTGGGCATACTTGAATTCAATTATCTTTACACGCTTAATTGTTTCTTCCCTTACGCCAAACAGTCCTGTTGCTACTTGGGTAATGACATGGTCATCATAGGGGCAAAGCTCTTGGGGGTATCCACCCTCTCCTGTGCACGTAAAGGAATCCCAAGCCTTCCAGGCCTTTGCCCTTGCAACCATCGTTATCAAACTGACAGAGCCATAGGACATCCCGCCGCCGTACACGGGTATACCTATCTCCACTTCAGTTCGCCCATCGTTCAGCCTGTTGAGAGGAATCTTGGTGGAAAACTTTTCGATGTCCAATTCCTTGGATGGCTCTCTTGCATAGTTAAGGCGAATCCTATCAAATCCTCCACCCGAGTCCCCGATCTTGTACTCAATATCTCCTGGGGGCACCTCTCCTGTTTCAGCCATGTGCCATGTGCTGATCAGCAGATCGGACGTCCACCTTCGGTCCCCAATTACTTTGGTAACAGGATTCACATCCAAGGAAAGCGCACTTTCCGGACACTCTTCCACGCACTTGTTGCAACTGAATCCGATGCAAAGGTAATGTTTAGGGACAGCCATTTTATTAGTGCGTTTCTTGTGAACGCCATAGGCACAAACCTCAGCGCATTTTCCGCAGGCTATGCACGCATTGCTTCGGCGGAGTCTGTATTTTCCAATGGCATTTCTGAATCGGCAGGGGGCCCTAACAACCTCGGGACGTTCCGACGTATTATTGTTCTGAGCCTTCATTCAATTTCTCAATCCAAAAATCCTACCAAAAGTTTCTGCTTCAAGATCTTCAAAAAACATGGCGCGTCCCAGTTCTCCTCTTAACCGCCTCACCTCGCGGAGTCCCATGGCGCCGAGTACTTCCAGTATCTGATTCCTCCATGCCCCTATAAGGTTTATGATGCGGGTCCTGCCCCATTCGGGGTGGATATTTTCTATCTCAACCGGACACGATAGTCCTTTTTTGCATCGCAAGCACATACGACACTCAAGGGCTAGAAGAAGAGGGATGTCCACCGCCACAGCATCGGCTCCGCATATGATTGCCTTTGCTACATGTTCGGCCATGGCTACTCCCCCGCTGGCAACAATGGTCACGTTGTCTCTGATGCTCTTGTCGACCAGATGATGGTGCACCTTTTTTACGACGTCTTTGACAAACCAGGTCTCGTTTTCGCCATGCACATTTCCGTTTCGGTCAGCATAGACATGAATTATGTCGGCTCCAGCATTAGTCAGTGCCTCAACACGTTCTCCGCTAGTCTCACTAAGAAGGGTTCTTATCATCACCAACGTATCAGGGTATTTTCCCCTCAACTTTTTGAGAATTTCATCAGCTTCGCCGGAGTCTTCAATTTCAACAACTTGCGCCGGTTCAATGAGATGACTATGCGTTACTATCTGTTTTGTGGAAAACAGAGGTATAATGGACCTTGCATACTGTTCCAACTCATTGTCCCAAACCTCGACAGGAATCTCAATGAGTGTGTTCAATTCCTCGGCCGCGCCCGCCATTGCAAGATAGACATCCGGACTCAGGCTTCCAATGGGGAGCCTTCCGAATATTATGGGAATAGGGATTTCAATCTCCCTCGGTACATCGAGTACAGGCTCTCCATTATCATCGAATGTCAAGCAGGTGTGCTTTCTCCCAAAGCTAACCACTGTATTGATGTATTCCCTGCCGTGAATTCCGTCCCGGGTAGGCCGGACAATCTCAGACATATCTGTCCACATATCATCAAACCCGGGACCGGAAAAAGGACCCGCATAACCTGCTCCAGATACAGGTATGTTTCCGGTTTCGGCCTGGTACCACTGGCTGGATATTATCTCCGGGGTCCAGTATGAATCGCCCAAGGCCTCGTATTCCGGATTTATGGTCCTTGTGATGACCTGACCGGGACAAGACTGCACACACCTCAGGCAGTTTCTGCAGATATTGTCAATGGTATCAGAAAGATGACTGACATCGAATGTTCGCTTGTTGTATGCCCCAAATATACACTTGCGCTTGACGCACTTGAAACAGTGCAGGCAACCCGCCTCCCAATCGAGGATGGCGCCCTTTCCGATGGGAACAAATCGCGGCGGCACTGTTTCTGTGTAAATGTTATATTTCTTCGGCATCTATTTCTCCAGCGACTCAATTCTCTGGATCATTGTTTGTGCAACTTTATCAAAATGCTCCCATTCAGGCGTTCCGAGCTGAAACATCTCCAGCCGGCTACTTTCAATACCCACTTCTTTCAAGAGGCCCTTTGTATACTTCACAATTCTCTGTGCCCTGCGGTTTCCGTCTAAGAGATGACATTGTTCCTCAGGACATCCTAGGACGAATATGCCGTCAACACCTGATTCAAATGCCTTGATGATGGCAAGGGTCTCCACCTTGCTGCTGCAGGGGAGTGCAACAATCTTGATCTCTGGTTCAAAAGACGTCTTGCCCTCGCCGGCCAGATCCTGCTCCTCGCTGATAGCATTCTGGCAGCAAAAGCCAATAATTCTGACTGATGCCTTTTCCATATTCACCGTTGCTTGCCCCCTGTTTTACTAAGTAAACTAGGCTGATTATAGCAAAACACGTGCCGACGAAATATATATAATTATTTTAGAGAGTTGGGGAGTACACCACATTTAGAGCTTGCAAGACACAAACAATTATGTCGGATGTTTTTTAAATAATCAACATTTTTGTATGGACTGACGTCAGTAGTTGGGCCGGTGCTGCGGCATGGTTTTCTCGCAATTTAATTTTCTTCTACCGGCTGCAAACTCAGAAGTTGAAAAGCCCATTTCTGTAGAGACGTGGGTTCAGTAAGCTCATAGAACGTAGGCTCGGCCTAATCAGATTTGACTCGACAGCTATTACGGCTACGAGTTGCAAGTTCATCCAAAAGAATTTGGAAAATGCAGAAGACCGCCCAAGATACCAGCAAGATCAGGGTATTAAGTGACAAGCCCTTCGTGTTCCAGGCAAAGCTTGGAGATACCCTTAGACGGCTTGACCGGATACTTGCCATTAAAACATGCCATGCAGAAGGTGTCTTGCTCAAAGCCTGTCGATTCAAGCAAACCTGACAAGCTCATGTAGCAAAGACTGTCCAAGCCAATATAGCTTTGTACCTCTTCAACGGAATGCTGACAGGCGATCAGTTCACCTTTGGTCGAAAAATCTATTCCGTAGTAGCACGGATAGCGGTGTGGCGGGCAACTCACGACCATGTGGACCTCCTTGGCCCCCGCCTCACGTAGTGCCTTGATTCGCATTTTGCTTGTCGTGCCCCGGATAATCGAGTCTTCTACAATTACCACACGTTTTTGGTCGAGTATTTCTCGAACGGGGTTGAGTTTTACCTTCACGCCAAAATCACGCATCGACTGTGTCGGCTCGATAAACGTTCTACCCACATAGTGGTTTCGGATAACGCCCATTTCTAGAGGGATACCCAGCTCCTGACAAAACCCTATAGCGGCATAGTTGCCGGAGTCCGGAAATGGCATGGCAAAGTCCGCCTTAATCGGATACTCCTTGGCAAGCCTTGCCCCAAGCCTTTTTCTCACCACGTAGACGTTTTGACCAAAGATGTTGCTATCCGGACGGGCGAAGTAAATGAACTCAAAGATACAGAAACTGCGTTTTTGCTTGGGAAACGGCTTCATAGACTTTAACCCGTTCTTGTCTATAATAAGAATCTCCCCCGGTTCGATATCTCTTAAATACTGAGCGTCTACCAGATCAAGGGCGCAGGTTTCCGAGGCGATGACATAGCCCCCGTTGAGCATTCCCAGACAAAGGGGGCGAAAACCGTTGGGATCTCGAAAAGCAACGAGTTTGTCTTCGGTCATCAAGGTGCAAGAATAGGCGCCTTCGATTTGAGAAACCGCCTTTCGGAGGGCTTCCTCAATACCGGCATGGAGGTTGCGCGCCAGGAGATGAACGATGATCTCGCTGTCCGTTGTTGTTTGAAATATGGAACCCCGCTCTTCAAGTTCATCCCGCAACTGCTTGGCATTGGTCAGGTTTCCGTTGTGTCCTATAGCCAATGTCATGTTCCCATGGGATACCACAAAGGGCTGGGCATTCTTGGCAATAGAAGAACCGGTCGTGGAATACCGAACGTGACCGATAGCCATGTTCCCCGGGAGTCCATTTAGGATTTGTTCGTTAAAGACTTCCGAAACCAGCCCCATTCCTTTGTGTTCGTGAATCGACCTCCCTGTAGATGTGACAATGCCGGCACTTTCCTGACCACGGTGTTGCAGAGCATAGAGACCAAAATACACCAGCTTTGCCGCAGCGTTTTGGCCGAAAACGCCAAAAACGCCACAGGATTCTCTTGGGCCGTCCAAAGCTCCCCTCGTCTTACAGGCTGCTTGATACATGTGATCAGACTCCTCCACTTTCCCCTGTCGCCTCCAAGGATCGCTCGTCAATGGAAGACAGTTAAGACCTACCATGAAACCACTGAATGGAATTAACGGTAAGCTTGTTTTTCTTCATCGCCTCAATGGCGGCTGCCATGGCGCCGGCGCCGGCCAGCGTGGTCGCATAGGGGACCTCGTAGCGTAATACGGTTCTGCGTATGATACGGGCCCCTCCCGCACTTTCTTTGCCGGACGGTGTATTGATTGCCAGCTGTATCTGTCCGTTCTTGATGTAATCCGTGACATTCGGTCGGCCCTCAGTGATCTTTTTTATAAGCTGATTCGGGATCCCCGCTTTGGTTAAACAGCTTGACGTGCCGGCAGTCGCCATGAATTGAAAACCCATCTCATCCAATCGACGTGCTATAGGAGACACTTTTTCCTTGTCCGAGTCCTTTACACTGACAAATACAGTTCCCGTAGTAGGTAGGTGCTGTCCGGCAGCCAACTGTGATTTGGCAAAGGCTCTTCCGAAATCACTATCTATTCCCATGACCTCGCCCGTTGATTTCATTTCAGGCCCCAATATGACATCCACACCAGGAAAACGATTGAACGGAAATACGGATTCCTTGACTGATACATGGGACGGGTGAATTTCTTCGGTAAACCCAAGTTCCGCCAAGGTTTTGCCGATCATTACCTTGGTCGCCAATTTTGCCAGCTGAACTCCTGTGGCCTTGCTGACAAATGGAACGGTTCGTGAAGCCCTGGGATTGACCTCCAACACGAAGATCTCGTCGTCCCGCACTGCAAACTGAATATTCAATAAGCCGATTACGTGGAGCGCTTTGGCCAGTAACCGGGTTTGTTCCATTATCCGTTGAGAAAGACCGGGAGATAGTCCGTGCGGAGGCAGCACGCAGGCACTGTCACCCGAATGGATCCCAGCCTCTTCAATGTGTTCCATGATGCCGCCGATGACTGTTCTTTGCCCATCGCATATGGCATCTACATCGATTTCAATAGCACCTTCCAAAAACTTGTCAATGAGGATCGGGTGTTCCGGAGAGGCCAACTTGGCCTGACGGGTAAAAGACTCCAGAGATGTACGGTCATATACGATTTGCATCGCCCTTCCGCCGAGTACATAGGATGGCCGCACAATAACGGGAAAACCAATCCGTTCCGCCACACCGATAGCCTCGGCCACATCCATGCCGGTCCCATTATCCGGTTGTTTGAGACCTAGCCTTTGAAGGACGTTTTTGAAAAGTTCCCGGTCTTCCGCCATGGCGATGTGATCAGGTTGTGTCCCGATGATGGGAACACAGGCTTTTGCAAGTTGCAAACACAGATTAAGCGGAGTTTGGCCGCCGAACTGAACTATGACGCCGGTCGGCTTTTCCGTTTCCACAATGCTCAGGATATCTTCCTTCGTAAGTGGTTCAAAATAGAGCTTGTCCGAAGTATCATAATCCGTACTCACTGTTTCAGGATTGCTGTTGACCATGATACTTTCAATCCCCTCTTCTCTTAGGGCAAAGGAAGCCTGCACACAACAGTAGTCAAACTCGATACCCTGCCCGATGCGATTCGGACCCCCACCCAATATGATCACCTTTGGCTTATCCGACACGCGGGCCTCGTTTTCCTCCTCATAGGTAGAATAATAGTAAGGGGTGCGGGCCTCGAATTCTGCGCCACAGGTATCTACCAGCTTGTAGACTGGCCTTACACCTAAATCCCTGCGGCACTTTCTAATTTCGTCTTCACTTTTGCCAAGCAGGTGGGCAAGTTGAACATCAGAAAAACCATGGTTCTTACTCTTTGCCAGGAGGTTTCGATCCAACGGATAACCAGCCGTTGAAATTTGCTCCTCAAGCTCAACGATTTGGGCGATCTGACGCAAAAACCAGGGGTCTATTGCACTGAGTCGGTATATAGTATCCAAGTCGATACCGGCCCTGATGGCGTATCGGATAAAGAAGATCCTCTCTGAATTCGGGTTTGCCAGATGGGCCGTGATTTCTTCCAGAGAAGGCTCCTGGCCTTCCAGGGCCGGAAGGCCCTTACCGTCGCCGCCCAGCCCGAACCGCCCAATTTCCAAAGAGCGCAATCCTTTCTGAAGGGCCTCCTTAAATGTGCGACCGATGGCCATTATCTCACCTACGGATTTCATGGATGTTGTAAGATGGTCTTCGGCTTCGGGGAACTTCTCAAAAGTCCACCTGGGGATCTTGACCACGCAATAGTCAAGGGTTGGTTCAAAAGATGCCACAGTTTCTCCAGTGATATCATTGGGAAGCTCGTCCAGGGTATATCCCACAGCCAGCTTGGCAGCTATTTTGGCTATTGGGAAGCCCGTGGCCTTCGAGGCTAGAGCCGAACTCCTGGAAACTCTCGGGTTCATCTCGATGACCACCATCTGGCCGTTTTTGGGATCGACGGCGAATTGAATATTGGATCCACCTGTTTCAACTCCTATCTCCCTGATTACCGCAATGGCGGCATCACGCATCGCCTGATATTGTCTGTCCGTCAATGTCTGGGCAGGAGCAACCGTAATACTATCGCCCGTGTGCACGCCCATGGGATCGAGGTTTTCAATGGAACACACGATCACGACGTTGTCCTTGACGTCTCTCATTACCTCAAGTTCGAATTCCTTCCAGCCGATGACGGATTCTTCCAGCATTATCTGGTGGGTCAAACTCGCATCCAGACCCCACGTCGCCCAGCGTTCAAGTTCTTCAGGGTTGTATGCTACTCCGCCGCCGGTGCCTCCCAGGGTAAAGCTGGGACGCACAATGATTGGATAGCCGATTTCATCTGCGATTCTCCTGACGTCATCCATACTGTAGGCGATACCGCTTTCCGGGACACGCAAGCTAATACGTTCCATCGCCGCCCTGAACAGATCCCTGTCTTCGGCCTTTTTGATGACCTCGACGGAGGCCCCGATCATCTCTACATTGTATTTATCCAACACACCCATCCGATCGACTTCAATGGCGATGTTCAGGCCGGTTTGCCCCCCGATTGTGGGTAGTAAGGCCTGCGGCCTTTCCTTCTCAATGATCATGGAGACAATCTCCGGGGTAATTGGCTCAATATAGGTATGGTCTGCGATTTCCGGGTCAGTCATGATCGTCGCCGGATTGCTGTTTACCAGGACGATTTCATAGCCTTCTTCCTTGAGGGCCTTACAGGCCTGGGTGCCGGAATAATCAAATTCACAAGCCTGGCTGATGATTATCGGTCCGGAACCGATGAGCATAATCTTTGATATGTCGGTTCTTCTTGGCACTTTTCCCACTCTATCGTACTGGGTTTCGTCTTTTCATCAACTGTACGAAATCATCAAACATATAATCGGCATCGTGCGGCCCCGGGCAGGCCTCAGGATGGTACTGGACAGAGAACACGGGCAGATTGCGATGTCTCAATCCCTCTACGGTTTGATCATTTAAATTGATATGCGTTATCTCAACGTCCGGGTCCGTGATCGAGTCCACATCCACACAAAACCCGTGATTCTGGGCGGTGATCTCAACCTTTCCTGTGGACAGGTTTTTCACCGGATGGTTGGAACCATGGTGACCAAACTTGAGCTTGTAGGTTTTCCCGCCAAAGGCGAGCCCCAGGAGCTGATGCCCTAGACAGATCCCAAAAATGGGATAATCCGGGATGAGATCTTTGATGGTTTCAACGACATAGGAAACCGGCTCCGGGTCTCCCGGACCATTGGACAGGAGGATGCCGTCCGGCGCCATAGTTCGGATCTCCTCGGCACTCGTATGGGCGGGTACGATCGTTACCTCACATCTCCTTCGGATCATGCTGCGGGCCATATTGAACTTCATGCCACAATCAATGACCACCACCCTAAACTGTGTCTCCCCGCCTTGTGACCACTGGTAAGCCTTCCGACAAGTTACCTCCCTCACCAGATCCCGTCCGACGAGACCGTGGGAGGCAAGAGCCTTTTTCGCCAGCAGCTTGACATCGGCATTCCCCGTACAAACAACCCCTTTCATTGCCCCCGCCAGCCTGATATGCCGCGTAAGGGCACGGGTATCAATCCCTTCTATACCTATAACCCCATGCTGGTTCAGGTATTCAGCCAAGGTGGCATTGGATTGCCAGTTGCTGGGGACCGGTTCATATTCTCGAACTACTAGGGCCTCAACATGGATTTTGGATGACTCGACGTCTTCGGCGTTAACCCCATAGTTACCAATGAGCGGATAGGTCATAGTTACAATCTGCCCTTTGTAGGAAGGGTCCGTTAGGACCTCTTGATACCCCGTCATGCTGGTGTTAAACACGACCTCCCCGAAGGCCTCGCCGCTACCGGCGAAGGCCTTGCCCAGAAAAACCGTTCCGTCTTCCAAAACGATAGTAGCATTCATGTCTTTCACTCAATACTAAAAAGTGGTGAAACCTGACCTACGTCTTCGCCCGCACATCTTTCACCACACGCTTAAATTCTTCAATAAACTCGCGGTCAATCTCGCAGGCCTCACACTCGTAATTGTTGGGACATCCCACCAGGGCAAGGTCTCCCATGTTCATTGACCGACCATCTGAAGGACTGCCTCCCCCTACCATTTCAACGCACCCTGTGGGGCAGATATAGGTACAGGAACCACAGCCAATGCAAACCTTTGACTCAATCCCAAAAGGAGTGTTTATTTCCTTTTCCGTGCCCCGACTGACAAAACTGATAGCACTAACCCCAACCAGTTCCTCACAGGCCCGCACACAAAGACCGCACAGGATGCACCACCGGTCTCCCTTCTTCTTAAACCGGACCGTCTTGATCCCAACCTTTTCTGCGAGTTGCTGAATCTGTGGTACCTCAGGACATCTGGCCAAGAGCAACTCCATGATCCCCTTTCTTGCCGTCTTCACCCTGTCGGTAGCTGTAAAGACCACCAGACCGTCTTCTGCAGGGTAATTGCACGAGGTGACCAGTTTGGAACGACCGTTTCTGAATGCCTCAACTACGCACAAACGACACGACCCGTAGGCCTTGAGGGCCTTGTGATAACAAAGCGTTGGGATGAAGATCCCCAACTGCTTGGATGCCTCCAAAATGGGCGTGTGACGCTTCACGTGAACAATCTGTCCGTCTATTGTGAGTCTAACCATCATTATCTGACAACCACCGCCTCCTGTTTACACAACGTGTAGCATATGCCGCATCGAATACACTTGTTCGCGTCTATGGCATGGGGTTTCTTCTTCTTTCCGGTGACGGCTTCTTCAGGACACTTCACCTGGCACAAGGTACAACCATTACACAGATTCTCATCGATGAGGTACTCAAACAGATTGCGGCACACGCCGGCTCGACATTTTTTGTCAACGATATGAGCCTCATATTCATCCCGAAAATAGCGAATCGTACTGAGCACAGGATTGGGCGCAGTGCCACCCAAGGCACACAAAGAGGTGTCCATCATGAGGGAAGACAATCTCTCTAACAATGCGATGTCTTCTACCTCGCCATTGCCCTCGCAGATGTTTGAGAGAACCTCGTACATCTGCTCGAGCCCTTCGCGGCAGGGCACGCACTTCCCGCATGACTCGTGCATCAGGAAATGGATAAAATATTTTGCCGTATCTACCATACAGGTATTCTCATCCACCACGATCATGCCCCCAGAACCCATGATCGCGCCCAGCGATTTGAGGCTATCGTAGTCCACAGGCATGTCCATCTTGTGCTCTGGGATACAGCCGCCGGAAGGCCCTCCGGTCTGAACAGCCTTAAATGACCTGCCGCCCTTTCTTATCCCACCGCCAATATCGAAGATGATTTCACGGAGGGTGATGCCCATGGGAACCTCTATCAAGCCAGTATTTTGGACCTTTCCCACGAGGGAAAAAATTTTCGTCCCCTTGCTACCCTCCGTCCCGGTGCCAGCATACCACTCTGCACCTCGATCGATAATGAGAGGCACATTGGCCCAGGTTTCCACATTGTTCAAAGCGCTTGGCCTGTCCCACAAACCACTTGCCACTGTGTGAACATACTTGGCACGAGGTTCACCCACCTTGCCTTCGAGAGAATTCATGAGTGCTGTGGATTCACCACAGACAAAAGCTCCGGCTCCTCTCTCAAGCTCTATCGTGAAATCAAAACCCGCACCCAGAATATCTTTGCCCAACAAGCCCAACGACGTTGCCTGCTCAACAGCTATGGACAAGTGCTCAACAGCAATCGGATATTCATCCCGAACATAGATGAAGCCCTCATGGGCACCAATGGCATAGGCACCTATGATCATCCCCTCGACAATGCTATGTGGATCACCCTCCATGAGACTTCGGTCCATAAACGCCCCAGGGTCTCCTTCATCCCCATTGGCAATAACGTATCTAGCGCTTCCCGGTGCCTCCCAACATGCCCTCCACTTTCTTCCAGTCGGAAAACCTCCGCCACCACGGCCTCGAAGCCCGGACGCCTCAACAGTCTCTATAATCTCCTCAGGCTCCATGGTGGTCAACGCCTTGGACAGAGCCCTGTAGCCTCCTTCGGCAATGTAATCTTCAATCTGCGTTGGATCAATCTTGCCGGTCTTGGAAAAAACTCTTCGGACCTGTTTGCCAAAAAACGGGATATCTTTTTCGTTTGTAATCTTTTTCCTGGTCGCGGCGTCGGTATAGAGAAGACGCTTCACTGGCCTCCCATCGAGTAACGTATAATCGATAATTTTCGTTACGTCCTTGGGTTTTACTTCAGTATAGAAAATCTCTTCTGGCTCAATGACCATTACTGGGCCTTTTTCACAAAACCCACGACAGCCTGTTTTCTTCACTTCGACTTTGTCTTGCAGACCCCGTTCGGCAAGCTCCTTTTCAAAATTCCTAACAATGTCCAACGCACCTCCGGCACGACACGCCGTGGTACAACACACACGGACAACCTGTTTGTTCGGGTCCTGCCTGCTAAGAATGGCTTGCCTGAGAGCCTCTAAATCTGAAGGGGTTTTTATCTTACTGATCATCAGTATCCTCTGCCGCCTGGATATAGTTGCCCAATATCTCATCTACCTTTTCAAATGCCACTCTTTTCTCCAGCTTTTTTCTAATCAGTCGCCGTTGCTGGTCGCTAGGTGAGTAGTCGAGTCGTTAAATGGTTGAGTGGCCGAATAGTCCAACCCTAGTAAACCATTCGACTACTCAGCCTGTGGCTAATGACTGATGACCAGTGACTACCCCCCACCCCCAAACGCTCTAATCTGCTCGGAAATCTGCTCGTCCGTGAATCGCCCCATGGCGATTGCCTTTGGGGGACAATATGAGGAGCATACTCCGCATCCCTTGCAGGCCGCTGCAACAAATTCTGCTTTCTTGAGTTTGCCCACCTTTGTCATTCTGATTGCACTGTATGGACACAAATGGGCGCAGATTCCACAACCAATGCAGATGTCCGTATTGCACGAGGCAATAATAGGCTCTGCCCTCACATGGCCCATGGCCAACAAAATGGCAGCCTTGGCTGCGGCAGCCTTGGCCTGAGCAATACATTCATCGCTGGGTTTGGGAAACTGGGCCTTGCCGCACAAATAGATCCCGTCCACATAGGAATCCACAGGCTTGAGTTGCGCATGGGATTCCAGGAAAAACCCATCTGATGACAAAGGCACCTGGAGCTTTTCTATCAAGGCCTTGTTCTCATAGGGCACCATGGCTGTGCTCAATGCCAAGAGGTCCGTTTCGATGACCACGTCTTGCCCCATTAACGGATCCTTGACCGTAACCTGAACCTGTCCGCCCACTTCTTCTACCCGAGGCTTTTCCTCCACCTCATACCGGATAAACACAACCCCTTTGTCCCTTGCCAGGCTGTAGTAATCTTCACTGAATCCATAACTCATGACATCCCGATACAGAATCGTCACGTTCGTATCAGGACTGAGCTCTTTGATCTTAAGGGCGTTTTTTATTGCGTGGTTGCAACAAACGGCACTGCAGTAGGGGTGAGTCTTGTCCCTTGAGCCCACGCACTGGAGCATCACGACGTGATTCAAGGATTCAAAATCTAATCGGCCATGGGCAAGATTTTCCTCAAGCACCTGTTGAAGCACCACTTGATCATGCTGACCGAAGAGAAACTCATCAGGCTCGTAGGCCGTTGCGCCAGTCGCAACAATAATGGTCCCGTGCTCAATCTCCCTGCTATCTCCTTTGCCAATGGAAAGCACTGTTCTGAAGTTGCCCACAAAGCCTTCTATGGCTTCAATCGCAGTGTCAGTGAGAACATGAATTCTCTCATGTGCTTTTACTTTTTCAACAAGCCCCTTGAGGTATTTCTGGGGATCAGGCCCCTCCAGGGAAAAATAGGTCCTTCTAAGATTTCCGCCAAGCTCTGAGTCTCGCTCCACCAGATAGCATTCAAAACCCTGATTGGCCAGACTCAGTGCTGCTGTCATTCCGGAAAGGCCACCGCCAATGACGAGCCCCGTGGGGATCACACCAACGGTCGTTTCCTGAAGCGGCCCTATTCTCCTGGCCTTGGCCACTGCCATGCGAATCAGGTCCTTGGCTTTCTCTGTGGCCGCCTCTTTCTCGTGCATGTGAACCCACGAACACTGGTCCCGAATATTGACCATCTCTACCAAACACTTGTTCAGGGCCGCCTCTCTGAGCGTTTCCTGGAAAAGCGGTTCGTGCGTCCTGGGGGTACAAGCTGCCACAACCACACGATTCAGCCCCTGCTCGGCAATGGTCTGGGCTATCAGTTCCTGGGTATCAGTGGAACAAGAGTATAGATTCCGCTCAACCATGGCCACATCGTCAAGCGTCTCTGCGTATTTGCTCACTGCTTCCATATCCACCACGCCGGCGATGTTCTTGCCGCAGTGACACACAAACACCCCGATCTTGGGGGGGGCTTCAAGATCTGAACGCTCCACAGGATAGGTCTTCTCTGTGACCAAAGTCCCCCGCGCCGGTGCCAACAGCTCCGCAGCAGCTGCTGCTGCTCCACCGGCTTGACACACGCTGTCAGGTATCGACTTAGGGCCCTGAAAAGCTCCGGCCACAAAAATCCCCTCCCTTGTGGTGTCAAGAGGAGAAAATGGACTCGTTTCACAAAAACCGTATCGGTTAAACTTGATGCCTGTGGCAATAGCCAGGCCCCGGGCTCCTGAAGGGGCCTCAAGGCCGTGGGAAAGCACGACCAGATTGAAAAGCTCCTTCCTCACCCTTCCGTCTTCTGTCAGATACTTCAGCGTTATATCATTTGTCTTACCATCTTCATTAAATTCAGAAACCCGGCTGCGTACAAACTTCACCCCGGCAGCCTTGGCGCGCTCAAAAAAGGTCTCAAAGCCCTTCCCGTACATGCGCATATCCATATAGAAGATGGTAATATCGAGATCAGGCTCGTGCTCCAAGGCAACGACGGCATCCTTTACGGCATACTTGCAGCATACTGCCGAGCAATAGGTATTACCGGGAGCCTTGTCCCGACTGCCCACACACAGAACAATGGCAATTTTTTCGGGCTTCTTCAGGTCTGACGGCCTCTGGATTTTTCCCATGTACGGTCCAGAGGCACAGCAAATCCGCTCAAACTCCTTGCCTGTAACGACGTTCGGGGCATCGTCATAACGATAGGCTGGTTCCCGGCCAGGATCATAGCTGGAGAAACCGGGAGTCAGAATAAGACCTCCAACCGCGTAAGTGAGCACTTCCGGTTTCTGGTCGAAATCGATAGCCCCTGCCTGGCACGTGCGCGTACATTGTTTGCACTCTCGCCTCGTCAAAAACAGGCAGTAGTTTGGATCTACTGCGAAGGCAGATGGAGTTGCCTGGGTGTAGGGAATGTAGATGGCTCTGCGGTCAGCCAGGTTTTCATCGTAAGGGTCGGGGACAGGAACAGGGCAATAGGTTTTGCAGACCCCACATGCCGTACATTTCGCTTCATCAACAAAGCGGGGTTGCCGAAGCACCTCCACAGTGAAATTCCCCGGATTTCCTGTAACCCTTTTCAGGGTAGCATTGGTAATGATTTCGATGTTGGGGTGTCTGGCAGACTCAACGAGCCTTGGCGCCAGGATTCAGATAGAGCAGTCATTCGTTGGGAAGGTCTTGTCCAGGGCCGCCATGACGCCACCTATGGCAGCGGACTTCTCAACCAGGTAGACACGGAACCCCGCTTCCGCCAAATCCATGGAGGCCTGAATGCCGGCAATGCCGCCGCCGACAACCATGACAGCACCTATAGGGTTTTCACTGTGGCCAGTACGATTCATTTCATCTTCAATGTGCTAGTCTTCCACCAACTCCAGGGCGCCGGAATTACACCACCTGACGCAGGAGGGACTGGGCGGGATACCACAGAAATCACACTTCAAGGGGAAACCCGTTTCAGCCTCAATGAAAAACGGTTTTTCCGGGCAGGAGGCCCTGCAGACCAGACACATATTGTAGGTCTGATCACCGATGACCAAATCGTTCTTGGACGTACAGGCTGCATCTACAAAAGGGCCGGCAATGGTGGGGAAAAAGGTGCTACCTTCTCTAAAGACTTTGATGCGGGCTCTTCTGGGATTGGCCACCCCGGCTACATGGTTCAGGGAACAAGCTACTTCGCAGTGCCTGCAACCCGTACATTTGGCATGATCGATCTTTATCCTTGCCATGTTCACTCTCCCAGTCCCAAACTCTGCAACGTGTCGGTGCGGGGCTTTCCTGTTTCGTCCCAACCGCGAAGGTTGTAATACTCCGGAAGCATTTCCTCGAGACGACTTAGTTGTCCTTTCGCCAGCCCATCAGGCAGAGGCTCCTTGACAAAGCGATCAGGCAGGGCGTCATCGTCACCGCCGAAGCCGGCTTTCATATTGAAGGCTCTCTCCATATTCCAGATACGTTCACCAATGCTGAGCAAATCATCTGCCTTGTAACCGGTGCCGAGGCAACTGTTGATCATGGGTACCATGTTCTTGAACTTTAGCCCCATTAGTGGCCAGTTGCACAGCCCCAGAGAATCCATGACCGCCGTCGTATCCTGGTACCGCTTGACCAATTCGGGCTTCCCTTCCGTAGCCCATGGATCGAGATTCTCGTGAACGTTAAGCACTTCATCAATGAAGGTGTAAGCATAAAGATGATGGGGGCCGTAATTGGATGTGGCAAAATGCAGCCCCATTCCCTGGATGGCCCGAGGGTCGAAAGGAGCCATGGGAACGCCTTTCACTCCCATGAAGAGTCCTGGGTTCCCATATTCTTCAGCCAAGGCTTTGGCTCCCTGGCCTATTCTTTTGGCATGATCTTTCTTGGTGGACATAAGGGTCAGTGCCTGCAGCAGGTCATCAGTCTGACCAAACCTCAGGTCAAGCTTTAAAGCGTCTCTTGCATCAAGTCCCTTCTCAGCCAGCTCCATGGCCGTGGCAACCGTTCCCCCGGCAGCAATCGGATCCAGGCCCATTTCAGCACAGATCATGTTTGCCATGCCGATGGCGGTGAAATCAGTGATCCCGCAGTTGAGACCGAGTGCACCTGTTGCCAAATAGGTAGGGGCCATGCCCTTGCCCTCGAATCGGGAATCATGCACATCTGTTTTCTTAATGCATGCAATGGGGCAAGCAAAGCACCCGCGACTTCTTAATGCAAAGGTATTGGCCAGGGATTCAGTCCCTATCCGCCTTGACCCTTCAAAAGATGTTTGCTGAAAGTTCCTGAAGGGCAATATTCCTTTTTGATAGCACAGATCGACAAAGAACGCAGACCCCAACGCTGACATGGATTGGGACGTCACGGGGGCGCTATTAAGCTTGTTGATCAGTGTTGTTACGACCTGTACAAAACGATTTCCATCTGCCACCGTAATGGAATGATTCCCTTTGACGGCAATGGCCTTGAGATTCTTCGACCCCATGACAGCCCCTATGCCTGCTCCGCCCACAGACAGAAAGCCGTCATTTATAACATTTGCCAGAGGGACCTCTTTCTCCCCTGCCGGCCCTATGGATAGCAGATAGGTTTCTCGGCCGGCCCACTTGTCGCCAAACCCGCTTTTGAACATTTCTTCTGTTTCAGAAGTGGTACGACCCCAGTATTCCAGGGCGGGTTGAATGCTGATCTTGTCATCCAAAATGGAAAGGATGACCGGCGATTCCGCCCTTCCCTCCGCGATGATCATGTCAAAGCCGGAAAACTTAAGCTCAGCACCGAAGTGTCCCCGCAATTTGGCACACGCCAGAGTGCCTGAAAGGGCACTCTTTGTGACCACATTGCAGGATGCTCCGGTGACAGCCCCAGTTCCTACTAGTGGACCCGAAACTAAAACCACCTTGTTTTCAGGCGACAGAGGATCCACACCGGGGGCAACTTCATCAGAAAGAACCTTTACACCAAGGCCACGCCCCCCCAAATATTTCTCCATGAGTTCCGTGGAAACCTCTTCAACCTGAAAATCACTTTGGCTCAGATTTACCCTGAGACAGCGACCTGTCGAGCCGTGCATAGCCCAATTCTCCAGCAAGTGGTTTTGGGCCAAGCCTTGACACATGGGGGCTTGGCCCGGTCAATAACTCTAGGCAGCCCCCTTCAACCACTCAGCGGTCTTGTCTTCAAGGGCCTTCATACCAAAGTGAATGCATGCCGTTTTGCAGCAAGTACATCCAATACACACATCCGTTTCAACGTAGATGGAGCCCTGTTGATCCTTGATGGCACAAACTGCACAAACCCTCATGGCATAACAGTCCTTACAATTATGTTTGCAGATAACGTTAAGCATCTTTTTCTCCTTTCATCTGGGAGGTTACCCCAAGATCTTGTCGATCTCTTCCTTGTCCGAGTCCATCACATAAGAGATGCCGGATATCTCCGCAGCCTCCCTCGTAAGAGCGACCAGATCATTTCTCTCAATATATTGGAGAGCAAATTTCCTTTCTCCTGCCATGAGCTGCTGAAGCCCCTGGCGCATGCGGTCAATGTAAGAATACATCCCGATGGCACCGGCGGGGAGTTCCTCGAAATCCTTGCCAAAGCGCTCTTTCAACTCTGCGCCAACGGCAAAGAGCTTCACGTAACCATCCGCCAGGTCTTCGCCTTCCAATTCCATCTTCTCGGCCATCAGTTTCCCGTGGGTCTTTCCCACCATTGCAGCCGTCATCATGGCCCGACCCAGACAGATGGCTTTGACGTAAGGTGCCCCAAGGGCAATGGCCTTAAAAACATGGTCTTCCAACGAGAGCCCGCCTGCAATAGCAATAGGCGGGATATAGGCGCCTTTGGCTTTCAGGCGTTCGCACATCTGATACGTAAGGCATTCAAGCTCAACTGTGGGGATGCCCCATTCGTTCATCATCCGCCAGGGGCTCATACCCGTACCGCCCCCAGCGCCGTCGATGGTCAACAAATCGATCTTTGCATCAGAGGAAAACTTAATGGCCCGAGCGAGGTCGGCCGGACGATAGGCGCCTGTCTTGAGTGTGACATATTTTGCCCCAACACCGCGCAGGTGTTTGACAGATTTATGAAACGCCTCTTCACTAACCATCCCCAGCCTAGAATGCCTCTCGAACTCAGAGATACCACCGGACTTGAAGGCCTCCTGGGCAGCCGGATTGGTGGGATCAGGCAAGACGATATAGCCCCGTTCCTTGAGCTGTAACGCCCTTTCCAGACTCGGCAGTTTCACTTCACCGCCAATGTCTTTGGCCCCTTGCCCCCATTTGAGCTCGAAAATCTCAATGCCGAGCTTTTCAATGACGTACTCAGGAACCCCCAGTTTCGTGTCTTCCACGTTGGCCTGGATGATAATGCCCCCCTTACCGTTGTACCATTTTTTGAAAGCGTCTATCCGACGTTCCATCTCGGGCGATTTTGCAATCTTTCCATTGCTGAACTCAGCCTGGGGGTCCATACCGCAAATGTTCTCTCCGGCAACAACGATGACTCCGGAAATGGCCGCACCGACTGCCATTTCTTCCCAGTTGATTCGGGCAATGTCGGTGGATCCGACAGCCCCGGTGAACACAGGGAAGTCAAGCTTGATACCGCCATCGGCCCCAACGGCAGTGGAGCAATCCACGGCCGGGAAGGTAGCAACGTCCGGGTCAGCCTCGACACCCACGGCCCCCACACAGGTCCCCTGGATATTGAAGTGAGAAAAATCTATTGGATAGTCCTTCTCAGACCCAGCTGTGATTAATCCAAAAGGCTGAGGGTAGATCATTTCCCGTCCCTTGAGGGCAGAGCGCCCTATCTCACAGGGACCCTCACAACCATCCAGACAGGTTACGCAAATCCCTGACACGGGGGCCGGATCAACCCTGGTGGAACTTACTGTAGCTGCACTACGATTCGGTTTGCTAAATGACATAATCCATTCCTCCTTCACTCCTGGTTGATAAAAAAAGCCCGATCGCCTCCATGGGCCGATTGGACTGCGTTGTCTCCCTTCGAGCGACACACCGTTGTGTATCCCGAATTCCTGGCAATTGATTCTAGCAGAATTTATAAGAGTCGTAAAATACCAAACAATGGAGTGGGTTGTCAAGCTTTTCTCAGAAGGAATTCCCCCTAGGCCCTGCTCCGCAAAACTTGCCCACAGACATACGGTTTTCTACAACGCCTCATATCCTAACTCAAAGGCCTTTAGATTCGTCTCCACAAATCTCTTCTTCGTCCTGGTACGGATAATCTCTTCAAAGGCCTCCTTAGGAACCGGAAGAACTCCACTTCGCGCCAGAGCACCGATCATTACAATATTGGTCGACAATGCAGCCCCGGCTTTTAGGGCCAGAACTCGCGCATCCAGAGTGTTCAACCGTCTCACACGTTCCCTGATGAACCCAAAGAGTGTTGCAACATCCGGATATTTATCTTTTCCGATGGTTACACTGAAAGGCATTACAGGCACATCATTGGAAATGACCACTGAATCTTCCGAACATTTCCCCATGGCCCTGTATGTCTCGAGAGGTTCAAATCCAAGAAGGACATCTGCTTCACCATCTGAAATGATAGGACTTCTAATATTACCAATCAACACCGTAGACTCCACGACCCCGCCGCGCTGGGCCATGCCGTGAACCTCGCTGGCCAATGCATTATAACCGGCATGGATGGCGGCCTCGGCAAGGATCTTAGTGGCCAGGAGGGTGCCTTGTCCGCCCACCCCTGTAAGATAAGCCCGATATTCAGCCATATCGTGTTTCCTCCTAAACCTTTTTAGGCCTAATCTTTTTACAAATCTGAATGCACATTCCGCAGCCGATGCAAAGCTGTTCATCAATAGTCACGGTTGTCTCAGCGCCTGGCGAGGTATTCTTGTACAGGGCGGGACATCCGAGGGTATCGACACATTCCGTACAGTCTGTGTTGCATTCGTGCCCAACAACGAACTTACGCTTTGGTTTTGTGCCAAGCATGCGTCTTTCGTACAAGGGACACGGCGCCTTGGCCAAGATAACCGAAAGCTCGTCCGATTCGACGGCCTGCCTTATGGCTTCTTTCGTCTTCGCAAGGTTGACGGGATTTACTACGGCCACCCGCTCAACGCCACAGGACCTCACAATGGCCTCTATGGAAATCGATGGCTTGTCCCAGCCCGGTGGCGTAAGCTCCACGCCCGGGTTGGGTTGATGGCCCGTCATGGCTGTAGTGCCGTTGTCGAGCACAACAAGGACAAACTTATGTTTATTGTGCACCGCATTTATCAGCCCGGTAATCCCGGAGTGGAAAAACGTAGAATCCCCGATAAAGGCAATCACTTTTTTCCCTGTAACCTTGGAGATACCTGCGGCCGATGTAACACTGGAACCCATGCAAATGAGAAAATCGGCTACCTGCAAAGGCGGCAAGATCCCTAAGGTGTAACAACCAATATCCGTGGGAAAAACAGCTTCGACACCCTTTTCCTTTAGCACGCTATTAACCGCATAGTAAGTCGACCTGTGTGGACAACCCGCACACAGATTCGGGGGCCGCATAGGAAGCCGGGCTTGCTCCGGGTTTTTCTTTATGTCAATCGGTGTGCGAGGCGTGTAATCTATTCCAAAAAACCTTGCTATCACATCACGCACCTTGCCCGGCTCGTATTCGTAAAGTCTGGAAAAGGTCTCAGGACCCTTCCCGACAATGGGTGTTGTAAGGCCTTTGCTTTGAGCTACAACCTTTAAGGCATCTTCCATTAACGGCTCAAGTTCTTCCACAACAAGAATCTTTTCTGCAGATCGAATGAACTTTTCTGCCAAATCCTCGGGAAATGGATGAGTAAAGCCAAGCCTTAAGAGCGCAACCTTATCTTCAATGCCCAGATCTCTCACGGCGTCCTCGACATAGTTATCGGCCATGCCGTTTGTAACAATACCCCAAGGGCCGGAACCGTCAATGGTATTGAAAGATGACCGGCAAGCCATCTCGCGAGCCTTCTCAGCCTGCTCAAGAAGTACTTTGTGACGCACCCTGGCAACTGCAGGAACTGTAACAAAGCGAGAGCTATCCTTTTTAAAAGCCCCGCTGGTCTTTGGAGTTCTAAGAGCGCCGGTGGTTACAATCCCCCTGTAGTGCCTCAGCCGCGAGGTCGTTCGAAGAAGGACAGGAATCTCAAGTTTTTATGAAATCTCAAAGGCCTTTTTGGTCAATTC
>CAYSBQ010000020.1:0-24924 GCA_964429315.1 uncultured Desulfobacterales bacterium
CCCATCGCATCTTTTCAAGGCGAAAGCCGCAATCCTTATCTTATCATCCTGCCAAATTTTTTTACAGGAGATTGACTATGACTCAGTGGCCGATAGAACTCAATCTTTGGGCAATCCCACCTTTTGTCAGCTTCTTGACACTCTTTGCCTTGGCTGCTTTGGCAGTCGTTAAGGGAAAGGGACAAAAGATCAATCTGCTCCTTGCAAGTATTTGTTTCCTTGGGGGCCTTTTGAGTCTTGATAAGGCATTTGCCTCAGTCGTAACCAACCCTCAGCTCGCATTACAGATAAGCCGTATCGACCACATATTTGTGGTCTTTTTTGTTCCTGTTTACCTTCACTTTACGCTGAGTTTTCTGAAAATATCAAGACAAAAATGGTTGGTTTGGTTCGCGTATGCCTTCAGCGTGACCTTGAGCCTTCTCTCGCAGACCCATTATTACTTAGCTGGAGTTAGGCACTACTTCTTCGGATATTATGCCTTGGGCGGTCCACTGATTTATCTCTTCGGTGGCGCCACTACCATAAATACCCTCTATTGCCTTTATCTTCTTTTCCGAAATTTGAAATATGACGAAGACCCGGATCGGAAGAACAAGACGAAGTATATTATCTTGGGGCTGGGGGCGGCTGCCTTTATGACGCATTTTGATCTTTTGCCGCTTGCGGGTATCAGCTTCTATCCCATGGGAAACTTTGCCTTTATTCCTATCCTCTTCTTGGGTTTTGCTGTGTTAAAGCACGATCTTTTGCATATTGGCCTGGTGGTCCAAAAGGGCCTTATCTATTCGCTCCTGACCGGCATGCTCACAGCCACCTACGGCCTATCCATTATCTTGTTCAGTGAGACATTTAAGGGATTGGGACAAAGGTGGTCTGTACTCTTTTCGGTGTTGTTTTTTGCTGCCATCGTTTTTGTCTTTGAACCGCTAAAAAAGCGCATTCAGTCTATAATCGACAATCTGCTTTTCAAGGGTAAATACAACTATCAAAAGACGCTAAGGGCACTGAGTGATACGATGACCTCAATGTTGGATCTAGACGAGATTATGGATAAAACCCTTAAGACCCTTACTGAGGCAATGTATCTGGATTGGGGTTATGTAATGCTCATTGACGATATAGGTGATCAGTTTCGTGTCCGAAGTTATAGGGGAAGTCGATTAACTGCTGAGCATCAATCTCTAACACAGTCAAGCCCCATAATATATGAATTGGGACGCAGGAAAAGGGAGATTTCACGCCATAACCTGGACAAGTGGTTAAGTGAGAGCAATGATCCCGGCGGTTTGGAAGCCGACTTCTCCAGGTTGGCAGGAGCAGTCGTGATACCAATGGTCTTTCAGGCGGATATCAACGGAATCCTCGTATTGGGAAACAAAAAATCGGGGGATCTTTATACGACACGAGACCTTGAACTCCTTGGGACCCTGGCAAATCAATGTGCCATTGCCGTGGAAAATGCCAAGGCCTATCAACTGATCGAGAATTTGAATGTAAATCTGGAAAGTATGGTAGAAAAACGGACCGAAGAACTTAGGGGGGCCCTCAAGGATAAGGAAAAGGCTCAAGACCTCCTTATCAGGTCAGAAAGTCTGGCAGCCGTAGGCGCCCTTGTGGCAGGTGTTGCACATGAGCTGAACAACCCACTTGCCAGCGTTTCAAGCTTAGTCCAGTCAGCCGTAGAAACAATAGAAGCCGAATCCGGACAACAGGTGGCCGTATCAAATCAGAGTATGGAGGAAAAAGAGGAACTGGTCGATGACCTTAAATTTAGCTTAAAGGAACTAAGCAGGGCAAAGGATATTGTGGCAAGCCTTCTGGGTATTTCTCGCCAAACCCAGGAATATACCGAACCCGTTATACTAAGTGATGTTTCGAAGGACGCGCTGAAGATTCTTTTTAATCAGTACAAAAGGACCGGGATTCAAATCATAGAGGATTATGCGTCCAATTTGCCACACATTAGGGGAAACTTTGCTAACCTGGGTCAGGTGTGTCTTAATATCCTTACAAACGCGATACAGGTGGTGAGCAAAGAATCAGGGGAGATTATTGTAAGAACCGAATATGATGAATCAAGGGATAGAGTTATCTTTGAGTGCAAAGACAATGGGCCGGGTATTTCCGAAGAGGTCATGAAAGACATCTTTAAACCCTTTTTTACGACTAAGGAAGTCGGAAAGGGGACTGGACTGGGCCTGTACATATCCTATGAGATTGTCCGTCGGCACAATGGAGAGATTCTCGCGAGAAACAATCCTGAGGGTGGCGCCCTATTTCGGGTAGAACTTCCCGCAACCGATAGTCTGTAGATTAACGCGGTACATAGTATGTGGTGCTTTTTTCTTTGAGCAAGCCCTTAGTTTTTTTACTCCCCTGCCCTTTCCTTGGCCTGGTGGGCGGCCATACTTATAGCGGCAATCAGACTTCCTGGGTCTGCCCTGCCTGTGCCGGCAATGTCATAGGCGGTGCCATGATCAACGGAGGTGCGCACGATAGGAAGTCCCAGGGTTGTGTTAACGCCGTCCGTAAAATGGACCATCTTAAAAGGTATTAAACCCTGGTCATGGTACATACAAATGACTGCGTCCCATTTACCTTTTAGGGCCCAATAGAAAAGAGTATCTGCCGGGTACGGCCCGGCTACATCAATGCCATCTCGGCTTGCCTGCTCGATGGCGGGTACGATCGTGCTTGTCTCTTCTCTCCCGAAAAGACCTTCCTCTCCTCCGTGTGGATTTAGGGCCGCAACGGCAAGTCTTGGCCTCAAGATACCAAAGGAGTCCTTAAGGGCGCTTTCTGTGATCTGTATTGTTTTAAGTATCTTGTCAGCCGTGAGCTTTCTTGAAACGTCAGCCAAAGCAATATGGATGGTTACTAGTGCTACTCGAAGCTTGTCCCCTGCAAGCATCATTACGTAGTCTGATGTCTTTGTCCTTGCGGCAAGGAGCTCTGTGTGGCCTTCGAACGGAAATCCTGCCTTATGCATGGCCATCTTGTTGATTGGACAGGTAGTTAGTCCTTGAATTATTCCCTTGAGGGTCCAGTCTATCCCTTCAGTAATATATTTGACCATGGCCAGGCCGGTTTCTTTAGAAGGCCGTGCGACTTGGAGGAGACCAAGATCTATGTCGGAAATGGGAATGACATCCAGTGTACCATGTTGATAATGGCCTTCTTTTGGATTTTCGACACCTAGGATGTCTAAACCTATTTTCAGTGACCGATTCAGCGCTGACAATAAGCCTACATCACCTAATACAACGGGCTTACATGTTTCATATATCATCTTTTCGCAAAGCGTCTTTAGTATGATTTCGGGACCGATCCCCACTGGATCTCCCATTGTAATCCCTATGATAGGGCGGTTGGTCATAACAGGGTTGCCTTTCTGGCTCTACACAGCTTTTCCTACAGCGTTTATGACAAAAAGTCAAATGACGAACCCTTAAACCTGACAACCTGAGTAGTGACCATTTTTTTTATTTTCATAAAAACAAGGCATTATAGCGAGACAGCACCTTTTATGTGTAATTATTAGAAAATAGTAGGAAATCGGAGATAATCGGAGTTTTGTTGGATTATGAACATTGTCAACATGTTTCAGGAAATGTGCAAGGGCCTTAAAATACAAGGACATAACAGAGCTTCCGGGAATAGACAATCAATAGAGGTTTTAAGAGCACTGCTATTTAAAGTACAAGAATATAGAATAGTTATCTTGTGTTGAAAACTATTTCACGAGCACGTTGAGATCTCTTTTTTCTAGGTTTGACAATAGTTAGTCCATGTTTTACAAGCCGGTCATCCTTTCAATAGAAAAGATGTTTCTTGTCGGTTTTCTAATCATAACCCGGCATTATTCAGTATAATTTGTAGCTTAACCTTTCCTTCCTCGATATGAATTAACCATGTTTTGTGCTTTTTTGGGATGAAATTACATGCAAGATATTTGGAATACCGCAAAAGAGAAGATCCGCGGGAAGGTTCCTGACCACAGTTTCAGGCTTTGGATTGAACCGCTGGAGATTATTTCACAGCAGGAAAAAGAGGTAAGCTTGGCTTGCCCTTCGAGTTTTTTTAAAAAGTGGGTAGGTCGTCACTACTTGAATTTAATTGAGAGGGAAGTGGAAACCGCCTCTGGAAGTCCGTTTCGAATTTCCCTAAAACTTTGTGATAAAAATCAGCAAAATGGGAAAGCCGGCAAACCGATTGAAGAACAGCTCTTCCTTCCCCATATAACGGAACGACAACATATACTGTCTCCCCTCCATAACGACTTTACGTTTGACCAATTTGTCGTGGGGATGGGCAATAATTTTGCCTATAATGCAGCCCTCTCCTTGGCCAGTGCAGATAATAGCAGATATGATCCAGTTTACTTGTTGTCCAAGACCGGTATGGGCAAGAGTCATCTTTCCCAAGCTGTTGGTAATCACATACTGAAAGAAGATTCTGCCGTTCGGGTGTGTTATGTCACGGCAGAGGAATTTACCAATGCTATGGTTCACGCACTCCGAAACGACAAAATTGAAGAGTTCAAGGAAAAGTATCGAAGGCAGTGTGATGTTCTACTCTTAGAAGATGTTCAGTTTCTCACTGGGAAGGCAAAAACCCAAGATGAGCTGGCCTATACACTTGATGCCTTGCTGGAAGCAAAGAAGAAACTTATTTTTACTGGAACGTATCTTCCCGGGGACATCCCCAAGATGGATGAAAAGCTTACATCACTGCTTTCCGCAGGTGTGATTTCAAACATTGAAACCCCCGACCACAACACTAGAGTAGCCATTTTGAAGAAAAAGGCGTCAGCAAAAGCAATTGATATCCCAGAGGATGTGATCAACTATTTGGCAGGTCAACTTTCTCAAAATGTAAGGCAACTTGAAAGCGGCCTTATTGGTGTTGCCGCTAAGGCGTCTTTGCTTAATCTACCTATAGATACTAAGCTGGCGGAAAGCGTTGTCAAAAACATTGTGCTTCACTCTCGCGAGGTGACAACTCGGCATATACAAAAGCTGGTGTGCAAATACTACAAGCTTACAATGGAAGAGCTTGTGTCAAAATCACGCAAGCGGATTATTGTCCAGCCCAGGCAGATCGGCATGTATTTGGCCCGGCGATATACAGACCAGTCCCTCCAGTCTATCGGCCGATGCTTTAATCGCTATCATGCCACCACACTCTACGCCATAGGGGTTGTGGAAAAGCGTGTTCGAGAAAACGGGCCTGTGCAAAAACAAGTGGAATTCCTTTCTGACAAAGTGGAGTCAGGCAATATTTAAATCCTATCCGGCCCTGTCTCCCCTGTTGTTTTCAATTACATCAGTCAAAAAAATTACAGAAAAACAATTAGTAGTAATATCGTGGTATATTTATTGCTTACGCTAAAAGACGCTATTTTGCCATGCGGATATAATTGCCTGCTTTATGGATCGAGGCCTTTAGCTGTTAGGCCTAACCGTAGTATTTTCGAAAGGAGAACCGTGATGTCGGCAAATTCACGCTTTAAAGTAAAGATAGGTATCTCATTCGCCAAGGATGAGGATCGGGCGGTTCAGGAATTGTTTGATCAAATAGATCAGCCCGATACAGAGGCCGTGATCTTTTTCTGTTCATCGGAATATAAACTAGACAGACTGGGCAAAGCCCTTAAGGCTCGATTTCACTGTTGTCCTATCGGTTGCACAACAGCCGGGGAAATCACATCGGCCGGCTATCACAAGGGGAGCCTCACCGGCCTCAGCCTTGCAACCAACACAAGTCCAGGGGCGTTAAAGGTACACACCCGTCTTATTTCCCCCTTAAGTGAGTTTTCCAACGACAAGGCGGAAGCTATCGCCAATTCTATCCGCAAAAAGCTCGAATCTTCATCCACATTTGACAAGGGAAAGATGTTCGGTCTGCTGCTGATCGACGGCATGTCGATGTTGGAAGAAACCACAATAGCCATGATTCACAGGCAGTTTCAAGGCGTATCCATTATCGGCGGTTCCGCCGGTGATGATCTTAGGTTCAAGAACACCCAGGTCTATTCGGATGGACATTTCATTTCCAACGCTGCAATCTTTACGCTCATTGAAACCACCCTGCCTTTCCATATCTTTAAAACCCAACATTTTCAACCGACCGAAAAAAAGCTGGTGATAACGGAAGCCGATCCTGATAAGCGCCAGGTCTTTGAAATAGACGGTGAACCGGCTGCCCGCACCTATGCCGAGATACTTGGGCTTGAGATTGACCAGCTTAGCCCCATGGTCTTTTCCAACTATCCAGTCATGTTAAAGATTGGGGGTGAATACTACGTGCGCTCTATTCAAAAGGTAAATGAAGACGAAAGTCTGTCATTCTACTGTGCTATTGACAATGGTTTGGTTCTGACCGTTGCCGAAGGGATTGGCCTTGTGCAAAACTTAAAGCAACAACTCTCGAACATAGAAAGACAAATTCCTAACACGAGATTGATCCTCGGATTTGATTGCATACTAAGACGATTAGAAGCCGAGAAAAAGAAAATAGGAGATGATGTGCGCAAGGCCTTGGAGGGGCGTAATTTTGTCGGATTCAGCACTTACGGTGAACAGTTCAATGCCGTTCACGTCAATCAGACCCTAACAGGGGTAGCCATTGGAGAGTGAGAATGACGGAAAAGGTCGTCTTGCAGGAAGAGATCAAAGAGCTGCATGGAAAAGTAGCGGATCTCGAAAGAAAACTGGCCAAGACCGAAAAGATCAAGAATACCCTCATGAGCAGGGTGGAAAGAAGTGTCGATTCCGCCGGTGATGCCTATTCGATCTTCGAAAATAATATCCTGCTGAACCAGCACATAGAAGAGCGCAAGCAGGCCGAGGAGCGGCTCAGTCGCTTGAGTTCCTTGAAAGCGGATCTGCTCAGTCACGGGAGTCTTGATGAAAAGCTTAAACGCATCACGGATGGTATAGTCGAAATATTTGACGCTGATTTCTGCCGTATCTGGATCGCGAAACCCGGGGACCTGTGCGATTCAGATTGCTTTCACGCCAGAGTCACAAAGGGTCCTAGCGTTTGCATCCGGCATGAACGCTGCCTTCATCTAATAGCCAGTTCCGGGCGTTACACCCACATTGACGGTGGGCATCAGAGGATCCCCTTTGGTTGTTACAAGATCGGACGTATTGCATCCGCAGAGGACACCAAGTTCCTTACCAACGATGTTACACATGATTCGCGAGTTCATGATCACGATTGGGCCGCCAAAATCGGCCTGGTTTCCTTTGCCGGTTATCGAGTTCTTTCGGCAGAAAGGATGCCGATAGGCGTTCTGGCGCTGTTCAGCAAATTTACTATTTCTTCTGAAGAAGACACCCTTCTCGAAGATCTTGCCCACACAACCTCCCATGTGATCCAGATGGCAAGGTCGGAAGAAGCGCTGAGAGAAAGCAAGGAAAAATCCCGAAGTCTCAGCAATGAGTTGGCCGAGGGCTTGTCTGATGTTTTTGAGGCGTTGAAACAGATTTCTTTAGGAGACCCGTCTGTAAAGATACCGGAGACATCGAAACTCGAGTTGATCGCAAAACTAAAACACACAGTCAATATAACTGCCTCAAACCTAGCAGAGATCGTAAACCTTTCTCACGAGTTTGCCATTGGTCTTGCCGAGCACTTTGATACGTTGGACAAGGTTTCAAAAGGCGACTTGACGGCTCGCATATCTGGAAGTTCCAAAGTGGAACTTTTGGAGTCTTTAAAAAGTGTTACAAACTATATGATCGAAAGTGTGTCCAAAGAAATAGCTGAGCGTCAGTGGGCAGAGCAAAAATCTGAGGCAGCCAACCAGGCCAAAAGCAACTTTTTGGCCAACATGAGCCACGAGATTCGAACCCCCATGAACGGAGTGATCGGTTTTACCGATATGCTGCTGGATACCAAGCTGGATGATGAGCAGATCGATTATGCCGAGACCATAAAACGAAGTGGTGAGGGGCTACTCTTCCTGATAGATGACATCCTTGATTTTTCCAAGATCGAAGCCGGCAAGCTGGAGTTCGAAACGGTTGATTTTGATGTGGAAGTTACGGCCTATGACGTTTGCAAGTTGATTCGTCCAAGGGTGGCGGCAAAGCCTGTTGAGATACTATGTCATGTTGGAGATGAAGTTCCGGCTCATGTAAGAGGAGATCCGGCGCGCTTCAGGCAGGTGCTGCTGAACCTCATGGGCAATGCCGTCAAATTTACCGAAACCGGTGAGATAGAACTCTCCATCGACATTGAGGAAGAACACGATGAGCGTATAAAGCTTTGTGCCAGTGTCCGTGACACAGGAATCGGTATCCCGCAAGATAAGGCGGACACAATTTTTCAAGTCTTTCAACAAGCCGACACATCTACGACCAGAAAATACGGCGGCACCGGTCTGGGACTTCCCATTTGCAAGAAAATCGCCGAGTTCATGGGTGGTGATGTCTGGGCGGAAAGCGAGCCGGGCAAGGGTAGCACCTTTTACTTTACAGCCTTGCTTAAGAAGGCTCAAGCCAGACAGCGCAAAGGCATCACACCTGTTGCGCTATCCGGCAAGAAGGTCCTTATTGTTGACGACAACAAGAACAACCTGGATATCTTGTCGAAGATCGCGGAATCGTCAGGCATGCGTGTCGTTTCCCTCCAAAGGGCTGAAGAAGTCCTGCCAACCGTAAAGAGTGAGGCTGATGCTGGTGAGCCCTTTGACATTTGCATCCTGGATATTCAGATGCCTGAGATGAGCGGCTATGATGTAGCACGTCAAATTCGTGATTCCCAGTCACAGATCCATTATGTTCCTTTATTGGCCTATTCTTCATCGACTGAGCGCAATGCCAAGAAATGTCTAGAAGCAGGCTTTGACGCCTTTTTGCCAAAGCCCGTTAACCGTCAAGAACTCTTGAACATTATGCAAGGCCTGCTGGGTGAAAAGAAGAAAGACCAGGGTAAAGAGACTCGAGAGTCGATTGTCACTCAACATTCCATGAAAGAAGAGGCCAAGCGTTCTGCACGTATTCTTGTGGCAGAAGACAACCCGGTCAATCAAAAATTGGCAACGATGGTGTTGACAAAGGCGGGCTATCAGGTAGAGGTGGCAAAGGACGGCCAGGAGGCAGTCGACAAATACAAAAGAGCCCCCGATGCGTTCGACTTGATCTTTATGGACATCCAGATGCCAAAAATGGATGGCATGGAGGCAACCAGAGCAATTCGGAATGAACAATCCAAGATTAATGGGATCCCTATCGTTGCCATGACTGCCCATGCAATGAAAGGCGATAGGGAAAAGTGTCTTGAAGCAGGCATGGACGACTACATCCCAAAACCTATCAAAAGAGAGCTTGTATTTAGAATGCTTGAAAAATGGGTCTTCAATAAAGCAATATCATGAAAGCGTTTACAAATGACGTAAGGTGATGAAAATGCCACCTTTGAACCCGTAAACGGTTATAATTTCTCTGACAATCGAATTACAGAATCCTACCTTGCTTCCTGTTCTGACCACTATTCACTGTTCACTGATCACTGACAACTGTTCATCCTTTGTCGCCCTTTACTTCCTCAAAATCGGCGTCTATCACATCGTCATCTGAAGAGGCCGTTGAGCCAGCGCCTGTAGAGGTTTCGCCGGCGCCTTCCGCCTTGCCGTCAGATGCTTGCGAATACATTGTCTCGGCCAGCTTGTGAGAGGCTTGCATAAGTTCCTCGCTTGCCTTCTTGATTTCTTCTGTATCAGAGCCTTCCATAGCCTTTTTGACTTTTTCGATAGCGCTTTCAATATTCGCCTTCACCGTAGCATCAACCTTGTCCCCCAGCTCTTTGATTGATTTCTCGGTCTGGTATATGAGGCTATCGGCTTGATTCCTTGCCTCAACGAGTTCCTTTTGCTTTTTATCATCTTCTGCATGCAGTTCGGCCTCTTTAACCAGTTTTTCGATTTCCTCTTTAGACAAACCGCCGGAAGCGGTAATCTGTATTGACTGCTCTTTTCCGGTTCCAAGGTCCTTTGCAGAAACATGGACAATGCCGTTTGCATCAATATCAAAAGCAACCTCAATTTGGGGTATACCACGGGGGGCAGGTGGGATGCCAACCAGCTCGAAACGACCTAGAGTCTTATTGTATTGTGCCATCTCACGTTCACCCTGAAGCACATGTATGGAAACCGCCGCTTGGTTATCAGCGGCCGTAGAAAATATTTGGCTCTTCTTGGTGGGGATAGTCGTGTTCTTTTCGATCAATTTTGTACACACACTCCCAAGTGTCTCAATACCAAGGGACAACGGGGTAACATCCAGTAGGAGCACATCCTGGACATCGCCTTGCAAGACCCCTGCTTGGATGGCCGCGCCTATGGCAACGACCTCGTCGGGGTTAACACCTTTGTGGGGTTCCTTGCCGAATATGTCCTTTACCTTCTGCTGAACTGACGGCATACGGGTCATACCCCCAACCAGGACGACCTCATCAATCTCTGAAGGCTTAATGCCTGCATCCTTCAGGGCGGTTTCACAAGGCGGAACCAGCTTTTTCAGAAGATTGTCAACCAGGGACTCGAGTTTGGCCCTGGTCAGTTTAATGTTTAGGTGTTTTGGTCCACCGGCGTCAGCAGTGATAAAGGGCAAGTTTACATCAGTCTGCATGGAAGAAGAAAGTTCCATTTTGGCCTTTTCCGCCGCCTCTTTTAGGCGTTGCAAGGCCATTTTGTCCTGTCGAACATCAATGCCTTGTTCCTTTTTAAACTCGTCTGCCAGGTAACCTATGATTTCTTGATCGAAATCTTCGCCACCCAGGTGAGTGTCACCATGTGTTGATTTGACCTCAAAGACGCCTTCTCCGATCTCAAGTATAGAGATGTCAAAAGTTCCTCCACCCAAATCAAATACCGCTATCTTTTCATCCTTTTTCTTGTCCAATCCGTAGGCAAGAGAGGCTGCGGTGGGCTCATTGATGATCCTCAGAACATTTAGCCCCGCAATCTTTCCGGCATCCTTGGTGGCCTGTCGCTGACTATCATTGAAGTAGGCCGGGACCGTTATTACAGCTTCGCTGACCGTTTCACCTAGATATTCTTCAGCCGTTTTTTTCATGGCTTGAAGAATATGCGATGAAATTTCAGCCGGACTATGGGCCTTGCCTAGGATTTCTACATGTACGTCCCCATTGGAAGCCTGTATAATCTTATAAGGGCAGATTTCTTTGTCCTTTTGAGCCTCTTTGGAAGAATACTTCCGCCCAATAAGCCGTTTGACCGCAAATACCGTATTTTCAGGGTTTGTGATCGCCTGCCGTTTAGCTGCTTGGCCTGTTAGGAGTTCCCCGCTACTGTTCCAGGCAACCATCGAAGGTGTAGTTCTTCCCCCTTCGGGATTGATGATTACCTTCGGGTCCTTGCCTTCCATGATGGCCACACAAGAATTGGTAGTGCCAAGATCAATTCCTATTACCTTGCTCATTGCTTTCCTCCTTACAATTCTATATAAAACTACTGTACTGTTTCCTTTTCTTCTAATTTTCCTTTGGTGTCAGGCTTTTTTGAAACGACAACCATAGAAGGCCTTAGAAGGCGGTCATTAAGCATATAGCCTTTTTGAAGCTCTTGTGACACTGTGTTTTCTGGGTGTTGTTTAGATTCTTCCTGTGAGACAGCTTGGTGAACATTTGGGTCAAAAGGCTTACCATGGCTTGCCAGGAGGGAAACGCCGAATCTTTGCAACGCATCCAAGAGCCCCGTCAAGGTCATTTTTACCCCCTGCCTCAGACCCTCAAAATCCTTAGCGCTCTCTTTTTGTATTGCTAAGGCGCGTTCCAAATTGTCCACTGTGGGCAGAATTTCTATGATAATGCTTTCATTGGCAAATTTTCTAAAGTCAACCATTTCCCTTTGACTACGTTTCTTGAAGTTTTCAAATTCTGCCGTCACCCTCAAAAAGCGCTCATAATTTGCGTCTGCCTTGGTTTTCGCCGCCTCTAACTGCTCTTCAATGCTCTTGCGCTCCCCGGATATCTCTTCTGACTCCGCCGGAGATGTATCATCCAGCCCCTCATTCTTGTGGGTTTCAGACGCCTCTATATTTGACTGTTTCTTGCTGCCGGCCAAGCTAGTCCCCTAACATATAGTTGATCTCGTTGAATTTTGCGTCGGCTCAAATATGGGGAGAACATAATAACCAACAGTGGGTTTGTCAAGGGGGTGCTAAGCAAAGAATTGCTGCAGATTTGGCCTTCAGAACGAACTCGCCGTGGGTGGGATGAAGATATCAAGAACCGACCGGTTCACAGCATGCACCTTTGTACAATCTTCCCTGGAAGGTGTTTCGGTCTTGGAGGTTTTGGTGAATCATTGCCATGGTTTGGTGTTTTTCTAGTGCCCACCGTGGAGCCAGGAGAAAATGACGGTTGGGATCTCCGGTAAGTCGTTGGATAATCGTATCGGGGCGAAGGTATTCCAGGAAGAGTGTAACCCAATCCACATATCTTTCTTGGTCAAGTATTGTGCACTTGCCGGTCTTATAAAAGTGTGCCATGGGGGTATCTTTTACAATGTACAGGTTGTGAATCTTGACAGCCTCTATCCCCAGATTGGCTATGGTTGTGGCTGTCTTTACAATGTCCCTCATCGATTCTCCAGGAAGCCCTAGTATGACATGGGCACAGATCAGTATATTTCGCCCCTGGGTCAAGTCGACAGCACGGGCAAAATCTTCAACGCTGTGTCCACGGTTTACCCTTTTTAGTGTACGGTTGTGTGCTGATTGAAGTCCATATTCCATCCAAACCATGTGAGTTGCCGTATATCCTTCAATAAGCTCCAACTTTTCCTTATCCACACAATCCGGCCTGGTTCCGATGGCAAGCCCGACTACATCCGGATCCGTAATTGCTTCGTTATATTTTTTTTGAAGCTCATCACAACTAGCATAAGTATTTGTAAATGCTTGAAAATAGGCAAGGAACTTCTTTGCTTTATATCGGGATGCCAATCGCCGCTTCCCTTCATAAATCTGTCTCTCGATAGATTGGCCCCTAATTGCCGCCCCAGAGCCCGAACCCTTTTCATCGCAGTATAGACATCCCACGCCGGAAAGTGTGCCATCACGATTAGGACACGAGAAGCCGGCATCTATTGTAATCTTTTGTACCCTGCAGCCAAATTTCTGTCTGAGGTAAGTGTTAAAATCATTATAACGTTTTGTCATGCTGGTTTGTAGCCGGGTGGATTATGCAAAACCGTGAAGTGGGTTTCTTGCTTGGTTGCGCACCCTTCCTTGAACCCTTTCCTCGGCACCTCAAATTGCCATATTTAGGCCGGAATCATTCCACGACACAGGCTGCATTACTTACCGCTGCTTCCTCCCGGACCTGACGGGGTTCGCAACCGCCTGTTGCGTGGTGCCCGGCCAGCGACAATTCTCGGGACGCGGAATATTGGACCCTCAAAAGGGAATTCAGCCCCGCATAAGCGGATTTCGGGCGACAGGACACCGCTAACTCCCCGCCTAGCACAACCAAGCAAGACTTTTATAACCCAGTGGAGACCAGATTTCAACCGTAAAAGATACTAACGATGAGAACCTTTTTTCTTGACTTCTGAGCTTCAAAAACATTAGTTTTTATAATATATTAGCTCATTGGCAATGCTAAAACATTATTTGGGGGGCTGTCCGAGTGATCTCTGTGTTTGAAAACGAAAATGAGCTTTTGACCGAAGTCGATGCCGCCATCAGGCGTTACAAGATGCTGGAGCCCGGAGAGACTGTTGTGGTTGGTGTTTCCGGCGGACCGGATTCGGTGGCGCTCGTTTATTGCCTGGTGAGCCTTTGCACTACGTGGCCGGTGAATCTGGTTGTTGCTCACCTCAACCACAGGCTTCGGGGGAAAACGGCAGATCAGGAGGCGGCTTTTGTCGAGGCTCTTGCGTTAAGTTTAGATATTTGCTGTGAGATCGGATCAGAAGATGTCAAGTCCTACAGTAGCAGCCAAGGGCTGTCAATTCAGGAGGGTGCAAGGATAATTCGCTATATCTTTTATGATAAGGTGGCGGTTAAATACGGCGCGCAAAAAATTGCCCTCGGACATCATGCCGATGATAATGCCGAATCAATTCTCATGCATTTGCTGCGCGGGACAGGGCCTAAGGGGCTGACGGGTATTCCGCCGGTTCGTGAAGGTCGGATAATTCGCCCTTTTATTGACATTTCAAAAGGGCAGATCTTGCAATTTCTTGAACAACATGACTTAAAATATGTGCAAGACTCTTCCAACTTGGATTCCAAGTACCTTCGAAACAGGATCCGCCATGAGCTTCTACCTGTGCTGGTGAACTCCTTCAATCCCAAAGCAGTTTCTATGTTGACGCGCCTTGCTTCAATTATGCGGGAAGAAGAAGACTTCTGGGACCAACTGGTAAGGGAGGTTTTTCCCCATATTACGTTGGAACGAACCACAAAGCGATTAGTCTTTTCGATTCCGGCCATGAATCTTTTACATCAAGCCTTGTTGCGCAGATCTATCCGCCATGCTGTGGCGTTGCTAAAAGGCGACATGAAGAGGTTGGAACATAAGCACGTGGAAGCAGTTATTCAACTTATCGGTCGACATGGCGGCTCAGGTTGGTTGGACCTTCCCCAAGGCGTGGGTGTCTTTCGAGACAGGGATGAGATCCTATTCTTTTTGGGAGTGCCAAGTAAGGTTCATCAATTTGAATATAATATTGCTGAAGCCGGAATCACCTCTATCCCTGAGCTTGGAACGTCTCTTAAGCTTTCAATATGTAGGACAAGAGAAGTAATAGGCGAGTTGAAGAAATATCCTCCCACAGTGGGGATTTTTGACCTAGAGGCCGTGTTTTTTCCGCTGGTTGTCAGAAACCTCAGGCCGGGAGATCGATTTACTCCATTAGGGATGTCGGGCTCTCAGAAAGTAAAGGATTTTTTTATAAACCGTAAGATTTCCCGGTCGAAAAGGTGGCAGAGTCCCGTATTGCTCAGTCATGGCAAGATAATATGGCTGGGGGGACACCGTATTGATAACTCAGTGAAAGTAACAAAGGAGACGAAAAGGGTGCTCAAAGCAGAACTTCGACCCGTATGATTTTAAAGATTGAAAAAGTGTAAATATTGTATTACCTTTCCCTTGTAGTTTTGGAAAAAGTCCATCAAAATATGGTAGAATGGGAATAGTTGAGGAGGTTATTTTATTGAATCCTTTCTATAAAAATCTGGCCCTTTGGTTGGTCATAAGCCTTGTTATGATTCTGTTGTTTAACTTGTTTAACCAGTCGAAGATTCAACACCGGGAAATCAGTTATACGGAATTTATGGGCCAGTCAGAAAAGGGACTTGTTAAAAGTGTTACCATTCGAGGCCAAGAAATTTCCGGTATTGATGTCAATGGCCTGAGTTTTAAGACATATGCCCCTGAAGATGGAGCTATGATTAACACGCTGAGAAATCATGGTGTCTCCATTAAGGCTAAACCACCTACCGAATCACCTTGGTACATGACGATATTGGTTTCGTGGTTCCCGATGATATTGCTCATTGCCGTGTGGATCTTTTTTATGCGGCAGATGCAAGGGGGTGGAGGCAAGGCGCTATCTTTTGGAAAAAGCAGGGCCATGCTATTTTCAGACTATTCTACGAAGGTCACCTTCGACGATGTGGCCGGAATTGATGAAGCGAAAGAGGAGTTAAGTGAAATCATCGATTTTCTAAAAGACCCCAAGAGATTTACGCGCTTAGGTGGCAGAATCCCCAAGGGCGTACTATTGATGGGGGGACCAGGCACCGGGAAAACGCTCTTGGCAAGGGCAATCGCCGGAGAGGCTGGTGTGCCGTTTTATAGCATTAGTGGTTCGGACTTTGTAGAGATGTTTGTGGGCGTAGGGGCTTCCCGGGTTAGAGACCTATTTGTTCAGGGCAAGAAGAATGCGCCTTGCATAATATTTATTGATGAGATTGATGCAGTGGGCCGTCACAGAGGCGCCGGGCTTGGAGGGGGACATGATGAGAGGGAACAGACACTGAACCAACTCCTTGTGGAGATGGACGGCTTTGAGTCGAATGAAGGGGTAATTCTTATTTCAGCTACAAACCGCCCGGACATTTTAGACCCTGCACTCACCCGCCCCGGGCGCTTTGACCGTCAAGTGGTTGTACCGGTCCCCGACATTAAGGGCCGCGAAGGTATTCTGGAGGTTCACAGCCGCAAGGCCCCTTTGGCGAAAGATGTGGATTTGGCCGTGTTAGCCCGTGGCACACCCGGCTTTACCGGTGCTGATTTAGAAAACATGGTTAATGAAGCTGCACTGCTGGCGGCACGGACTGACAAAGATTTTTTGGAGATGTCTGATTTTGAAGAGGCCAAAGATAAGGTGCTTATGGGCGCTGCCCGTAAGAGTATGATAATCAGCGAAGAGGAAAAGAAAAATACCGCTTATCACGAAGCAGGCCACAGCCTCATTGTCAAAATGCTCCCTGGCACCGACCCGCTTCACAAGGTGACTATCATTCCGAGGGGACGTGCATTAGGGCTTACACAGCAACTTCCCATAGATGAAAAGCATACCTATCCCAAAAAATATCTCTTGAACAATCTTGCCGTGCTCATGGGCGGGCGGGCAGCTGAAGAGTTGGTCCTTGATGACACCACGACTGGCGCAGGCAATGATATTGAACGTGCCACCGAAACAGCTCGCAAAATGGTTTGTGAATGGGGTATGAGCGAAAAGCTTGGTCCCCTGTCATTTGGTCAGAAAAATGAGCAGATATTTTTGGGAAGAGAATTTGCTCAACATAGGGACTACAGCGAAGAAACGGCAATGCTTATCGACAAAGAGGTAATACAGCTTGTCTCAGAGGCACATAACAGGGCCAAAAAGATCCTCCAGGACAATTTGGATATCCTCCATACCTTGGCCGAGGCCCTTTTGGAAAAAGAGACCTTGGTTGAAAGCGATATCGATGCAATCATTGCAGAACATAGGCCTGACAATAGCGGTAAAGCAACAGTGGAGGAAGGTAAAACCACATCTGAAGCCAGTGAGAGTAGCACATAGTAACTGTTCTTGAGCTGGGACTATCTCCATATGCATGAAATGCCGGTTTTTGAGTTCCAATGTGGCCGTTTCCCACTTGTTGTTGGGAAGCGCACCCTAATTATGGGCATACTGAATGTTACTCCTGATTCCTTTTCAGATGGTGGGTTGTTTTTTAAAAAAAAAGACGCTGTTTATCAAGGCAAGGCACTAGAGGCTGCAGGAGCAGACATTATTGACGTGGGAGGGGAATCGTCTCGACCCTTTTCGCAGCCTGTCCCCGCAGAAGAAGAGATGGAGCGAGTCGTTCCAGTTGTGGAGGAACTTGCCAAAAGCCTTTCTGTCCCGATATCAATCGATACAAGTAAGGCGGAAGTCGCAAGGCGGGCTGTTACTGCAGGCGCTTCGATGGTTAATGATATAGGGTCTCTCAGGCTCGATTCGGCCATGGCACGTGTTGTGGCTGATGCGGGAGTGCCCATTGTCCTGATGCACATGAAGGGTATGCCCCGGGACATGCAAACTGACCCCTGTTATGAAGATGTGGTAGCAGAGGTCAAAACTTTTTTGGCGGATGCCATAAAAAAGGCCCAACAGGCCGGCATTGATCGCGCCAAAATCGTTATTGACCCCGGTATTGGTTTTGGTAAGACAGTAACCCACAATCTGCTCCTTATAAAGCACCTCTCAGAATTGCACACCATGAAAGTCCCTGTATTGATTGGGCCTTCGCGAAAATCCTTTATAACTAAGATTCTAGGAGCTGGAAATGAGCGTCGCGAGGTTGGCACACAAGCTGCTGTGGCTGCTGCCGCCCTCCAAGGAGTTCATATAGTACGAGCCCACGATGTCGAGCGGACAAAAGAAACCTTACAGCTTATCGATGCTATTAGAAATGCTGGCCGGCAATAATGACTAATAACAAACCTAGAAAGCATCTATACAAGGTCTTCGCGCCGGTTGCTGTTGCTTCCCTACTCTTAATTGGAATTCTCCTTTTTTTCTATAGAACTTCCGAAATTGCACTACCTTTATCAGTCAGGTTCGTTCACCTTCCCGAAGAACGCGTGATTGTGGGAAAAGTTCCGGCATTAGAGGCCCGTGTCAGAGGGAATGCGAGCACATTGAAAGATTTAGAGGGTTCTAAACTTAGTTATAATGTGGATTTAGTTTCAGCCGAGCCAGGCAAGAGATTTATCAAGGTATTAACAGAGAAAATCGAGGCGCCTCAAGGTGTTTCAGTCCTTGCCGTAGATCCGGCATCCTTCGTCATAAATGTTGACAGATTAGCAGAAAAGCTCGTTCCTGTTGTTCCTGATTTGGTCAATGAACCTGCTCCAGGATATATTGTGTCTACAGTGACGGCCTCACCATCCAAGATCCAACTTATGGGGGCGGCTACTATCCTGGACACGATCTCTGCAGTGCGGACTACTCCTGTAGATCTAGCAGGATTGACGGAGTCTTCAAAGAAAAGGACGGCTTTAAATCTGAATGATATTTCCAATGTTCAACCCGTGGAAGAGGGGTTGATCGAAATCAACATTGAGATCGAAGAGAAGATAATTAAACGGATGATTCAATCACGGGTTCGAGGTACAGGAACTAATTACAAGTATGAGGTTAGACCCAAAAAGATAGAATTGTTACTCAAAGGTCCTGAAAAGACGTTAAAATTGGTGCAAGATGGCGGGATAGATGTTCGTGTGGATTTGGAGGGGCTGGGACCAGGCACCTATTTGCGTCATGCCATAATTGAACCCCCGCTTGACATAACCCTATTGGAGGCAAAGCCTGAAGCTTTTATGATTGAAATATTTTAAGCGTTCATAGGTCCGGGGTTTAACGTTCATCTTTCGTAACTCAGGTGAGTAGGCTGAAGTCTGAAGTCTGTTAGGAAAAACTGAAATACAGCTAATTTTGAAGCTATGTTTGGTGCGAAAACCTGCTCTCTCCACCAAAGTGCGTCAATCGTGCTTTTTTTGTTCCTTCAGCCTTCAGTCTAAACAGCTTAAGGGCTCGCGAAAAAATAAGTTCGCAGATTTGGCGCTCAGATTTGGGGCAGATTTGGCCGATCCGATTGAGCAAAACCGCAGACATAGCGAGCTATTTCGAGGATTTTGTGAATGAGGCATCGGTCAAAGATGTGTTGAAGCTGAGATGCCAAAATGTGAAGTTATTTTTGCGCGAGCCCTAAGCCTGACTACGTGAGTAGTCACCATCTTTCAAAACAACTTAGCGATTATGGGGGTTGATACATACATGTTGTTGGCAATCGACGTAGGAAATACGAATACCGTGATTGGGGGTTACAAAGGTAAAGATCTCGTCTGCCATTGGCGAGTGAGAACTGAAAAGGACGTAACAGAAGATGAATTTGGTATGCTTTTAAAAAATCTCTTTTCATCACGTGGGGCAGACCTGGAATCTGTTACCGGAACAATTATTTCATGTGTTGTGCCCCCCATAGTCAATAGCCTGAACAGCTTCTGCACAAAGTATATGGGGCATACGCCTATTTGGGTCGATGCCGCCACATTCAAGCATATGCCGATATTCTACGATAATCCAAAGGAAGTGGGGGCCGATAGGCTTGTGAATGCTATTGCAGCCTTTCACAAATACCCTACAAGTCTCGTTGTGGTTGATTTTGGTACAGCCACCAGCTTTGATTGCATCTCGCGCGAAGGCGCCTACTTAGGGGGTGCGATAAGTCCGGGTATCTTGATTGCTGCAGAGGCCCTTTTTCAAAAGGCTTCCAAACTTCCCAGGGTAGAGATTTTTAAGAAGCCGGATCGTGTCATTGCCAAAGATACCATTAGCAGTATGACCGCAGGGATTATCTATGGTTATGCAGGGCTAGTGGATGGGATTGTAGGACGTATCAAAGAAGAGATGTCTCTGGAACCTCAAGTTGTTGCTACAGGTGGCTTGGCTGAACTCATGGCCGATGTAGCACAAACAATCGATACGGTTGAACCCCATCTCACCCTTGAAGGGCTCCGGATTATTTATAACGAAGGTCAATAATGCGTCGAAGCAACTTAGAAAGACTTCTTCTTGCCTTTCACTGACTTTCCCCCACCGTTTGGGCCTATTCTATGATGCACTGCTCATCTCCTGTTTTAAGGTCAAAACTTTCAACCTTGATCATCTTTTGGCCTTGCCCAGCCTTCTTGATGACACCTTTGACCTCCACTTCTCTTGTCACGACTGCCAACAATTCAGCACCCCGTTCATCTTGTTCGACATAATATTCATTTTTATTTGGGCCCAGGATAGCCGTGGCAAGAGGGACCCCGTTATCGTCCCAATCTACCGGAACTACGATACCTAAGACCGAAGCAAGTTCGTTACCCATTGTGTCACCCTTATGTTCCCTTTCACGCGAAATTTTAGGGTTCGTCACGAAATAAGTGTTTCAAGATTGCGAAGGATTTTGGGTTGTATCCAAGGCGCTCTGGCGGGAGCATACCGAGGTATGCGACCAACCGAGCAACGCAGAAGACGGCCCCAAAGACCAGCAAGATGTGACAGTTATTGAGTGACGAGCCCTTAGGAGTCATTATAATCGATTATACTTAAAATTATAATAAGAATTTTGATGGCTTCGTAAAAAGTTCACAAATAGACGACACAGTAAAAAACTCCAGATGCACAGATCGTTTCATGCGGTGCATGAACCGGGCAAAAGAACATTCTGAACTCACAAAAAAATGGACCGATCTTCGCAAGCATGGTATTGGTAGGCCAATGATATTTAGACATGACATTTAGAAATCTGATTTCAGGAATACTTAATTTGTGGTTGGCCTGGAATATTATTCGCACCAGACGCTATTAAAGGAAAGGATGGGAGATTTAATGAAATACGATTCTGCCATAAGGGCTTATACGTCTAAACGACTGGAAGAAATTGAATCATCGGATATCCTTGTGGGGATACCGTGTTATTACAACGAATTAACCATTAGGCATGTGGTTCGCATGGTCAGCCATGGACTTGCCAAGCATTACAAGGACAGAAGGTGCGTGATTTTTATTGCCGATGGTGGGTCCACAGATGATACTCGAGATGTGGCGAAGGACTTTGAGATCAAGCCGTGGCAAGAAAAGATTGTTTCCATATACAGGGGCCCGGGGGGAAAAGGGTCGGCTTTTCGATCTATCTTCGAGGCAGCCAAGCGCTTGAAGGTAAGCGCCTGCATGGTAGTTGACTCGGATCTACGTTCAATCACCAACGATTGGGTCAAGTATCTCCTGGAACCGATCCTGGAAAATGAGTACGAATTTGTTTGTCCGGTCTATTCACGTTACAAATACGATGGAACTATCACAAATAACATTGTCTATAACCTGACTCGAACTCTTTATGGGCTGCGCATCCGTCAACCTATCGGCGGAGATTTCGCCTTTGTTGGTGAACTGGCAGCATACTATATTGAACAGGATGTTTGGGACACCGACGTTGCTCGCTATGGCATAGATGTTTGGATGACAACTAATGCGATTTCCAACAATTTCAAGATATGCCAATCCAACCTGGGCGCCAAGATCCATGACGCAAAGGATCCGTCTGAATCCCTTGGTTCCATGTTTCAACAGGTGGTCCATACCCTTTTTGTCCTCATGGAACAAAATGAGGCATGGTGGAAGGCCGTTAAAGGGAGTCGAAGTATACCCATGTTCGGACTGGAAAAGTTTCAAGAGCCTGAAGCCATTCATGTTGATCTTGGTCGCTTGGTCTCTGAGTACAAGGAAGGTTTTCGTCATTTTAAGGGTTTGTATAAAGACATATTTTGTCCGGAGTGCTTTGAAGTGCTCAAAAATTGTGCAACCAAGGCGAAGACTAAGTTCATCATGCCCGAAAAAACGTGGGTTTTCGTTCTTTATGAAATCGCAGCGACCTTCCATAGATGGACAGACAACCGCACCCAACTGGTAAATCTGGTCACTCCTCTTTACCTTGGTCGTGTGGCATCCTTTATTAACCAAACCAAGAACATGAGTTCAAGTGAAGCCGAGGAATTGGTGGAACAGCAAGCGCAGACTTTTGAAGACAACAAGGATTATCTTATTCAGGTTTGGGATGAAGGTGTAAAGACTAACTCTAAGCCCAAAGAAGTGGCTACCTCTCTTCGGGGCGACACCCGATGATCGGGACAATGCAGCCGGGACTTCAACCCACGCCTGCTAGGAGGTTACTGCAATGTCTGACTACTCTCAAAAGAGCACGAGAATAACAAACATCTATCAGCTTTCTGATGACAATGATCTATTGGAAAAGCTGACACAGTATTCCCGCTGGAAAAAGCCCGTACTCATCATTCCAGCCTTGGCTTCAGAATTCAATAACGCTGACAGTCGACCTATCTTTGAAAACATACTAAGAGAACTAAAGGGAGCGAGCTATCTGAGCAACATCATTATTGGTGTTGACGCGGGCACAAAAGAGGACGTGGATCTCCTTGATGAGATAATCACTGACACTGGATTGACTAACGTTTTGATCCAGTGGAATGACGGCCCCCGTTTCGGACAGTTGTACGAGTTGTTGGAATCGGCTGGGATTGATTTGAGCCAGCGGGGGAAGGGGCGAAACGTCTTTATGTCTTTTGGCGTCGCCATCGCACTGAGTGCCACTTCTGTCGGCCTGCTGGATGCCGATATAAAAACGTTCAAACGCAGGCAGCTCGACCGACTCTTCTATCCCATCGAGATCTTCAATTACCAATTTGCCAAGGCCTATTATGCCCGGAGTGATGGGAAACAATTCTTCGGCAGGGTAAAGCGCCTCCTAGTTGATCCAATACTGATAGCGCTGAAACGCAAGTTCGGAGACAGCGGTGAAGATAAAATGCTTCACATCATCGATTTTCTCTTGCTCTTTAAATATCAACTTTCCGGCGAGATTGCCATCAATATAGACCTGTTAAGACGGATGAGATATACGCTTAACTGGGGCGTTGAGATCCTCACCCTTATTGAGGTTTACCGTAAGGCCAATCAGATAGCACAAGTCGAGTTTACCAAAGGCTATTTCGATCATAAACATCAGAAGGTTTCGCCATCTAACCCTGACAAGGGGCTTCACAAGATGTCCTCAGACATTATAGCCACCCTCCTCAACGCCCTCATTGTTGAAGAGGGGTTGGAGGTTTCAAGTCATTTCTTCCGGGATGTGGCCTTGACCTATCAGTCTGTGGCAGAGGAGATGATAAAGAAATATGCAGAAAATGCCAAGGCCAATGGATTGTACTACGATCGCAATGGTGAAGAGAGGTTTGTCAATGAGGTGATTACTGATGCCATAATCAATGTGGGACAACTTCTGGATGTGCCTCAGAATATTTCCGCGATGTTTTTGAGGTACACGGCGATGAACCCTGAGTTTGAGGAGTTTAACAGGCATGGCCTTCAGAAAGCTATTATAGCCGTGGAAAACAGGTTAAAATATGAATATATAGACACCAGAGAGCTCCCGTCATGGGAAAGGCTTGAAGAAAAGATACCGGAGATCAGAAATAAGATTATTGACGCTATTGAAGAGGGGAAAAGAGGCCTTTGATAGATAGCGCCCTCGAGCCGGCTGTTTCAGGGGTAGTGATTGACGACTTCGCAAAAAGTCCATCTATGGTGTTAATCTTGCATTGATCTTGTATTAAAAATACGCACTTTGCGTGAGGTATATTTCGTTTGTAGGGATATTGCGTCCAGAAAAAAGGAACAAAAACCGTGAAAAATCTCAGCAAGATTCTTGAGTCTCACCCGGTCAATGCCTCTGCCGCTTGCAGGATTGACTGTGGTGGCACTCTTGACATCAAGACCTTTTACTACCTGTTACGACACCTTTCGCCATGCACTTTCAACATTGCCCTGAATCTAAAGACTAAGGTCCGGCTACGACCCTATGAACCTGGCGTTGTAAAGGTGTCTTCACAGGGTTTTGAAAGTGAAGTGTATCCCGCGGATAGTGCGCCTTTTGATTCTCCATTAGGCCTCATGTTCGCCGTGACTGCCTATTTTGGCGTGGAAGGGCTGCACATAGACATCATCTCTGATTCACCAACAAGAAGCGCTCTCGGAGGTTCTTCCAGTGCCGTTGTGGCCCTTATGGGTGCACTTTCCATGACACTGGGCGGACGGATAAACCAAGAAAAAACGGTGCTCGCTGCACACGCCATTGAGGAGGCTGTTACAGGCATGTCTTGCGGCCTTCAAGACCATCTTGCGGCGGCCTATGGGGGAGTTCATGCCTGGTATTGGCCTTCTGATCCCACTGATCCGCCTTTTAGAGGACGAGAGGTATTGGCAAAGGCTGACTACGAAACGCTTGAGAAACACCTTCTGGTTGCCTATTGTGGGGTGCCTCACAAGTCCGGCGACATCAACCGGGAATGGGTTCGTCAGTTTGTAACAGGCAACAATAGGCACCTTTGGGCTGAAATTGTAACCACTACAAAGACATTTGTTAAGGCCCTTAGTGTAAAAGATTGGGCTTCTGCCGTACATGCCATGAATAGAGAAGTGGAAATCAGGCGAGAAATCACGCCTTATGTTTTTGATGAAGTGGGAGAGTCGCTCCTAGACAGTGCTTTGTCTAGCAACTGTGGGGCAAGGTTCGCAGGGGCCGGCGGCGGAGGGTGCCTTTGGGCTTTGGGCATAGAAGAAAATATTGAAAACTTAAGACCCTTATGGCAGGATATACTCCTGCGAAGGGAGGATGCTGCGCTGCTAGAGGCGGTAATAGACCCAAGGGGATTAGAGGTAATGTAATTTTGAGAACTTACGTAACCCTAACGTTGCAAAAGCCGAGGGTGCTGCAGATGCAAGGCGTCAAGGGTGAGGCTGTAGTCGTTTACGCCGATCCCTTGACAACGCAGCAG
>CAYSBQ010000021.1:0-24897 GCA_964429315.1 uncultured Desulfobacterales bacterium
CTGAAAACTGATCACTCCCTAATTGTGTTTAACTCAATTAGGGTCTCAAAAAAGACTTCGAGTCTGACAAAGCTCTGAGGCCACGCCAGGAAAGCAGCAAGCCCTTTTCCAGCGCCGCCCCTAAAGGTTTTATAACGAAAAACCGAAAGATAATTAACGGCATCTGTCCTATTACTTGTACGGATTCAAACTTGTATGGAGGCATATGCATTGACATAGCTGTCCGGCTGTCGTAAAATTGATCTTGGAATTGCTGATGGTTTTCGTTCCTTTATCATACATACAGGTACTTGCGATATGGCTTACGATCAGCACAAGACACTACAAAGCATATGGGCGGTTCTTTTGACGGCAATGGGTTTGTTGCTTTGCATTAAGACACCATATGCCATTCGCCAAGGATATGGGACTGGTTTTTTAAATCTTGCCCGTTATTTTATTGGCGCATTTTTGATCCTAGGCGGGGCAAGAAAATTCTATGCACTCTACCTTGCCGGTTCAAAAGAGCACCTGCCTGAAGACTAGGTTGAGTTACTCACACACATGAAAAGTTAGGTCTCCATGGTCGTATTAAACATGCAAAAAAAACAGGCCGCAGATAATGAGGCAAACAAGTCTGCTGACCTGAAAGAAGAAGTTGATTACCGCGAAAAACTGCTGCAAATCACCAACCGAGTTAATTCGGCAAATCACATTGACGAAATACTGACAGATCTAAAAGATAGCGTGACTAGCCTCTTTGATGCCGAACGACTTACCGTATATGTGGTCGACGGTATAAACAAAGAACTTGTTTCTAGAGTCAAGTCAGGAAATGAAATTAATGAGATCCGCGTCCCCATCTCCGCTACCAGCCTAATAGGATACGTAGCCAGCAAGGGTGAATTGCTTAACATCATAGATGTAAACGATCAAGATGAACTCTCATCCATTAATGCTTCTTTGTCCTTTGATAATACGTGGGACGAGAAGAGCGGCTTTCAAACCCGACAGGTCTTAGCCGCCCCCATTAGTTTTCAAAAGTACCTCCTTGGAGCCATCCAGATTATCAATCGCAAAAACGGTTCTTCCTTTGTCAAACGTGATGAAGATGCCATTCAAGAACTGGCCAAGATACTCGGCATTGCCATATATAACCAGAAAAGGATGGCAAAAGCCCGTCCCGGCAAGTTTGATTATTTAGTAGAAAATAGCCTTTTGACCCAAAAGGAGCTCGACAAGGCAATATCAGATGCTCGACAAACCAAAAAGGATGTCGAACCAATATTGATCCAAGACTTCAAGGTACCAAAAAAGGAGGTTGGAAAGGCTCTTAGTCAATATTACAGAACCCCTTTTGCAGAATACACCGAGACGATGGCAATACCCGGGGAACTCCTTTTAGGGTTGAAAGTTCCCTTTATGAAGCGAAATAATTGGGTCCCTATCAAGAAAGAAGACGGCAAGGTTGTTATTGCCATTGACAATCCTTTTCACCTGCAAAAAATAGATATGATAAAGCCATTGTTTGCGGGCCAACGGCTGGTCTTTCATGTGGCTTTGAAAGAAGATATTCTCAGTTTCCTCAATCTTTTCTACCAAGAGGAAAAGGAGCAAAGGGACATTGATGAGATCCTCGGCCAACTCACAGCCGAAGACGAAGAGATTGAAGAAGCAGAAAGAAGTGTTAATGACGAGGACAGCGCTATAGTCCAATTAGTCAACAAGATTATCCTGGATGCCTATGCCCGAAATGTCTCGGATATCCACGTAGAACCCTATCCAGGGAAGAAAAATACTGAGATTCGTTTCAGGATTGACGGTGTCTGTCAGCTCTACCAAACCGTTCCTTACAGCTACCGCGCCGCCATCGTATCACGACTCAAGATCATGTCGGATCTGGATATCGCCGAACGTCGAAAACCCCAGGACGGGAAGATAAAGTTTAAAAAATACGGCGGGAAAAATATTGAGCTGCGTGTAGCCACAGTTCCAACAGCAGGTGGCCTGGAAGATGTCGTATTGCGTATTCTACACAGTGGTGATCCACTGCCCCTTAACAAGATAGGACTTTCTAAGCAAAATTATGAGAATTTCGCAAACCTTGCAACTCAGCCCTACGGACTTATATTTGTCTGCGGACCGACGGGCTCTGGTAAAACAACGACACTCCATTCTGCTCTTGCCTATATCAATAAGCCCGACATCAAGATATGGACAGCGGAAGACCCTGTTGAGATCACTCAAGTAGGGCTGCGGCAGGTCCAGATTCACCATAAGATAGGTTTTGATTTTGCAGCTGCCATGCGTTCATTCTTAAGGGCCGATCCGGACGTTATCATGGTAGGAGAGATGCGCGACAAAGAAACCACCCACGTAGGCATCGAAGCCTCATTGACCGGACATCTTGTATTTTCCACACTCCATACAAATAGCGCGCCGGAAAGCATAACACGACTCCTCGATATGGGAATGGATCCGTTCAATTTTGCCGATGCCATACTAGGAATTATGGCCCAGCGCCTAATTCGCACACTGTGCAAAAAATGCAAAAAGGAGTATCACCCCTCAAAGGAGGAATATGACGAACTAGTTCGAGAATATGGTTCTAAGGAATTTGAAAGGCTAGACATAACCTATTCAAATGATCTCATGCTCTGCAAACCGGCAGGGTGTTCCTACTGCAACAATACCGGATATCAAGGCCGTATGGGAATCCATGAACTTTTGGTTGGAACTGACGAGATGAAAAGGCTCATTCAAGGAAAAGCAAAGATGAATGACATCCTGACTCAGGCCATTACAGACGGAATGACCACGCTAAAGCAAGATGGCATTGAGAAGATCTTTGCTGGACATACTGATCTATTGCATGTACGAAAAGTCTGCATAAAGTAGGACTACTCAGGGTTCCAAGGATGAGCACAATACACACTTGATACATGGGGTGTTTTATTGAATATCGAATATCGAACAAGGAACCGCAGAATTATGAAGGGGGTACTTCGACATTCGATATTCTGCTGTTCAGGAACAAGTACTTACAAAAACAACAATGTCCACGGTCTCATGTGTGTGTAATGGTCAGTTTTCCCGGTTAGGAGGGGGTAGCCTGGAAGGCCGTCACTCCTAACCCCGGTTAACAGCACTTTTAAACTTTTCAAGTTGTCCCTCATAATAGTCCGGATCCTTAGGGGCCTTGGCCAAAGCCTCCCTGATAACCCTTATTGCCTCTTGATGAAATCCATTCATATGATAGCTTTCGGCCAGAGTATCCAGAATGTGGGGATCACGCTTAAGAGCTGCGGCTTGTTTTGCGTAGACAAGCGCCTTTTTTGCGTTCCTGTACTTCTTCTTATTGCAAGTGGCAAAAAGCCAGGCCAGGTTGTTTAAGGTCTCTGCATTATCAGGTGCAAGCCGAAGAGATTTTTCGTAAGTTACTATGGCCTGTCCATATTCCTCGTTTTGGTAGTAAAGGGAAGCAAGCATATTATATAGACCCGGTCTTCTTGGATTCTGTCCTGTTTCTGTAACCAGAACTTTTTCGAGGAAGCGACTGTTTAAGGTTTCCCCCACATCGCCAAAATTGACGGCATATCCTAAATAACCGAAAGCAACAAGCCCAATCATAAACACTATGATACTCCTACGCAGTTTCCTGTCATGCTGGTGCACACAACGTCTATCGTTTTCGCACTTGTTCAAAAAATCGATCCGCTGTCGAATACTGAAATGATGCCAGCTTGGTCTATCGTGGGTTTGCCCACTATAAACGGCGATCTTTTCCAAAGAGGAAACGAGAGATCTGCTGTCTCCCAGCAGAGTAAAGGCATAGAGATCTGCTTGTCGCTCACAGTTACGCATAAAATAGCCAAACACATATCGGAAATAGACTAAAAATAGTATAGCCATGGCAACAGTAAAAGCAAGTGAGGTAAACATAGGCAGTTTGGCTACAACAGTTCCAGCAGCAGGAAACGCCAAATTGCCGTACAGGATTACATAGACAATTAAATCGAAAAGGCTGTATGAGAGTACAATAAAGCCCACAAAGAATATAAGATAAAATACCAGATGTTTTCTCTTGATATGACCGATCTCGTGGGCTATGACGGCATCAAGCTCATCATCACTTAAAATCTGAAGAAGACTTTCGGTTACCAGGATATATCGAAATCTCTTGACCAATCCCATTACTCCGGCTGTTAGAAGTCTGCCTTCAAAGATGGGCCACTTCAAGATATTGCTATATCCCAGCCTCGCCTTACGGCACATTGCCTCAATCCGTTGACGCTTGTAACCAAAAGAAAGCGGACGACACTGCCAAAAGAACCGGATTAAAGAAGGAGCCACAATAACAAGTAAGGCGATAAAACAAGAAAAAAAGATGAGTTGCCCCTCAGGTTTGGTCAACAGGCGCTTGGGTGTTTCAAAGGGAAGTATGCTTATCAAATCGATGCCCGCTGAAATCAGCAGCCACGGCAAGAGCACAGGCAAGTGAAAGGCGATATTGGAAAGCACGTAGGATTTGACGGAAATATTCGTTTGAAAGAGGCGTTGGTAAGATTCATGGGCGCATGCCCAAATAATAGAAAGATAACAGGTAAAAAGCGCAATAAAAAGAAGCGCCATCAGGGTTGGAGACGATGAAAAAACTGGCAAATCAATAACAAAGAGCTTCAAATTTAACAGATAACAATCTGCGGAAAAGAGCACAACGGCCATGATGGCCTGACGACTAAATAATCGGTCAAACTGACCATGCAACCCATGTGGCCCGTTCAGGCCAATCCTTTTCAAAAGTCTGCCAAAGGAACTTTTGGTTGCAGCTACAAATAAAGCCAGAAGCGACAAGAAGATCACAAGAGTCTCAATGCCCCCAAAATAAGACTCCTGCGGAGGATAATAAGTGGAATAAACAAGAAGAACTAAGATAAAATAAATAAAATTGCCATACATTTTTTGAGACGCTGAATGTGATAGGAGATGTTTCTTGAAAGGCGGCCTTAAGACGTACCTATCTCCCCCGAGTATTTCAAGAGGGCAAGTACTTGTCCATCATTTGCACCAATTTCTCCGGCCGAATGGGTTTAGAGATATAATCATCCATGCCTGCTTCAATGCATTTTTCCCGATCTCCCTTCATGGCATGTGCAGTCATGGCGACAATGGGCACGTTGTGGTTGCGAACATTCGATCCTGGATCGCGTATGATTCTAGTAGCTTCATAGCCGTCCATTTCAGGCATTTGAACATCCATAAACACCAAGTCATAAGAGACCATCTCAAGGGCTTTGACGGCTTCTTTTCCATTAGCTACCGTATCAGCATCAATACCTGTTTTTCCGATAAGGCGCACAGCCAGTTTCTGGTTTACAGGGTTATCTTCGACCAAGAGGATGTGACCCTTATGTTTTGCCTCGGCAAGAGTGTGGCGTGTAACAAGTGTGTGTTTCCCGTCATCTTTTCTTAAGGATCTCGGTCCACCAAGTACCGTCAACAAACAGTTGAGAAGCTGAGACTGCTTGATCGGTTTAACAAGATAAGCGGCAAAACCGATCTCCTTTACCCGGACAGCGTCTCCCCTTAGGCCCCACGAGGTAACCATGACAAGGGCCGTTTCTTTTAGCGCCTTGTCAGCCTTAATTTCCCGTCCCAGCGCTTCTCCGTCCATTCCCGGCATCACGAAATCCACGATGGCTGCTTGATAAGGCAAGCCGTTTTCTGAGGCCGACCGAAGCATCGATAAGGCTTCACCAGGTCCTGAAGCCGTACCAAATTCGCAGCCCCACGATTTAAAATACGTAGTAAGCACCTCTCTATTCACCGCGTTATCGTCCACCACGAGGACCCTTTTCTTGCTTATATCCGCATGAGACACAGCCACCGTCTTTTCATCTTTCCCTTGTTCCAAGACTACTGTAAAAGAGAATATGGATCCCTTCCCTTCTTCGGTTGAAACGGTGATTTTCCCACCCATATTCTCCACAAGTTGACTTGAAATGGCCAGACCGAGCCCTGTGCCTCCATATTTCCGCGTAGTTGATGTATCAGCCTGGGAAAAGGGTTTAAAAAGTCGACACAAACGATCTGTTGGAATACCAATACCAGAGTCTGTCACAGAAAAGCAAAGTCTTATATCGGAATGACTTTCTACTTCGACGGAAACGCGTATCACAACTTCGCCCTTTTCCGTGAACTTCACAGCGTTTGTCACCAAGTTAAGAAGTATCTGTCTCAACCGCCCAGGGTCTCCCTTGACGTTCGAAGGGACCTCCGGCTGAATCACACACGCAAGCTCCAATCCCTTGTCGACGGCTTTCTGTGTCACTATTTCCATCAAGTTTTCCAAACTCGCTCTCAAATCAAAGTCGATGGTTTCAAGCTCTAGTTTGCCGGCTTCGATTTTTGAAAAATCCAAGAGGTCGTTAATAATCTGAAGGAGAGATTCACCCGAAACTTGGACCGTCTTTGCACAATCACGCTGGTCATCGGTTAACTCTGTCTCCAAGAGCAAGCCTGTCATCCCAATCACAGCGTTCATTGGTGTGCGAATTTCGTGGCTCATGTTCGCAAGGAAGTCGCTTTTCGCTCTATTGGCTTCCCCGGCGACTTTCTCTGCCCGCTTTCTCTCCGCGATTTCTCTGGATACACTTTCGATCATTTGGTTCGTTACGTTCTTCAATAATTCAAGCAGGTCAACTGTGGAAGCTCCGGTTACTCGAGCATTGAGATCTCCTTTTGAAACTAAGTGCAGTATGTGGAAATGCTCAGAAAGACCTATGGCAAATTCGTGAGACAAATCAACGATTTCCTTTATATTACGGCCTGTTGTGTTCACCGTATGTTTCAGCTTGCTAATTAGTTCGACCTCTGAGGTTTCTGGGATGTTTACAGAAGTATTGCCGGCAGAAATCTCCTTAAGCGCTTCAAAAACATCAGTTAATCCCTCGGACAGCTCAGTACTCAAAGCACGGTATTTCTCCTCGCTCTTTCGAAGCGCTTGTTCGGCTTGTTTGCGTTCCTCTACTTCCCCCCCAAGCAATTCGTTGGCATTCTTCAACTCCGCAGTCCGCTTTTCTACGCGATCTTCTAGCTCGTCGTTGGCTCTGCGGAGTTTCTCCTCGCTTTTTCGGACTGCGTCTTCCGCACGTTTACGTTCATAAACTTCATTTTTTAGGTCTTCATTGGCAGCCCCTATTGCTTTTACCTGCTGTGTGACCGTGCGTGCAATTCTGGCAGTCAAAGCAAGAAAAACAATCATTGAGAAAAGCCAGACAACCAGCATGTTTCGCCAAGCCTTTCCCAAAGCCGTTTCTGCCGACCCTGCAATCTTAGTCGCGAAAAACTCCAGGTTTTCTGCTAGTTGTTGCCTTGCAGCCTTGAGATCCTCAAATAGCTGAGCTACTACGACTCTAAGGCTTTTCCCTGAGGCTCGAAGTGTCAACCGATCCTTACATAGCGAGTAAAGTCCGCCGTAGCCTGGAACAATGGTTTGGTGTACGGAATCGATTTGATAACCCTGACCAAACAGCGCGATCTCGACGTTTCTGAGCAACTCCTCATTGACAACAATTGACGGCAGCTCTGATAATGTTAAATTAGTGAAACATCGCCTTAAACGATCTAATGTCGACTTGAACTTGTTATCTTTGAGATCGGCAAGATTGTCGATGTGGTTTTCGCTTAGGAGGCGCTCCAATAGCAAAGAAAGATCGGCAAGCTCGGTTTTAATAGTTGGAATCCGGGTTATGTCACTCATCTCGGTGATGATCTTGCGGGCAAACTGGCCCTTTTCTTCCCCTTCGCCTTTTAGATATCGCTGGATCTGAATGGCATGGTCCAACCTCTGACGCCCCTCAATACTTGATATGGCGGCATGCAGATCTCTAAGGGACGAATCAGCTGCTTTTTGCGCCGCAGGGAATGCGACAATAACTGTAGAGTAGGTTTCGGCCCATCGTAAACACTGCCTCCAAATGTCCTTAAGCGTGGTTACTCTATCCTTAAAGTCATTGAGGGACGCTTTTATGGCTGGATCTCCCGCAATGTCCCGTTTGGTGTAATCGTTAACAATACTTGTCAACTTCATCGTCCATTCACCCGCAACATTCCCTGTCCCCTGGCCGTCCAGCAGTGTCCTCAATTCTTCTCGACCTTGAGTCAGATGAGGATCGAGTGAAGTCAGCAGGTGAGTCATCTCTGCATGTATGGCATCGAGGTTCTTTCTTTTCGTTCGAATATCTGAGAGGGTCATAAAAACAATGCCAAGCATTATCACACCGACTACAACACCTAGAAATGCGACCGTCCAGACAAGTCTCGTGGCACTGCTGCGACCTATCTTTTTTTCTTGTTCACTCATGGCGTCTCCTAGCCAATTTCGATTGGAGTTCTTCCCACTTGAATGGCACAACTTTTCCGTCCTTGATAATGGTTGGCCATACTGTATGGCAGGCTTGGTGGTCATCTGAGGCAAAGTGCAATGGTTGTCCCAATCCGATGTCAAAATCACCGAGTCGTTCCAGGGCCGTAACCACGGTTTCTCTGGTAATAGGTCCCTCAATATCTTCTAAGGCTTGAAAGAAAATCGTGGCAGCTATGTATCCCTCCAGTGAGCCGAATGTGGGTGTTGCCGAAGGATCCCATAAATGAATGGCCTTCCGGTATCTGTTAACGATAGGCAGATCGGCCTCAAAATGCGGCACGACTTGTGTGACAATCACCCCGTTCCCATCCCCACCTAGTTTCTCAGCTAACGGCTCAGCCCCGACGAAAGAAACGTTGAGGAAAAGCGCATCCAGTCCGCTTTTTTTTGCAAGTGTAATGAAAACGGCACAGGGGGCATAAGCCCCGACCATAATGACTGCGCGTGGCTGCGGATTAGCCATGATCAAGTCAGCCAAGGCGTTTTCCACTGCCAGCGTGTTTCGTTCATATCGGCTGTGGATAATGATATTTTCATCTCGTAGTCCGTGACGTTTTAGCGCAGCAATCCCACCAGTATAACCGGCATCACCATACGCATCCCGCTGCGTGAAAAAAGCGATTTCGCGAGGTTGCAGCCCGCCGAACTTTACCAGCCCATCGACCATGGCGGCAGTCTCTTCGGCATAACTCGCCCGATAATTTATCACATAACGATCCGGCGGAGCCTTTCGCAGGACCCCCGCCCCGGTAAAGGCTCCGAAAAACGGGGTTCTGCTCGCATTCGCTATAGGAATAGCTGCGACGGCCGTAGGGGTCCCAACATTTCCTATTACGGCAAGGACCTGCTCTTCATCGATGAGCTTGCGCATGTTAGGAGCTGTACGAGACGGTTCATAACCATCATCGAGAGATATAAGGTTAACGCTGCGTCCGTGCATACCCCCAGACCTATTAACCTCACTGATGGCTGTAAATACTCCGGCTCGCATGTTGATACCAAGGATGGCGGCAGGGCCACTCAACGCAGTAGACATACCCAACACAATCTTGTCTTTGCCGGCGGATAATTGGTTTTCAGAGGCTAAAGCCAGCCCGCAATAGAGGAAAGTAATGGCACAAGCTACGACAAGCATGCGTTTCCCTCGCGGGAACCTCCTTTGCAGTTGGTCCGGATAGCAACACCTGAGAGGCGCCCTTACGCCGCCAACTGATACCAGGGAGAACGCTGTGGCAAAGAACGAGAATACAGGAGCGGTATCTCTATTCATAAGATTACCTCCAGATATGGAAGGATTGCTGGGATAAATGCATCCAAACTTGCTTTTCCCCCATGCGACAAACGCAGACAGAGGAACGAATGTGATTTGTTTGCGCTGCTTGATTTCTGTATGTCTCGAAGAGCATAGATTCCTGAAAAGCAGAGCAAAATTCATGCCGTGATGTCTGACTACTGCAGAGATTCATGATCCATTCATGCCAAGTGAAAAAAAGGGGACCCCACAGGCGTTTAGAGCCGGCGCTCCCGCTTGATTCCTTCATAGGCTTCCTGGATCTCCCGAAAGCGCTTCGCGGCAAATTCTGTAAATTCCTCGGGTAGGCCTTTTGAGACAATCATGTCGGGATGAAATTCCTTAACGAGCTTTTTGTAACTGACCTTGATTTCCTGATCCGAACTTTTAGGTGTACAGCTCAATACTTTGTAAAACCTATCAACATCTTTGAAATATGCGGCCTTAATGTCGTTGAACTGCTGGTTACTGATATGGAAAATATCCTTAATCCTGTTTAATGCGGATTCTTCAGCAGGATGAAGTTTGTTGTCTGCCGCGGCTATCTGGAACAGCAAGTCCAGAAATGAAACGAGTACTGCAGGCTGCCCCTCGTTGATCTGGTATAGCTGCAGTGCGAAATCATCGATTGTATATCTGGAATCTTTTGCCTCATTAAAGACCTGTCTGGCAAATTGTTTCTGTCTGTCATCAATATTCAGATTACTGATGAAACGATCGGCAACGGCAATTTCCTCTCTGGTTACCACACCGTCTATTTTTGCGAGCTTGCCCAATATTGAAAACATGCTTACAAAATAGGCGGCCTGGCTTTGTTCTGTATATATGAGCGTTGGGCGCCGGTATGTATCGTTTTGTTGTTTGTCGACCAGATGATGTCCCAGAGCTGCCCCGGCAATAGCGCCCAGAGGTCCGCCCAGCAGCAGACCCATGGAACCAAACATCAGTTTCCCAAACCACCCCATAACTTCCAACCTCCTCTTTATAATGACTTTCAACTGAGCAAATTCGCTTAATTGAGGTCTCATACTCATCATAGCATACAGACACGATCACACTTGGTCAACAGGCTATAAGCCACTGGGAAACGTCACAGTCTGTAGATGTGTGAATAAGTGTTCGATATCGCAAAAGAGATTAACCGCAAACAGTAGCTACGTGACGCTTTGACGTCACTCCGTGAACGGTTACGACAATTAAATTGACTCCAATGTTTGGTCGTGATAGCTATCGGAGCATAGTTCAAGTGCAATAGAGAAGGGGAAAGGATATGTTTAAGGTATTGGGTCGAGCGGCTTTTTTATTGGTTATTGCTATTCAGCTTTCCGGATGCCCTGCTGCCGTATTTGTAGCAGGGGGCGCGGCTGGTGCAGGGGGAGTAGTTTGGGCCAAAGGAAAGCTTAAGGAGCAGCTTGACAGCCCCATTACAAAGGTCCATGAAGCTACAATTATAGCCCTTAAAGCCTTTGAACTCCCTGTTGAAAAGGATGTGAAAGACAAGATTGCCGCCAAGGTCGAGTCAAGGTTTGCTGACGGGAAGAAACTTTGGGTTGATATACGTTCTATTTCCGAATCTTTGACAGAAATCTCGATACGTATCGGTGTCTTTGGGAACAAGGCAAGATCAGAAAGAATTCTTCGAAAGATTCGAGACCACCTTTAGCATAGGCAAGCTTACCGCGGTCCTTCCATGATCTCCAAACAAACCAAATAGTGCCCCCCATACTTGCCATGTTCATCCTTTGTAATATCGTGTATTTGTGTTTCAAGAGAGCGCGGAGGATAGGGTGAGTCTTTGGAATAGTACTTTACGTTGAATATATCTCCTGCCTTGAGCCATGGCAGGAGATTCGAATCCTGCCTTACTAATACGCCGGCATACTTTGAGAAAAGATTTCGAAGCTTGAACTGATAGGCAAGATCAAGCCCCTTCACGGTTAACTCAGCACTGTAATATTGATCAGAAATGTTTTCGTAGTGGGAATTTTTTTCGGTCATAATCAAATGTTTCAGATGTCGTCTGGAAGATTCGTCTTTAACCACAATGGGTTATTTTTGGGACATCATTTTGACTATGGGTACAGCAAGATTAGTGCCAACCCAAGCCATAAAGTATCCCCCGACGACTAGACACCTGATCGTGGAGGTGGTAACAAGGATGAACTATGTATAGGCGAGACTTAGAAAAGGAAAGGACTAACTTAGAAAACCCACTAAAGGCGGGAACCCTAAATTTTGCCGCCACCTATATAGCTCTTGGTGATTTGCACAGCTTTGTCGAAACATACCCAGGAATTGCCCGCCTTGAAACGGTCTCTGCTTTCAAGCAAGTCCTTGAAAGCCCGGATTTCACTTCTGAAACGCAGGCTTTTTTTCTTTACAAGAAAGCTGCTGAAGCTCTCTCTTCCCTTGTTACCAGCACCGCTGGAAGCCCACTGGCCTTTCACTCGCTTGCCACACTACAAGAACTTCTTGGTACTACCAAAGGGCATTCTCACAGAGCGTCGGCCGAGGCAATTGGTTCCCTCCCACTTTCAGTCGGCGGTCCCAATATAGACGGTAACATTGCCGAAGAGATTCCACGGATAACGTGGCGTGAAGTGCTGGACAAGGAAAAGATTGCCTTTTGTGAAAACCCGATAGTGATGGGAAGGAGCTTGGTGGTATACATCGATAATACAGATTCGTTGCTGGCCGTCAAATTGACATCCGGCGAGGATAATATCGAATCCGCTTTAAGAGAAGCGGCCTGGATGAAAAAGTTGCGCTCTAACGGTCATTCCTTTCTATTCAGGTTCAATATACCAAAACCAATTAAGATTAATGGAAATAGCGTATTTAAGCTCGGCAAAATACCGGAAGATATATCTCAACCGATAGAATCAACTTCGGATCTATATGCAATCGCTTTTATTGCTCACAAGGACTATTTTGCCTATCCCAACGATCACAGGCCTGGAAAACAACTTTGTGAGGAGACCTTCAAAGAGGTCATCTTCAGAAATGCATGGCTATTAGGAAGGCTTACTTCGCTGGGCATAGTCCACTGCGCCCCTATTCCCCTTTTTCATAACCGGGTTCAGAGGAGTAGAAGACCGGATCTTGGCCTCTATGAATGGCAACGGGCAGGGAGGCTAGACAGATGGCTTCAGTCTTGTCGTTACCCCAATTTTGGCCTTACGGGGATTAGAGATTTTGAACACATCATTTCTTTTAACGGATCTTCTCGGGAACTTTACAATCAGGTGGGGACCCAAATACTCAGCCTATTGCTGACTACTGGTAGTTATTTCCGTAATAAAGAGCCGGGAAGAGTAGGATTCGACAAGGAAGGCACCACTGTAGATGCCCGAGACCTTTTCGATAAATCCCTCTTTAAAGAGCTTGTCCAAGGCATTTTCCTTGCTTATTATAATGGTTTTACAAACATGAAATTCAATGGCAACATCCCCCTTGATTTTGATGACCTCATCTGCCGTATGATTGACGAGATGGGAGTAGATCACCACATGGAAGAAATATTGAGAGTGGTAGACCAAAGGGAGATGTCGGATGAGTCTTTCAAGCAATTTCTGAAAAATCGCGGTTATTCTGAAAAAGATATTAAAACCGAAAAAAAAGGGGTTAGAGAAATCACCACCTATACTGGTCCGCACCTGGGTGGGTTTAATGAACGAATATCGATTCCAGAACTTATTGACTCCGTCGGAACAATGTCTGCTTTGTGTATCTCCGGCAAGTTTTGGTCGGAAACCTTGAAGAAACAAAAAGCCCACCATTATTAAAATTCCAAAAGTTTAACAAGACCATTGAGTTTAACTCTAAGGACTTTTCGGCCTATTATGCTCGAGGTGTTGCATATTTCAAGCTTGGTTCCAATAAACAAGCGATCAAGGATTTTGAGAAAGCTGCTCAGGTGGGCAGCCAAAAAGCGAGGACTTATTTGAACACCTGCGAGGCTCTTCCTCCTCAATCATAAACTTTGGCATGAACTTTGATAGGCATCCATAAGAGAGGGCCGACCATGAGGATTCCAATCAAAGACAATATGATTTCTCCCGCTTACCATGTCAAGCCGGCTGTGGCAGATTATCCTTCCATAAAAACCGATGGAAACAACGACGGCGAGGTTAACTCCTTTGAGGGATTGTTAAGAGATGTTATTGAAACCATAGAAAAAAAGGGGACTCTTTCTGTTGAAAGAAACCCTCTGGACGAGACAATACTCCAAAAATTGGTTGAGATGGTGCAAACAGAAATGAGTAATCTGCTTTTTAGTGTTGTTACAAATCATGAGGGGGAAAGCGATTTATGGAAAACTCAGGACAGGTTGTTCAACCTCTTTCTAAAAGGCAATTTGCATAAATTGTCAGTGTCAAAATTTCGACAGGCTCACCACGAGGAAGACCTGGCCCGTTCACGAGATACAATCGATGGCATCATTGATCATGCCTCGAAGAAATACAATGTCGACCCTGATTTGGTAAGGGCAGTCGTTCAGGCTGAAAGCGATTTTAACGCCACTTGTACATCATCTAAGGGCGCAATGGGACTTATGCAGCTTATGCCTGAAACGGCCGAAGAACTCGGCGTAAAAGATGCGTACAATCCCGTCGAAAACATTATGGGAGGAACACGCTATTTAAAAGGCCTGCTGGACAGATATGATGGTAATATTCCCCTTGCATTGGCAGCCTACAACTGGGGAATGGGTAACGTTGAAAGGCACCCTGGTAAACTACCGCAAGAGACACGAACGTATATTGCCCGCGTTAATCAATACTATCGTGAGCAGCCTGGCTAACGGCTCGCGCAAAAATAATGTAATCGTTCACGGGTTCAGAGGCTCAAAGGTTACAAAACCAGCATTTTTTTACGAGGACTTAGGGTCTTAAATTTTGTCCTTGTCCCTAACCCTGAACGTTGAACCATGAACCTGTGAACGCTTACAAAATAATTTTTTTCTAAATCCCGGCAGACCACTCAAGCCGGCGATAAGCAAAAGTATGGTAACCGGCTCCAAGATTTGGTTCCTTAACAAATAGAAGATACCGTAGAAGAGTAAGCCGACTACGAGACATATTACATACATCGATATTGCAGTGGAGAAAAAGACTGAAAGCTCTCCTATTGTTAAAGCGCCCAAACTTCCTTCTCGACTATCAAACCCGCCACCCCCTGTCTTATTAGCGTCTTTGCCTGACATTTTTCCCCTCCTTACAGCACTCCTTCAATGCAAGCTTCTGCTAGTGCTAGTGTAAGTATCAAGGACCGTGCCAGTTTTTCAAACACTGAATATTACTGTATTTCTAAGGTATTACATAATATCAGCCTTTACGGGACGGAAAAAGATTTCATATGCAATACCTGCAATATTGGAAAAATACTATTCTTGGAGGGTAAAATAGTTCATATAACTTGGGCGCCCTCATACTGAGCCTCCAAGCCTTCATCCAGCCCGTCCCGATCCATCTTCATAGCCATGGGCAGATAGTCCATGATGTCCTGAGCAGTCATTCCGTCTTTGCCTCTGTCTTGAGCAGCCAAATCGCCTGAAAGTCCATGGATGAATACCCCCTTTCTTACAGCATTCTCGATAGACAGCCCCAAACCGAACATAGCAGCAATAGTGCCTGTCAGCACATCACCAGAGCCTGCTGTAGCCATGCCTGCATTACCGCTCATATTGACAAAAACCTTTCTATCAGGAAAACCTATCAGTGTACGGGCGCCTTTTAAGACTATAATGGCGCCTAATTCGCCGGCAGTTCGCTGGAGGATGTCTACTTTATTGGCGCCTATCTCAGCTATTGTCATATTCACCAGCCTGGACATTTCACCCATGTGCGGCGTCAAAATGGTTGCCGCTTCTCTTTGCTTTATACTCTGCAAGTCTCCACACAGTGCCGTAATGCCATCACCATCCACGAGAAGCGGTTTTTTGATTTCCCGTGCAAGTTGCCTTACTAGCTGCTGCGTTTCTTCTTCCAGAGTTAACCCAGGCCCCAGGACGACCATATCGACTTTATCTGCTAATTCCAGCAGCAAGCCACTGTTTTTAAGTGAGATAGTTCCAGATACAGTTTCTTCCTGAGGGGTGAAGACTATCTCACTTGCCTTGTTTGCGATAAATGGGATCATAGATTTAGGCGCGGCAAGCCTCGAATATCCGCCGCCTGCTTTCATAAAAGAAAGCGCAGCAAAATAGGGCGCTCCGAAATAATTGACGGCGCCGGCAATAAACAAAACATCACCAAAGTCGCCCTTGTGGCTATCCGGGCTTCTAAAAGGAAGATCAAGATGAGTGTTGATTTCTACTCTCATAGATTCTGTCTCGTACATGGAAGGAGGAAAGGAGATGTGGGTAACATAAAGCTTCCCGCACAGATCATATCCCGGGAAGAGTATGTTTCCCAGCTTTGGAAGCCCAAAGGTTACTGTGTGGTCTGCCCTTATTGCTGTCCCCATAACCCGGCCCGTATTGCCGTGGACACCGGAAGGAATATCAGCGCTGAAAACAGTCTTTGAAGAGCTATTGACCAGTTCTATAACATCTCGATACAATCCGCCGACATCCCGTGTGAGGCCTGTGCCGAATATGGCATCCACAATAGCTTCGCAATGGTAGATATCTGTTTTTATTGACTCCACAGATTCCAGCTTGCCGACCTCAATAGGCAAACCGGATATAATGTCGAGATTTAATCTTGCCGCACCCTTATATTTGCTCTTGTCACCCAGAACAAAGACCTTAACCGTACCGCCGCTTGAGTGTATTTTCCTGGCTATAACAAAACCATCCCCCCCATTATTACCAATACCGCAAAGGACAACAAACTTCTTGTTCTTTATGCCGACTTCTTTTGATAGAATAAAGTAAAGGGCCTCGCCTGCATTTTCCATCAAGAGTTCTTCCTTGATACCAAAATCCTTTATGGCAGTACTATCAAGCGCCCTCATCTCGGAAACCGTGCTAATCTTCATTTTCTTTCCCTCCATTACTCAGTAACTGGTCAAATGTGCAAACATCTATTGGTTCTCATTAATGATTGATTAATAGAAACCGATTTTCTCAGCAAGTCCCCAACTTGTCAAGGGCATGGCCATCTACACATTCTATCTGACTGCCGCTAAAGCGGACCGGCATTAAAAAACCTAAACTCTTACCCTTGACTCAACTTTTCCGCCGGATCGGCCGATATCTTATATGTACCCCTTGAATCAAGACCTTGTCTTTTTGGAAAGCACGAAGCTTATGTCAACGACAAACAAAACACTTTCCTCCCTTGTCTTCGTTGTCCTCTGCACACTTGGCACGGCTAGTGCCGGACAAGATTCGCCGGCCGATGTAGTAAAGCTATTTAGCTCTTATTATGGTGGTGATCAAATGGACAAGACAGCCGATTTCACTACGGGGCATTTTAGAGATAATATGCCGAAATCAGTTTGGGTTGTAGATACGTGGAAGGCACTGCGGGAGATAGATTACAAACGCGTTTATGACTCTATTGCAGATACAAAGGTTCAAAATTCAAGGGCGGCAGTTATTTTGAATACAAAGATAGAAACACTTGCCGGTGAAACAACACAGAAGGAAATCTATTACCTGATAAAAGAAGGCAAACAATGGTTGATAGATGAACTGCAGGTAACCGAAGAGGATGTTGAGGTTACCAGGGAGGGAATGCGACTATAGAGGGGAGGAAATAACAGTGGAAGCAGCATATGAATTACGACAATTCCATATTCACGAGCATACTCACTCACACAGACACGAGCACAGACACGGCGATATGGTTCATTGGCACGAACATTCACACGCCCACTCCCATGAACACTCCCATGAATACTACTATGAAGAGAACCTTCATTTGCACGACCACGACCATCTCGGCCATGAAAGACAATTGCACGATCATGAGCATTAAAGCCAAGGGGCAATTGATGGCTACATCGAACTTAGAGGGAGATACGGACACCATCGTCCCATAGTCCAACGGTTGGCGATCAAAACAAAAAGGCATTCCGCCCAAATAGACGAAATGCCTTCTTTTATGTTTTTAAAATGTAAACTAAGCCACAGTTACGTTCGTTGCGGCAGGACCTTTGTTGCCCTGCTCAACATCGAAAGTCACTCTGTCGCCTTCATTGAGAGACTTAAAACCCGTTGAGTTGATCCCCGAATGGTGAACAAACACATCCGGTCCATCTTCTTGCTCAATAAAGCCGTAGCCCTTCTGGTCATTAAACCACTTCACAGTTCCATTAGCCATTGTGACACCCTCCTTTCAAAAGAATTCTCATGGTTCCAAACTTGAGGTTGCCACTTCTTGCAAATGGATTCTGCCTCAAAACGAAACCGGGTCGCCAATAAAGACGCCCCTTTACTGATTATTGTAATAATAATCATCCCCGCAAGAAAAGTCAAATCATTTATTCAATTAATATTGATTTAATGGAATTTGAGGTACCTCGAGCAAAAAACTTCCCGCCACCTCGTGTGATAACCATCCTGTCACCCGTCTCCAATTCGCAGCTAACTCTTACCCTGTCAATGACATGACGTTCAAGTCCTACGTTGTCCTCGTCGTGATCTTTTAGGTAGAAAGGACTAACCCCCCAGAAAAGGCACATTTTTCTGACAACAGATAGCGAATTAGAGACCCCAAGAACTGAGGTTTGCGGCCTAAAGCGGCACATTTTTAAACAGGAAGCCCCTGATTGAGTCACCGAGAGTATTCGCTTGGCGCCAATCTTTTCAGCTATCAAAGATGCTCCGATCATGGTAGCATCATCTACACCGGTCAAGTCAAAGGCCTTTATCGAGGGTCTCTCTTTAGGAGTCTTTTCTGCCTCTGTGATTATGCTTCCCATCATCTTGACCGCTTCAAGCGGATATTTCCCGGAAGCCGTTTCAGCACTTAGCATGACGGCATCCGTCCCATCCCATATGGCATTTGCTACGTCAGAAGCCTCGGCCCTGGTAGGAGTGGGGTGCTCGATCATGGATTCCAACATCTGAGTGGCGGTAATAACCGGTATTCCGCGAAGGTTACATAGAGAAATAATTTTCTTCTGGACAGCAGGAACGAGATGATTGCCAAGCTCAACCCCCATATCGCCCCTGGCAACCATAATCACATCACTTACATCGAGAATACTTTCTATATTATCAATAGCTTCAGGGTTTTCAATCTTTGAAATAATGGGGCTGTTTCTGTTCTGTTCACTAAGGAAATCCCTTAGCTTTAAGACATCTTCCTTTTTTCGCACAAAGGAAAGAGCAATATAGTCAACATCTTGTTCAAGACCAAACAAGATGTCCTTATGATCTTTCTCCGTAAGACTTGGCGCAGAAACTCTGGAGTCCGGAAGATTTATCCCCTTGTGCGATTTGAGCGTACCGCCAACCGATATTTTAATCTTGTAGACATCTCGATCCTTCTCAACGGTCTTGGCAACAATCATTCCATCGTCGAAAAGTACGCGTACTCCATCTTCCAAGTCGTTTACGAGATGATCATATATGGTTGGGATAAAACGACCTTTGTACTCAGGATAGCCCTGTTGAACCTTTGTCGGTCCTACAACCCATGTATCACCCTCCTTGAGTTCAAGCTCGCCGGGTATCTTGTCAACTCGAATCTTTGGACCTTGAAGATCAAGCAGGATCGCCACTTCCAATCCCACCATGGCGGATGCCTTCCTTATGCCTGCAATGAGTTGAGTATGCCCTTCATAAGTTCCATGACTCATGTTTACCCGGCAGACATTCATCCCGGCTAGAATGAGATCCGAGATCATCTCAACATTGGACGATGCCGGCCCCAATGTTGCTATAACCTTGGCACGTCTATTCAATTTTGCTCTTCTCATGGAAAGATCTCCTAACTCTTGCTCATGGCTCCGATCTTCACCTCATCCGGCAAACCGCCAAATCGTGTCACAGAGGTGTTGATTTTCTTTTCGCTCATCTCTTCTTCCGCTCTAATCAATGGATTATAGTGCTGCAGATTTCTTTCTCCATTCGGCGCGCCGGCCTTAAACCAGAGTTTGCGCGATACCGCACCGTACATGAGCGGCATGTAAGGCAAAAATTCCGATGTGCCCACTGTAGAACGGTGGGAGAAAAATACCGTGAAACCGCCTTTTTTGATGTTATCAAGGGCTTCTTTGAGGTTGCTGACACCCAGGTCCTTAAGCTTTCGCAGTACGCCTTCAAGATCCTTTCGGGCCGTCAAGAATTGCTCGACACGGCCAATATCAGCAAGGCCGAGAACAATCTCTGTTGCCAGGCAGGTTTCGGTAAAGGTGCCCGCTTGGTTCAGTTTTATGAGAACGGAATTGCCGCAACGGTTCTTTCGTTCAGGAGCAGCCAGGAACGGAATAATAAAACGCATCTGTGTCACTGCTGCGTCATCAATAACTAACTGAACGCGGTCGCCGTATTTCTCCGTCATTAGGCGATGTGTTTCAAGATCAGATTCACTCCCGGGATCTTCCATAGTAATAAAGTTGGCCGCGCTCTTTACAACAGACCAGTTAAACTTGATCAATTCTTGGCGTGTCTTTACACCCAAGCCCGAAAAACGCAGATCATATTTGCCTTCACGACGCAGCTTTTCGGTTTTCTGGATTTCCGAAAAAGCATTGTCTGTGCCGATTGCCCAGTCTTTGCTCTTCAGCTTAAGCTGGCCGGCACATTCCTTGATACGGCTAAGCCCTTCGAAGTTGTCCTTTACGGGAAATACGAAGCCTCGTTCTTTCGCAGTGCCGGTTGGCAGGCCGTCACGGACAAGGTTTTTTTCAAACTGCTTAAAAAACTTCGTTGCCGTCTCAAATACACCCTTAATTGATTTTTTGTTCATTACGAGAAAGAACATCTCCTGAATATCCTGTTTGGTGCCTGGCACGTGTTCGCCGCCGCAAACCATATTGAAACCAATGTTCGGCATATAGAAGGTCTTAAGTCCGCCTTTGGGCCTCAGAAGCTGCCAGGCTTCGTAGCCTGACGCCTTTAGCAATGTCTGAAAAAAAACGGTCGAGGCTGCGAGACAAGCATTGCCACCCCACACTTTTTTATTGGGACCGGCCTTTTGGACCAACTTGAGATCAAACTCCGCACAAGTATCAAGGATATCTCGCGGTTTTCTGATCACCACTTTCTTGGGGAGAAGAGGGACAATATTTCTTTCAACGGATTTTATCGCCCTCTTGTTTGGAATGTAGATAGCCTCAGCTTCGCCGTCTGATGTTCCCTTTGCTATCCCGTTACGTTGTGAGATTGTCCACGTATCCTTGCCACGTCGGACTCGGGCGGTCATAACCCCTTCTAGAGTGAATGCTGCGTATGAAGAGAGAATCTCCCTTGCGCTGAGAGTAAATCTGGAAATAGTGGTTTCCATTGCCATAACGACCTCCTTATAAAGCTATCTATTGGTAGTAATAATTATAATATACAAGCATATTACAGTATCTTACGGCAGAAACTATGCCAAAACATTGGGCCCTGGTTTCTCGTATGCATTTACTCAAAAGTAGCCTCTGATTCCGGCTGATCTATTTCCGGGAGAAAGGAAGTTCGATATCTCCCGGCAAGCCCTTATCGCCCATCTTAGCCAGCTCGTTGAGTGCCTCGCGAATGTCCTTGGAACCCTTGTCGCAAATTTGTGAGACAATGGTATAATCTCGTTTGGCCTCCCGAAATGAAAATCGCCCCGCAGTCTTTTTGATATAATCATATGCCATATCTCGGACTATTCCCCAGGTGTCACGGCGCGTTTGATTTTCCAGTGGAGTGAGATCGTCGAAATCCTTCAGTTGTTTGCGGTGGAACTTAGAACCGAGGTATTTAAGTGGCACAATCAACCAGAAGAAAAACACCGCCAGCGAAACACCGCCGCCGGCGGCCAGGAGAATGTTCTGATCCACGGCAAAAACCGGACTTGCCAACATTGCAAAAACTGCTATACCACCGCATAGAAGACTTATAAGAAACCCTGTAAATCCACATTTAAATCGGTAAGCAATGAGACGCTTCCGATAATTAACCAAGGCTTCAAGCACGTGGTTAAGGCGTTCTCCATGCGTTTCCACAAAAGAGGCCAAATGGTCAAGACGGTAGCGAGGGGCCTCCAATATGGCCTTTCTTAGTTCCTCTCGCTGGTTTTCCAGGTAATTTAGGTATTGCATTTCTCCGTCACGAGATTCATTATGAGAAGTTGCCCTTGGAGAGTAAGTCAGATGAATCATGGGGATGTCTTTGCGACCTGTGATTTGCGATAAATTCCAGCAAAGTGTTCCATAAACTCGTAGTAAATCAGTGAGGGAAGTGCATTCATCAATGCGGTTTAGCACAAAAAGGAGCTGATGTTCAAATATGTAGTTGGGAAGCGTTTCCCTGATGCTGACATAGGCCTCGCGTACCGTTCCGGCCTTATGTGGGTCAAAGACTATCAATACGAGATCGGCTATTTGTGCCAGATCACCGATAACTTCCTGGTAATTATAGCCGCGATCCCGCTCGGTAATACTATCAAGCATTCCGGGCGTGTCAATCAGGGCAAGTGATTTCAAGAATGGCGAATTGACCTTTTTAAGACGAAAGTGCGACGCAAATCGTTGACCATGCTTTTTTAGGGCTTCAAAGGGATATTCCGGATTATTGAGCAAGTATTTCCCGTCTCGTGTTTCAGTAACGTGTATATTGCCGCTGTCGGGTTCAGAGTCATCATACGTTATAATCGTGAAGGAATCATCTGTCGGAGCCTGCCCCGTTGCCTGAATATCGGCATTCAGGAACTCGTTAATCATTGTCGATTTACCAGACGAGTAGTTGCCGAGCACCAATACTTGAGGGCGCCACTTAATATTGGCTTCCAGCGGCACATCACTGTATCTGTAACGCATGGCCACCGGGGTCAAGTGATTTGCTACCATTTCCACAAGCTCAGCTCGCAAGGAATTTATATAGTTCTCGCGGTACATAGGAGGCTCCCCTAACAATTTAGATTCCATTGCCGGCAATCTGTAACAACCGTTTTTTGTCGGTAACACAGCTTGCGGTGCACTTTATACTTGCCTGTCTTTGTAGTCAAGATATAAGTGGGTTACAGGTTATCGGCAATTTTTTACATCAATAGGTGGATTCGCTTTCATGAACGAGCATACGAAAAAAACCTCTAAGCCTGCCATATTGGCTCCTGCGGGAAATAGAGCTTCGTTTTTAGCTGCAATCGCCGCTGGGGCGGACGCTGTTTATTGCGGTCTGAAGAACTTTTCTGCACGCATGGAGGCGAAAAACTTCACGCTTGATCAACTGGCATCTCTTGCACGGTTGGCCCATGATGAGGGGATAAAGGTTTATGTGGCCTTAAACTCTCTTGTAAGGCCTGATGAGCTGGACGAGGTCGGAAGTGTTCTGAAAGATTTGGATCGGCATGTTAGGCCGGACGGCATAATCATTCAAGACTTGTCCCTTGTGGAACTGGCGAGACAGATTGGTTTTTCCGGGGAGCTTCATCTGTCTACGCTAGCCAATATAAGCTTTTTATCGGCCTTGAAACTGGTTCGGGAAAGCCTTGGCGTGGATCGGGTAGTTCTTCCAAGAGAACTTAGCATAGACGAAATAAAGGTCTTGGCAAAAGAGTGCCCAAAAGATTTGTCTTTAGAAGTGTTTGTACACGGCGCTCTGTGTTATGGGGTATCAGGAAGATGTTATTGGAGCAGTTTTCTGGGAGGCAAAAGCGGGCTTAGGGGCAGATGTGTACAGCCTTGTCGCAGGCTTTATACCCAGAAGGGGCAAAAGAAACGCTTTTTTTCCTGCCAAGACCTTTCTCTGGATGTCTTGGCGAAGGTGCTCCTTGGCGTACCCCGGATTGGCGCCTGGAAGATTGAGGGCCGGAAGAAGGGCCCCCATTATGTCTATTATACAGTTAGGGCCTACAGAATGTTAAGAGATCAATCCAAAGACCCAGAGGTAAAAAAGGCGGCTTTAGAGCTACTTGCTTTCGCCTTGGGCCGGCGGAGTACGCACTACAATTTTTTATCTCAAAGGCCCCAAAACCCAGCACGCTCTGATATCCAGACTGGTTCCGGGCTACTTATAGGAAGGACGGGAGGTACGAAGAAAAGGCCGTACCTGAATCCCAGGGATGAAATCTTGCGCGGAGATCTTTTGCGTCTTGGATATGAAGATGAGCCATGGCATGCCATTTACAAGGTAAACAAATATGTGCCTAAAAATGGGCGGCTTGATCTGAAATTGCCTTTGGGAAAGAGCCCGCAAAAGGGGACGCCGATTTTCCTGGTAGATAGACGTGAAGGGCAACTGGAGGAATTGCTTCGCAAGCTTGAGACGAAGTTGGTAAAGGCGCCGGCTTCTGAGATTAGACCTCAAGCCTTTCACACTAGATTTGCAAAAAGATCCCGGAAAAGGGCGGGTGCTTTTGAACTTTATGTTTACAGGAACAAGTCGGATGCCGGGGCTGCTAAAGGCCGTGCCGGGCTGTGGCTATCTAATAAATTGGTCGAAGAAATTCCCAAGGCGTCCGTGCCAAGACTGTGGTGGTGGTTTCCCCCTGTAATCTGGCCGGAGGATGAAAAAGGAGTAAGAAAACTTGTAGTGCTTCTGCTGAAAAGAGGGGCACGCAATTTTGTCCTCAACGCACCTTGGCAAATCGCCCTGCTCGGGGATCCAAAAGGGATGAATATTTGGGCAGGTCCATTTTGCAACCTTACCAATCCGGCTGCCGTAAATATGCTCGTTTCCCTTGGATATTCAGGAGCAATTGTGAGCCCTGAACTTAGTAAACACGATTACCTGCTGTTGCCACAACACAGCTCTTTGCCTTTGGGAGTTGTAATATGGGGAAACTGGCCTCTTTGTGTTTCTCGCATACTATGTGACAACTTGAAGACTAATACTACCTTTTCCAGCCCGAGGGGTGAGAAGGCTTGGGCGACAAGATTCGGGGCCAACTATTGGGTCTATCCAAACTGGGTACTCGACATAAGGCGAGAAAAGGACGTACTGAAAAAGGCGGGCTACAGCCTCTTTGCCCATCTAATAGAGCCATTGCCCAGGCAGATCGAACTCAAAAAGAGGCCCGGGCTGTGGAATTGGGACTTAGGGCTGGCTTAATGGTAAGTTTCCAATTGAAGCTTTTGCTTCCCGGTAAGGAAGTTCACTATCTTTTAT
>CAYSBQ010000022.1:0-24662 GCA_964429315.1 uncultured Desulfobacterales bacterium
GTTGAAGGCTGTGAAGGCCAATGATTCATTGTCTACCTTCCTACACCTTCAGTCTATCCACCTTATCTTTATCATATAGTGCCTTGAAGAAACATATCGCCTTTCAAAAAAACCACCATACCCGTGGTTATTGAAAAGCTACATGTCAAGCATGAAAAACTACTGGTATTGACATGGCTTCGCAGTTAAGCTAGTTTCGATCCGGGAACAGACTGCTCCATCCGGACTCTTTGACCGGACTCTTTGATTTGTTGATGAGCGCTTAGGGTTCCTCGCAAAGTAAGTGTCTCAAGATTGCGAAGGATTTTGGTGTAACGGTTATTGAGCGACAAGCCCTAAGTGGCTTCACGGAGGATAAATGGAACAAGAAAAAGGATATAATTCATCTTTAAAAGGGCATTTCCTGATTGCAATGCCAAGCTTAACAGACCCAAACTTCTGTTACACTGTAACTTATATAGCTGAACACACTGCACAAGGAGCTATGGGACTTATCATTAATCGAGTTCATCCCGACCTTAACATGGATGCTTTGTTCGTTGAGTTAAAACTTTCTGCAACACCGAAGGCGGCTTCCTTACCTCTTTATCTGGGAGGACCTGTTTATACAGGTCAAATCTTCATATTGCACGCCCCCCCTTTTGGCTGGGAGGCTTGCCAACCAGTAAACTCAAAGATTGCCTTAAGCAATTCCATGGATTTAGTTGAAGTGCTTGCCAAGGAAAAGGGGCCCAAATCCTATATTCTGACCCTTGGTTGTGCAGGTTGGGGGCCGGGACAACTGGAATCCGAGATTATGGACAATGCGTGGCTAAGTTGTCCGGCCAAGGAATCCATCATGTTCAATTCGGCAGTTGAAAAACGCTGGGAAGAGGCCGCTAAACTTATAGGCATAGATCCGGCTCACCTCACGAACGTGGCAGGTCACGCATGATGTAGCTGTTCACGGTTACGATAGTTTTGTTTTTTCTGCCGTCTTTCATCTATCTGAACTCTTAGCATATACCGATGAATTCTATTGGTGGATTCTTCGTCTAGTCCTAGGAAACGACAATGGCAGATGCCATGTTTATCAACATTAAGAATTTCTGTCTTTACTGATATTTCCGCCTCACCATCAGGAAGTTCAAGGTCGGCTATCCGAGAGTCTCCAGCCTTAAAACCGTTATTATAAAAAGCAATTCCCGCCTCACCAATATCTTTTATACAAACAGGGGTTTTCTGAAACCTTGACTTTATCGGAGCGCCGGCAGTTGGTTGGACTCGAACCGAAGCTCGTTGGTCCTGTGACTCAAGAGAAATGAGCTGATTATCCTTGTTCTTCCTTTTCCAAAACAAACTCTACCCTCCTGTTTCTGATTCGATTGGTTTCCGTAGTGTTTGGCACCAACGGAAACAATGATCCATACCCTGTTGCTGTAAGCCTGTGAGGATTTACCCCCCCCTCTATGAGATAACGCAATACTGTTGTTGCCCGAACCGCAGAAAGCTCCCAATTTGAAGGAAACCGCTCTGTTGAAATAGGAATATTATCTGAATGCCCTGCAATGCCTATCCTATATTCCGGATATTGCTTTGCAATCTCGCAAATATCATCTAGTATGGGACCAGCTTGTGGATCCAAGGCCGCAAGACCGGACGGGAAGAGGACCTTTCCGGTTATTCGGATAATAACCTTGGAGCCTTCCACAGAAACCATGATGTGATCACTGAGATCCCTTTTCCGAACAAAGCGTCGTACGTCCCTGAAAATGTCTTTCGCCCTCAGGCCGATGAGGTCTTCCAGCAGAATCTCCCCCCCCCCTTCTTTTGAAGCACTCGAAACATTGAGGGTGCCGGGCTCTTGTCCCTTGTCTATCAATTCCAAAAGACCGACAGGTGGGTCCTTTTCGCCAAGGCTGACCTGAATAGATGATATAGCCGTTTTATACTTTGCGAGATCCATGGAAGATATGGAAAATAGTAGGATGAAAAATGTCAAAAGGAGCGTCATCAAATCCGCATAGGTGACCAACCATCCCACAGTGGACTCCTCATTCAAAAGTGCCGAAATTGCCTGACCGGTATTATCCACCTTTACTTCCTATGGATCGTTTCATCGGCCTGCGAAGTCTGGCCGCTATATAAGATGAAAGCTTTTCATACACCAGCATGGGGTTGTTATCATCTAAGATCGATATGCCGCCCTCGACGATGATTTCCAGGTTGATGATCTCCAAGAGTGTTCTCGATTTTAGTTTCCCCGCAACGGGCAGGAAAAACAACGTAGAAAGAAGGGAGCCATAAAAGGTTGTCAAAAGTGCAATCGCCATGGCCGGCCCGATCGATTCGGGATTTTGTAGCCTGCTTAGCATCTGGATCAATCCTATCAATGTACCCAACATGCCAAAAGCAGGGGCATAGAGGCCCATTTTTTTAAAAACGTCTTGGACCATAAGATGGCGCATTCTCATAGCCTCTACTTCAATGGCCATCGTTTTTCGAAAAAGCGCTTCTTCAGAACCATCTGCGATCAGATTGCAAACCTTCTTTAAGAAAGGGGATTGGGTTTTTACCTTACTTAATTTAAAGATTCCTTCACGACGAGTAATGTAGCAAAGCGAGATCATAGTGGCCACCATATCATTCGGGTCTCGCTTCTTTTCCGAAAAGACAAAAAAAGCGGCTTGAAAGGCAGACAGAACGTCTCTTATCTGAAAGGTCAAGAGTGTCGCCGCTATTGTTCCACCAAATACAACCATGAAGCCGGGCAGATTAAAGAAGTTATGTACACTACCACCAATGAGAATGGCTGATATGATAAGTGCAACACCTGAAATTACGCCTATCAGGGATGCTACGTCCATGAATAATCCTTTCTTGCCGTTAAAAAACCTGTGAGGTTCCTGTTTAGGGAAGCAACAGTCAAGGCAGATTGCACAAACCGTGCCGGGTTAGCCCGCGCAAAACGTTTATGACATGAATCGTTGTTGAGGTTGATTTTGGAAGCAGAAGGGTATAGGGTTACAGAATATGTGTGTGCCCCTCCATGCTCGCAATGCAAGAAACAAATCGGAGAGGCAATTTAGGATTTCATGACCAAGGATATTCCTCTAAACGAACGAATTATCTTCGCCCTGGATTTTTCCAGCAAAGAAGAGGCAAGGTACTGGGTAAAAACGCTTGAGGGTCACACCCTGTTTTTTAAGGTTGGTTTACAACTTTTTCTTGTGGGAGGTTTTGACATTGTCGATTGGATACTGGAACGGGGCCATAAGGTATTTGTGGATCTCAAGTTTTTTGATGTGCCTGAAACAGTCAAGTTAGCTGTTCGAGCCTTAAGAGACAGGGGTGTGGCCTTTACCACTGTTCATGGAAATGATAACATGCTAAGGGCTGCGGTGGAAGCTGCAAGGGGTGTCAAAATTCTTGCAGTCACTGCTCTCACAAGCTTGGATCAAGGAGATATGCAGGATTTGGGTTTTCAGTGTTCTATTAAAGATCTTGTCCTTTCTCGGGCCAGGCGGGCGCTTGAGCTTGGTTGTCACGGCGTAATTTCCTCAGGCCTTGAAGCCCCGGTTTTGAGAAAAGAGTTGGGACAACGCTTTTTAGTCGTTACACCTGGGATCCGACCAGTAAAAAACACGGATGACCAAAAACGCTCTGTTGATGTAAAGGCGGCATTTAACAATGGGGCTGATTATATTGTCGTGGGCCGCCCCTTAAAAGATGCAACGGATCCAATTTTTGTAATAAAGCAAATGCAAGAACAAATTGAGGCTGTTCTTCATTTGGAAAAATAAGATTTATAAGGAGGTGTCATGGCCAAGAAAAAACGAATAACACGGAAACAACTACTGAAAGAACCGGATGAGTTCTTAACTTTTTCGGGTAAGGCGATTGAGTTTTTTAGGACAAATCAGAGGCAGATCACTTATGCCTTGATTGGGATTGTGATTATTGTAATTGGCTTTGCTGCATTTCGATATTTCTCCAATCTGTCAGAGCGCAAGGCTTACGCATTGCTCAACGATGGGCTTGTTTATTATACGAATCAAGCCTCAGAACAAAAGACAGGACACGTTAACAAGGTAGCCAAAGAGAAATTCGGCCAGTTGGTACGAGACTATTCTACCACAAGCGCAGGACGGCTTGGCCTATCATTGTATGGAGACATAAACTACAAGGAGAGTTCTTACGACAAGGCTGTTGAGGTCTATGAAAAGGCATTGAAGGCATTTTCAAAAGATAAAGCCCTGCAACCCCTTATGTGGAACAGTCTCGCATATGCCTATGAGGGCAAACAAGACTACAACAGTGCCATACAATGCTGGCAAAAGATAGTAGATCTGGAGGGCAAGCTTGCAAAAACAGATGCCTATTTCAATCTGGGTCGCATGTATGAAACCCAGGACAATCGGAAAAAGGCCATAGAAGCATATTCAAAAGTGGCAGGTGACTTTCCTGGTTCTGCATACTCTGAGATTGCCCAAGAAAAGGTCATGCGTCTGAAGGGGGATTTTTCTTGACACCACAGTGAAAATCAGTTACTAGCTGACTTAGTATGACACTACTTACCTATTTTACAGATTTCGAGAAGATCTTTTTCGGGGCTTTTGGCTTCTTTTTTATGAGGCCTGCCCATGGGTCTTCCTAGGTCTGAGGCCGGCTGGTAGATACTAACCATGGGTAGGCAATAGAAAAGTGCCCCATGGTTTTTGCGTAAGTTATGAAAAAAGCCGTGGGGTGCCGCTCCATGGCTTTTTTTTGTTGGCGCCAACCCACGGAATTACTGTTGACAATCAGCGGAAAGAGGATCAGGTTTCCGTACGAGAGGGATTTTTCATGATCTATGACGAAGAGTTTGAGGCGTTGCCTAGGGAGGCGATTGAAGCAATTCAGTTGAAACGACTCCAGGACCTGGCAGAAAGGGTGTATGCCACGGTCCCCTTTTACAAAAAGGCCTTCGACGAAAAGGGAGTTAAACCAGATAATATCAAGTCCCTTGAGGACCTGCGGAGACTACCCTTTACCATGAAGCAGGACTTGCGTGACAATTATCCCTTTGGCATGTTCGCCACCCCAATGGAAAATGTGGTGCGGATACACGCTTCATCCGGCACCACGGGCAAACCAACGGTAGTTGGCTATACGCGACGCGATATTAATACATGGTCGGAACTTATGGCACGTACACTGGCAGCTGCGGGCGCACACAGGGGAGATATCGTCCACAATGCTTATGGTTACGGCCTCTTTACCGGTGGTCTTGGTTTTCACTACGGCGCCGAACGACTGGGTGCATCGGTAATTCCCGTATCCGGCGGCAACACTAAGCGACAGATCCTGCTGATGAAAGATTTTGGCCCGACAGTTTTAACCTGTACGCCCTCTTATGCGTTGCACCTCTTTGATGTGGCAGGCGAAGAAGGCATCGATTTTAGATCCTTAAAATTTAGAGTCGGGGTTTTTGGCGCCGAACCTTGGACAGAGAATATCCGAAACGAAATGGAAAACAAGCTCGGCCTCGACGCAGTGGATATCTACGGCCTGACCGAGATTATTGGGCCTGGAGTTTCAGTAGAATGCATAGAGGCGAAAAGTGGGCTTCATGTTTTTGAAGATCACTTCATTCCAGAGATTATCGACCCCCAAACAGGAGAACCTCTCCCTTATGGAGAAATTGGCGAGCTGGTTTTCACCACGCTCACCAAGCAAGCCTTCCCCCTCATCAGATACCGCACACGAGATCTTTCCGCCCTCTACCACGAGCCATGCAAGTGCGGCAGGACTCTTGTTCGCATGGGACGAATTATGGGGCGTTCTGATGACATGCTCATTATTCGAGGGGTAAATGTTTTTCCCTCTCAGATCGAAAGTGTCCTTATGGGCAGAAAGGATATAGCACCTCACTATGTGTTAATTGTAGATCGTAAGGAACATATGGATACATTGGAAGTAGAAGTGGAAATTAAGGAAGAGGCGTTTTCCGACGCTGTAAAGGATCTTCAGAATATGGGCCGTAATATTGAAAAAGACATTAAGGATCTCCTGGGAGTATCATGCAAGGTCCGCCTGGCAGAACCGAAGACTATTCAGCGTAGCGAAGGTAAGGCCCAGAGGGTTATTGACAAACGGAAAGTTTGAAAAGGAGGGTATTATGCGAGTTGAACAGATATCCATATTTTTGGAAAACAAAGCAGGCAGGTTGGCCGAAGTCGCTCGGATACTCTCCGGGGCCGGTGTCAACATACGGGCCTTGTCTTTGGCCGATACATCAGATTTTGGTATTTTGCGGCTTATAGTTGATAACAACGGCAAAGCCAAAACAGCCTTAAAAGAACAAGGACTTACGGTAGGAAAAACCGATGTGGTGGCTGTAGAAGTAGATGACAGACCGGGAGGATTGAGTCTTATTCTGGATATCTTAAGCAAAGAACAAATCAATGTGGAGTATATGTATGCCTTTGTTCAGCATAGCGGCAAGAATGCCGTCATCATCTTTCGTTTTGATGATATCGATGCCGCAATAAAGCTCTTAATGGAAAATGGCGTGAAAGTCATTGAAGGAAAAACCGTATATACAATGTAGGCATCGCTGGCGATTGCCTATCAAAAACTCACTACAAGGAGGATAATAGCAATGAAGACAAGATTTGGCTTCGGCAAAGGGACGACATGCCTGCTGGCTGTCATTGTTTTGGTAAGTTTCACACTCATACCCGTGCTGGAAGTTCGTGCTGCCGAACCTTACAAGGTTGGCGCAGTCTTTTCAGTAACTGGAAGGGCCTCGTTTTTAGGAGATCCAGAGAAAAAAACCGTTGTCATGCTTCAGGAAGAAATCAACAAACAAGGGGGAATAAACGGCCATCCCTTGGAAGTGGTTATCTATGATGATGGGGGAGATTCCACAAAGTGTGCGCTTGCAGTAAGAAAACTGATCACGATGGACAAGGCTTGCGCTATCATCGGCCCTTCATTAAGCGGCCTTTCTTTGGCGGTACTTCCAGAGGCCCAAAAGCACAAGATCCCAATGGTCTCGTGCGCTGCTAGTTTTAAGATTGTAACTAAAGACCCCAAGACCGGTGAACAGTGGAAATGGGTCTTTAAGACACCTCAATCTGACAGCATGGCAGTCGAAGCCATCTATACTCACATGAAAAAGTATGGGATCTCAAAGATCGCCATTATGTCAGTCACAAGCGGTTTTGGTGCAAGCGGGCGGAGCGAGTTGCTTCGTCTAGCAACCGAATATGGCGTCAATATAGTAGCCGACGAAAAATATGGCCCAAAGGACACAAATATGACGGCTCAACTTACCAAGATCAAGGCTACGGCCCCTCAAGCTATTGTAAACTGGTCCATTGGTCCGACACAGGTGGTTGTGTTGAGAAACTGGAAAGCCTTGGGTATGGAGAATATAAGTTTCTATCAAAGCCACGGTTTTGGCAGTCGCAAGAACATTGAGCTGGCAGCAGGTGCGGCTGAGGGAGTCTATTGCCCTTTGGGAGCCTGTAACATCCCAGACGTGCTCCCGGCAACACATCCACAAAAAGGGATTACCTCTGCATACAAAAAGGCCTATATGGTAAAATACAATGAATCTTTGTCATCCTTCGGAGGCCATGCATGGGATGCACTCAAAATGGTCGTCAAGGCTTTGGAGGCTGTGGGCCCCGATAAAGCCAAGATCAGAGATTATCTGGAGAACAACATCAAGGGCTTTCTGGGACAACATGGAGTCTTCAACATGTCGCCCAAAGATCATAATGGTCTTTCCAAAGAGGCCTTTCAGATGGTCGTTGTAAAGGATGGAGATTGGGCATTGGCTCACTAATCAGTTAAAGTGGTTGAGTCTGCCTAGCCCGTTTGTCCGTTGGCCCGTCAGGGCCAACGGACTCAACCATCCAAACGGACATCATGGAAATCTCTCTTGCAAGTCAACTCCTCCAGTACACGATAACCGGCATAACTGTCGGCAGTATCTATGCTATGGTGGCCGTTGGGTTTAACATTATTTACAACGTGACCGAGGCCGTCAATTTTGCCCAGGGCGAATTTGTGATGCTTGGCGGCTTGGTTATGGTGTTTTTGCGGGTAACCTTGAATATACCGGTGGTATTTTCCCTTCCCCTTGCAATTTTGGTAGTAACAGCAGTAGGCATTCTTCTAGACCTATTGGCCATCAAGCCGATTCGCAAGCCTTCGGTCCTTTCCATGATAATAGCCACTATCGGAGCGTCTTTCTTCATCAGGGGAGCTGCAATGTTCATCTGGGGCAAGAACCCCTTTGACTTGCCGCCCTTCTCCGGCCGAAATCCCATTTCTCTTTTGGGGGCTGTGGTACAACCTCAAGGTCTCTGGGTGATTGGTTTCCTGATAATAATGGTAATTGTACTCACCCTGTTTTTTGACCGTACTATCCTGGGAAAAGCCTTACGGGCATGTGCAGTGAATCCCAAGGCATCCAGTCTGGTCGGGATAAACGTCAAACACATGGTTCTTATCTCCTTTGCTTTGAGTGCTGCCATCGGCGCCTTGGGAGGTATTGTGATAACTCCGATCTCACTTATGGAATACGACAGAGGCGCTATGCTGGCGGTAAAAGGGTTTTCAGCTTGTGCATTGGGCGGCATGGGCAGTTTTCAAGGGGCTGTAACAGGAGGGCTCCTTATCGGCCTGATAGAATGCCTTGGGGCAGGTCTGGTTTCTTCCGGATACAAGGATGTCTTTGCCCTGTTGGTCTTGCTGGCAGTCCTGTTCATAAAACCTAGTGGTTTGCTGGGAAATATAGAGGTAAGCAAGATAAAGAAGTTCTAATAATGGCTGGAAACCACATATTAAAAAGAGACAAAACGACACTACGGCTGAGCGGATTCGCACTGGGAATCTTTTTATTTCCTTTGCTTGCTCAACAAATAGACTTTCTTGAGCACTATGTGGATGTGATGGTCTTTGCAGGCATCTATAGTCTCGTCACTATCGGGCTGTGTCTGCTCATGGGCTATGCTGGTCAAATCTCTCTGGGACATGCTTCATTCTTTGGGCTGGGCGCCTACATTTCGGGTGTAATCACAACCAAGTATGGCATCAATCCATGGTTATGCGTCTTTCTTGGCATGTTGTTGTCGGCAGTCGTTGCCCTTGCCATAGGCGCTCCATCGCTAAGACTGAGAGGCCACTATCTTGCCATGGCCACTCTCGCTTTTTGTATAATAGTTACCATTACCTTCAACGAAAATGCGGCAATTACAGGAGGGCCTGATGGATTAGCATTTATCCCTGGTATTGGAATATTCGGATATGCACTCGATTCGGTTACAAAGTATTATTACCTCGTATGGAGTGTGGTGTTGTTGGTGCTACTGCTTTGTCTAAACATCATCAGCTCCAGAGTTGGACGGGCCTTGCGTTCGATACACAGCAGTGAGTCGGCAGCCGGCGCTGTGGGGGTAAATGTGGCTAAGTATAAGATCTACGTGTTTGTATGGTCAGCTGTTATAGCCTCTGTCGCAGGCAGTCTGTACGCCCACTATCTGAACTTCATCAACCCAGCAAGCTTTGATCTTTTTGTGTCCATTAAGCTCCTTATCATGATTGTGCTGGGAGGGATGTACAGCCTTTGGGGAGGCGTTGTCGGAGCTGTGGTGATTACCTTCCTCGGCTACGAGTGGCTTCACTACTTTGAAGATGCAGAGATAATGGTTTATGGAGCAATTGTGTTGGTTATCATAATCTTCCTCCCTGAAGGGCTGGCCTCGTTACCAGAGAAGGCAAAAGCCCTATGGGCAAGAGATGATGAGGCGAAGCTGAAAGTTGAAAACTGAGATTGCATTCACAAGGCGGGCCAATAGACCCTTTGCACATTCAATACTTCTTCTACAACGAGTGGCATGTGGCCTTTTGTGAAGGATTCCAGGTCGTCCTTGGTGAGAGTGCTTTCGCACAAGAGTTCTTCCAGCACAGCCTTTACTGATTTTTTGAGTCCTGCCAAGTGATAACCTCCCTCTAAGGTCACGAGAAGCCGATCAGCACTGTATTTATTAGCAAGATCCATTATTATGCGCGTTAACATCGCATAGCCCTTAGCACTCACATTCATCCCGCCAAGAGGGTCATCCACGTACGTATCAAACCCAGCCGATATTAATATCAACTCCGGCTCAAAAGAACTGGTAATAGGTACAAGGATTTTCTCGAAGATCTGGAAAAACTCTGCATCTCCACAGCCTGGTCGCAAGGCGACATTAACAGTGAATCCTTTCCCATCCTCGTGGCCCACTTCAGCCAAATTGCCACTTCCCGGATAGTACGGAAATTGGTGAGTTGAAAAATAGAGAACTGCTGGGTTCTTGTAGAAGGTATTTTGAGTAGCATTCCCGTGGTGCAAATCCCAATCGACAATGAGGATCTTTTTTGCTGAGTAGACCTTCATCGCATAAAGGGCGGCACAGGCCACATTGTTGAAAAGGCAAAAGCCCATAGCCCGGTCTCGTTCCGCATGATGACCAGGGGGTCTTACGAGGGCAAAGCCATTGTGCACAGTACCATCAAATATCTTGTCAATAAGACGGAATAGCCCACCAACAGCTTTTTTTGCTGCCTGATAAGACATAGGAGTTGTCTGAGTATCAGGGTCGAGGGATGTGTGCGCTTTTCCGTCTGTAGCCGCAACCTTTTCGATGTAAGACTTACTGTGAACCCAGGCAAGTTCTTCATCGGTGGCATCACGAGGGGATATCTCAATAAATCTTCCAGACATCTCGGGTCCGTCAAGCATGTCATAGATGACTTGAAGGCGTTGCGGGCTTTCAACGTGGGGATATCCGGCAAGATGTTCCTTATAGATATCATGGCGAACTATACCAGTCTTTAGTGACATGGACACTCGTTGTCCCCTTCAGTGCTTACCAGCACCGCCGGCTTTGGCATTTCAGGCAGCACAGATCTTCCCGCCACTTTCTTGGTTTTCTTTGGCCAACCGTTCCAAGAACTTCTTAAACCAACCTTTCTTTTGCTTCTTCTTGCCTTGCGGCAATTGATCGATACCAGCCATTTTTTTCTCTTCTACCTCTAACAGGCAAATTCAGTGGAGTTCAGCCACAAACCTTTCCACGTCTTCCTTCAAAGCGTAAATGTCTCCCATCATGGTTAAAAAATCCGACTCTGTGCAACCTAGTACCGACCTCGTTGTGGATGCTATCTCGTTTTTAGTGGATTCATTCAATTCTTCGGAGGATAAGATCACGAGCAGATTTCCCAAACAAATAATGCGTTGAAAACGGTCTCGTGCGTCATTTCCGTCAAGACACAACAGATCTTCCAAGGTATGACACTTACCCGCATCTTCAATATGACTTGGAAGCCTCCAATGACCACACAATAAACCGCCAAAAAAGGCACTCGACGGCATGGACAACTCTTTTTCTGCCATACTGAACAAGCATTCCTCCTCCTGCTTGAGTTTCAGGATGGCCTTATAATGGTCAGGAAAGAACTTCAGGTAAATCAATTTGCCAATATCATGTAAGATTGCGGCTGACCAGAGTTCTTCATAAGACAGGTGAGGTTCGTATCTCTTTGCCAAATACTTTGTGGTAAGGGCGGCATAAAAGGAATGAAACCAAAACTTTTCAAGCTCTCCTTTTTCATCGATCGCCAGGGTGTTAACCACAGACAGGGAAAGCACCATGCGGTGAATCTCATTAAGTCCCAGAAATGCCAAGGCAAATTTTACGTTTGTTACCTCACGGGGCAACCCATAATACGCCGAATTGGCCACCTTGAGGACCTGGGCGACCAGCGAGGGCTCACCGTTAATCAGATCAGCCACTGCAGCCATGTTTGCCTTATCGCTTTCGATAACCTGTTGAATCTTCATTACTACTTCGGGCAAGGTTGGTAGTACAAAGTGTTTGCGAAGAAAGGTTTTGGGGTCAATCTCTATGGGGGCTAATCCTGTCATAATCTCCTCATCCTTATAATATTCGGGATAGTTTACCGTCAATCTTGCACAACCAAAAAATGGCGTCAATACCTACAAACAAAAATATGCACCATATATGCCAAGCAGAAACACCCAGCGCTAAAACTTCCTGATCGGCCTATGTAAACGGCCAAGGACTCATCTCGCATCTTCTCAATAACAACGGGTATAGTCTATATTAATCGCATACCCTTAGCTTTTTGAAACACTTGTTACGCGACAAACCCTAATGAATAGTGGGCACTTTGTTTTTCAGCACCTCACCTGCCAGAAACTGAAAAACTCCAAAGCCTTCGGCATTAGGACTTATTTCACCTTGAGCGACACCTCGAATCAAATCTTGCGAAAGTCTACTTCCTGCAACAAGGTTTTGTCTGACAAGCTTTAATTCATTGCGTTTTTCATTATACAGAACAACCCATGTAAACAACTGGCCTCCCTCACCTGTTTTTTCACAAGTTCCAAACATCATTTCATAATCATTGACGGCGAACTCTACAGGAACCGGTTCGCAGCCCATGATCTCAACAAAAAGATCCAACAACTCCATGACTTGATCAGAGCTTGCTCCAGCCAAAGCCTCAAGCCCCTCATCAGCTAACTGTTTAATATCTGCCTTTTCATAGCGAAGATCCAACAACTCCAATGCCCGTTTCTGTATATGCCGAAGCGTTTCCCGGCCTTTGTGCAAAAGGATATCCGAATCGTTTAGAATCTTAATAATATTGCGGATGCTGATCATCTCTTTCAGCTCCGGACTCCTGCGCAATATCACATCGTCAACAGTAGTATGCGCGTAAAGGGGAAGATCGTTATCCAAGACAACTATCTCGCCTGTACCCCCTTCAACTTCCAGGAAATAAAGTTCCAGATCCCTTCTTTTTTTCATAATAAAAGGGCTAAGAGAAAGAAGTTCGCGCACCGCATTCTTGTCTACTTTATGAGGCATTTGAAGAGTTCCCACAGACAGGGAAGCTGTCCCTGCAAGGCCGTCTATCAAGATCTTTTTCTTTAGATTTTCTTTAAACGACATACCAACCTCCTAAAAATCTCAAGCCCCATTGGCTACCATGTTAAATAGATATCACAACAATGTTGCCGCGTAAACAGCAAAGACCAGGCAAATTTTGCCAGCAGACCCAAGTGCATGCAACAAATTTTTGGGCTATATAAAGTTTGACATTCCCTCTCCGGAATGGTAGTTAAAGAATGCGTATGGTTGGAACTGGAAGATGGTAACTACTAAAGTCCCCGGTTCTAGAAGGTTTTCCTGGACTCGCGGATAATAAAGAAAGGGGAGATGGGCTTGAATGAGTTTAGTGGTTTGGAGGTCAGAGTCAGAAATAATGATGTTGAAAAGGCCTTAAGGGTGTTGAAAAAAAAGATTCAAAACGATGGCCTCTTTCGACGACTTAAGCTTAAAAAGAGCTACGAAAAACCCAGCGAATGCCGGCGGCGAAAACATCGCGAGAATGCAAGGAGGCAAAGGTTGTCAGAGCTTAAAAAAGCCAGATATTCATAGTCTTCATTTTATTGCCATAACCTTTTTGAGCCCGGTCTTTGTGCCGGGCTTTTTTTATGCCTTTTTTCTGTCCGGTCAACACAAGTTAAGACTCCCCATTTTTTCTATACGACCCTGCGGGATTTTGTGTTATAGAAAGGTCCTATGTTTTCCAAGACTTATTTCTGGACAATCATTCTTGTTGCGCTTTTTTGGACATCTGAATTACATGGCGGGCTATTATCGCCTCGTACAAATTCCTCCCCCGCCTATCACATCACGTCAGATTCCTTGAGCTATGACGATATCACGAAAACCTATACGGCTAGGGGGCATGTACGCATTACAAAGGGCAACCAGTCCTTGCGCGCAGACGCTATAGACTTCCATAAGGAAACGAAGGAAGCCGAAGCCTGGGTCCTGGAAGCAGGCGAGAAGGCTTCGGCAAGTAAAGACCGAAAGGATACACACGAGGTATGGGACAAAGTCTATTTTTTTTCCGGCAAGGACCGGGTTACAGGCAACCGCATTGAGCTTAACATGGATAAAGGGACAGGAGTTGTCTACGATGGAACCCTGTTTATCGAAGAGAGCCACTTTTACATCAAGGGTGATGAAATACAAAAGACAGGCAAGGATTCTTACTACGTAAAGGATGACGTCAGCTTTACTTCCTGTGATGGAGACTCGCCGGCCTGGCAAATCACAGGAAGGGATTTGAGGGTTACGATCGAAGGTTATGGCACATTAAAGCATGCGACCCTTAGGGCGAAATCCATCCCAATTCTCTACGCCCCGTATATTCTGTTTCCGGCAAAGATAAAGCGTCAAACCGGATTACTGGTTCCCCTCACCCTCTATTCCAACACAAACGGCTTCGAATATATCCAACCCTTTTTCTGGGCTATTAATGACAGTAGTGATGCGACCTTTTATGAACACTATATGGCCCATCGCGGATTCAAACACGGCATTGAGTATCGATACGTGCTGTCAACGCTCAGCAAGGGCACACTAATGTACGATTTTCTCTATGACGAACAGATTGATGATGGCGCCACGCCATCTAATGCCTCAGGGTATCACTATGAAGGTTTCAGGGGTGACAGCGAGGACCGGCTAAACAGAAAACGGTGGTGGTTCAGGACGAAAAATGATTGGGACTTGCCGGCCGGATTCAATGCAAAGCTCGACGCAGATATCGTAAGCGATCAAGACTATCTGCGAGAATTTGATACCATCTATGCAGGCTATCACTACTCAGATCAATACTTCCTTGACGAATTCGGCAGAGGGCTTGATGACGAGACAGATACAGTTCGGCTGAATCAGCTGAATGTAAGCAGGAGTTGGAATCAATTTAGTCTGAACACCGATTTTCGCTGGTATGATAACGTAATTGTCAGAGAAAATAACCGAGATGATTCCACGCTACAGAAACTGCCAACGGTGAGTTTCTCCGCCTCCAAGCAGGAAATTCCAGGCTTTCCTTTCTATTTCGACCTGGCCTCTTCTCTCAACCATTTCTGGCGAGATGTAGGCACCCGCGGTTACAGTACAGAGCTTTACCCAAGGGCCTATTATCCAACAACCATCTTTGAGTATTTTGACCTTGAGCCCTCTGTAGGCCTGCGCGAAACCGTGTGGCAGGTTGAAAGACACGAACCGGCAAGTCCAAACGAAGAGGATCAATTAAGATCTAGGGAATTAGGAGACTTTACGGCTGATTTATCTACAGAAATTTCAAGGGTGTTTGATCTAAAAGATTCCAGCATAGATAAAATAAGGCATGCGATTAAACCCCAAGTGGTATATACCTACGTTCCAGATGTAGAACAGGACGACCTTCCTGACTTTATCAGTTCAATAGACGAAACAAACAAATTGACCTATTCGGTAACTAATAATTTTATCTCCAGGAACATTGAGAAAGCAAAGCCGGAATTGGAAATAACGTCTGACGCCGAACAAGAGCAAAGCTTGGCGCCTCCCAAATACAGCTACCGAGATTTTTGCCGGATTACGCTTTCCCAAAGCTATGACATCCTGGAAGCCCGACGCCTCCCGCCGGCAGGCAGTGAAAGACGACCCTTCTCAAACGTAACGGGCAGATTGGAATTGAATCCCATGGAATCCATCGACTTGGTGGGGAATGCCTCTTGGTGCCAATACGATGGTGAATATAAAAGCTATGATGCGACGCTGGCAATTAAAAACGAACGGGGAGACTATGCATCGGTGGACTATCGATACTCCCAGGACAGCAGTGAAAGTATCCTGACCAGGGTCTTTGTTAAAATTTTTGATCCGTTTTCCGCCTATTGGGAATATGAGCACAACCTCCAAGATAACGAGGACATAAAATCTGTTCTTGGATTTGCCTATGAACCGCAGTGTTGGTCTTTTTTCCTCAGGTACACAGACGATCGGACAACAAATAAAAGAGAGTACTTCTTTGAGATAAGTCTCTACGGACTCGGTAGGTATAAACTGGGCAATTACAAACCCGGCGAGGGTGGCGCCACATGGATGAAGAAAGGATAAGTAGCACAATGCCGGTATTCGGAGGTAATGTTGATGACAGCGGCGATTGATATGGTTCCGGAATGGTACGTACTTCATACCCGAAGCCGCTTTGAACAGGTAGTTTTTAACGGACTGGATGGAAAATCTCTGGAAACATTTCTTCCTAAGATAACCGTTATGAGCAAGCGTCTCGATAGGCGCAAGAAAATTCGTGTTCCCCTCTTCCCTGGTTATGTCTTTGTAAAGAGTGATCTCAATGCCTACGAACGCCTCGAAATTGTAAAGACCGTCGGGGTTGTCCGTCTCATAGGAAACAAGGATGGTCCCATCCCTGTTCCGGAAGAAGCCATTGACTCCCTGAAGATCATGATAGCATCCGGCAATGATGTCAAGACAGGTGCTCAGTTTAAAAAGGGGGATCGGGTAATGGTTGTGGAAGGTCCAATGGCAGGGGTGAAAGGTGTTTTTGAAAGATACAAAGGCCGTGGACGAATCGTTGTAGCCATTGATGCCATGGGTCAATACGCTTCGGTCGACATCTCAGAAGACTACATCGAGAAAATCCCCGACTTCGTTTAGCTTCTCTTCGTTGAGGGGAGAGATAGGACAGGAAAATTATTTAGACGACGTCAATAATAAATATTTATGGGATTGAGCAATCCGAGGCGTCCAATTAGTGCCTATCTCTTATTTCCGCAAGAACCCCTTCCACCTCGGAGCGGATGTCGGATAGTCGCTTTTCAGAAAACGCCTCAAATCGTAGCACCAATACGGGTTGGGTATTAGAGGCGCGCACCAAACCCCAGCCCCCCTCAAAGAGAACACGCACTCCGTCTATATCAATAATGTCTTGTCGCTGACGATAGTATTCGGTAATCTCCTTAACAACCTCAAACTTCTTATCATCCGGGCACGACACGCGTATCTCTGGGGTGTTGAAAGTCTTCGGCACATCGCTCAAAAGCTCAGAAATCGTTTTTCCCGTTGTTGCCAAGATCTCCAAGAGGCGACACGTAGCATAGATAGCATCATCATAACCAAAATATCGATCAGCAAAAAATATGTGCCCACTCATCTCGCCGGCCAGTTCCGCATTAACCTCTTTCATCTTCTGCTTTATAAGTGAATGACCTGTCTTCCACATGATCGCCTGCCCACCATGCTTAGCAATATCTTCATAAAGGATTTGAGAACACTTTACTTCCGAGATAAATGTTGCTCCCGGTTTGCGGGAAAGTATCTGTCTGGAAAAGATTATCATGAGTTGGTCGCCCCATATGATGTTGCCCTTTTCATCAACCACACCGAGGCGATCTCCGTCTCCATCATAGCCAATACCGAGATCAAGCCTTTCTTGGCGAACCAGGGATATCAGGTCTTGCATATTCTCGACAACCGTGGGATCTGATTCATGGTTAGGGAAACTGCCGTCCATATCACAGTAAATATCGTACACCTCACAACCCAAATCTCTCAAAAGAGGCACTGCGACAACTCCAGCGGTACCGTTCCCGGCATCAATACCAACCTTCAATGATTTGTCAAGTTTGATGTTTTTCTGTAAAAAACCCCGGTATGGGGTTATGGAATCTGCAGTCGCAACATTCCCCTGCCCTTCGTCAAAAGCGCCCTTTTCCACAATTTGACGTAGTCTCTGTATTTGCTCCCCAAAAAGGGTGTCATAACCACTGCATAGCTTAAACCCATTGTACTCAGGTGGATTATGGCTGGCTGTGATCATTACTCCGCCCTGCATCTTCAAATCTCTGATGGCAAAATAGAAGACCGGCGTGGGGCATATACCGATATCTACAACATCACATCCCGTAGCTGCGAGGCCTTTTATCAGAAGCTTGCCATACCGACCCGAACTCAAGCGACAGTCCCGCCCTACAACGAGACGAGAATGATCCTCCCCTTTAAGGTAGGTTCCAATCCCTTTCCCGAGCAGTACAACATCTTCATCAACAATCTCTTCATCAACAATCCCACGAATGTCATATTCTCTAAAAATCCCCGGGTTCATAAGTCCTCCCTGTTAAAACGAAAACACAATGGCAATCAGACCAAGTAACCAGCAGTACGGGGCAAAGATGTAGAGATTTCCTCTTTTTACGAAATGTATCAAAATCTTTAGAGCAATATAACCCACCAGGCCTGCTATACATGCACCACTAAGTATGAGACCAAGATGGGAAGAGATATGGCCTTGCATTCCAGCCAGCTCCAGAACAGCTGCCCCCAGTATCGCTGGAATTGACAAGAGAAAAGAATAACGAGCAGTTGTCTCACGATCAATTTTTCTGAACAGGCCAAGAGCTATGGTAGTTCCGGACCTAGATATCCCCGGCAAAATAGCTAACCCCTGTATTATACCCACACATAGGCCATCCCAAACGGTGAGTTCACCCACCTTACGCCCCTGTGCCTGCACCCTCCGTGTCAACCAAAGCAAAATACCTGTTATCAAAAGCATCAAGCCGACAAGTCGAATAGACGAAAAGAGCTTTTCGGCTATAGGCTTAAACGCCAACCCAAACAAGGCAGTTGGAATTGTCCCGACAACGATCAACCATAACAACTTTAACGGAGGTGTCTTTCTAAAATGTGCCACAATGCCGCCTTCCCCGGCACACCATGTAGCCTGTGAGAAAAGAGCAACAATCATTTCTTTGAGGTCTTTACAGTAAAACACACATACGGCGACCAAGGTTCCCAAGTGCAAAGCGATATCAAAGAAGATTTCCGGCTCTTTCATCCCAAAAAGGGCTTGAAACAACACTAAATGTCCCGAGCTGCTGATGGGCAAAAACTCAGTGGCTCCCTGGACAATACCAAGGATAATAACATGGTAAAGTTCCATCTAATATTCAACCTATACAAATTCGATATTAGTTGACGTAGAATCAATCTTCGGAAGGTTCCGGCGGAATATGTCCTTCTAAGGCCATCTTTATTTTCTGCCTCAGCTCACCTAAGTCAGCACTTTTCACCACATAGTAGTCAGCCGCAATCGATTTTAGATCTCCTTTAAATGAAGAATATGCGGAGCAAAGAATCACTGGAATATTATAGAAATTCCTCCTGATATCTTGCAGCAGATCCAGCCCGTCGTGCTCGGCCATCTTGATATCCAGGATAACAAGATCAGGCCTTTCCCGCTCAATCATTTCTATGAGGCCGTGCCCACTATCCGCAGTGATTACGCTGTAACCATCATCCTCCAGTTCCTCACTATAAAGCATGCGAATAACTTCTTCATCATCGACAATAAGAATTTTCTCCATAGGAACCTCCATATGCCTTATGTAAAAGTTTAGCTGGTTTCCATCCACCTATCAAGCAAATAGGATTTGCTGAATTCAAATACACTGCATTGATCTTCTATTAATTCCTCTGCTTGCTGAATCGTCATCGATTCCGACTCTATTACGAAGGAACACGTCCTGCCAAAATAGAGCGGAAGCAAGTTATTTAAAAGCCCTTGCTTACCATCTACAAAATTCTTGTAAGCTACGGCAAAATCAATCAGTATCTCAGCCCACAAGTTGTCAGGGAATTCAAACCCGGCCAAGGGAAGCGCTACTACCTCGGAGAGTTTCTTGAAAACGTTAGGAGACAAAACATCCTTTAAAACCCCTTGATATTCAGCAAAACCGGCCTGAAACTTGTCATAAAGCCGCTCAACGTTCACGTCAACTGCAGGCGGCATCTCTATCTCCCCTAGCCCGAACCCATAAATGGCAGTCGGCTTGCTCCATCGAACTTCGTTCCAGAAAGGACCGTTTCTAACCATCATATCAAAGATGGTCCCAACAACCTGCGTGAACATGGGACCCAAGGCTTCACCTGGATCCTTTGGCTTGTGCACCTTCGGTCGTCCCATGTATGACTGGCAAATCGCCTTGTTGTGACACATAGCAGTAGTCGTCATCCATATATCAATGCCAAAGTCGGCCACAGCATTAGACCAATCTTCTTGCTTGAGGTAAATCTCGGCCAGTGCCCCGGAAAAACCAAAGTCACCCCCAATAGGCTGCCGTACCCTCCGACCATAAAGGCTACGAGTCATAGGATAGGCAATGTTGTTCGTGATAGTCCCATCATATTGGTGCCGCACATATAGCGGGGCGACAAATTCAAAGTCATCAAAAAGGGGTTCCCCAAGGTTCTTGATCCATCTTGGCGTAATACTCTTTAGATCTGCATCCACCACAACAATAGCTTGTGCGCCCAACTCATAACTTTTCCGAAATAAATTTTTGAAGTTATTTCCCTTCCCCTTCACACCCGGAGGCGTTGATATATACATCTTGTCAACTTCAGTGCTAGTACTCATGAAGGCCTCACGAGTGCCGTCTGTCGAATGGTTGTCACAGTTGATAATCACGCTATTCTTGTCGCCAAAGTATTTGACTAAACCTTCACTGGCCTTTTCGGCTGGATATGAAATACATTGCGCCTCGTTGTACGAAGGGATGCCCACAACTATATCGGCCGATTGAACGTCATGAGGATTTTCCACTATATCCATCATCTTTGCCCTCGGAACATCATTCCTGTTACGGCAACCCACATTATTACAAAAGCCCTTTCAAATTATATTAATATTATATATGAAGGAGTTGGTCAACTTCTCATTATCTATAATATGAAACAGACAATAATTTTCACAGACTTGGACGGCACTTTGTTAGATCATGATACATACAGGTTTGACGAGGCCAAGGCGACACTGAAAAGGCTCCGGGAAGGAGCCATCCCTATAATTATCTGTAGCAGCAAGACGCGAGCTGAAATTGAAGCAAATCGTACTTCCATGGGCCTTAATGATCCCTTCATTTCGGAAAACGGTGGCGCCATCTTTGTTCCGCAAGATACCATTGATTCAAAGGTCGGTGGTTTTGTGAAAAAGGGATCATACCTCGTAATGGAGTTGGGAAAACCCTACGATGTATTACGCAATGCCTGGACAAGGATAAAGGCTAAAGAAGGATTTCAGATGACAGGATTTTCTGAAATGACGATCGAACAAATTGTTAAACATACCAACCTTCCTATTGCCCATGCCCGATTGGCTGCTATGCGAGAGTATTCAGAACCTTTTCTTTTTTTTGAAACCCCTGAGAGACTGCGGTTCCTTAAAAAGGTGCTGCGAGAACAAGGGCTTCAGATCACCAAGGGAGGACGATTCTATCACTTGACAGGAAATAACGACAAAGGCAGGTCAGTGGGAATTTTAAGGAAGCTTTATGCACAAAACTTCCCGGGGACAAGTCTTTTCACCATCGGGCTAGGAGATAGTGCCAACGATATCCCCATGCTGGAAAATGTTGATTTGCCTGTCATAATCAGGAAGAAGACAGGACGGTGGGAGATAATGAAAGGAAACGATTCCGTTATGTATTCAGATAAAGCCGGCCCTACGGGTTGGGCGGAATCAATTGATCGCATTTTTAGGGCTGATGCTCCATGTTTGTAGACAGGGACCGAAGAGTTTTTCCGATTGACAAACCCGATCAATTCAGTTTAATGTTACCACGATTTGAGCTGCGTTTTTCCATAACTTTTTGAGAGCTTACTTGTAATTCCGATAAGTTGCATAAAATTCGAGATGTTTGGTCAGGAGTATCAAGATGTACTCTAGAATGCTTGTCCTACAATTCCCGAAAACAGAGGTAGAAAAACCGATTGTCTGTCATCTCGCCATGGATTACAATCTCAGCTTTAATATACTGAAAGCGACCATATTGCCCCGACAAGAAGGTGTTATGGTAATGGAGCTTGCTGGGAACAGAAAGGATTTTAACAGCGGTATACGATACCTAAAAGAACATGGCGTGCAGGTACAGCCGGTTGGCCAGGACATTAAACGAAACAATAATAAGTGTACGCATTGCGGGGCTTGTATTGCAGTCTGTCCCACTAGCGCTCTTTCAATCAAACGGCCAGAAATGAGTGTTGTTTTTAATCGTAACAAATGTAGTGTTTGCAGTCTTTGTGTCCCAGCCTGTCCCCCTAGGGCTATGGAGATTAGCATCGCAGGAAATCCGGCCTTGAGATGAAAAGGACTGTGGCCGTTGCTTTAAGCGGCGGCCTGGATTCCTCCGTAGCCGCAGCCCTCCTCAAGAGAGAAGACTACCGAGTCATTGGCCTGCATTTTCAAACCGGCTACGAATCCTCCTCGGACAATCTAGCTTCATCTATATCAAATATCGGCGCCACTCAAGCTCAGCGGGTTGCAGAAGAAATCGGCATCGAGTTTGAGTTGATCGACTGTTCTAAGGCCTTCAAACAAAAAGTTGTCAATTATTTCATCGATACTTACACCTCGGGACAAACCCCAAGCCCCTGTGTGGTGTGTAACCCAAGCATAAAATTCGGCCCTGTACTGAAAAAAGCAATAGAACTCGGGGCATCGGCATTAGCCACGGGGCACTATGCTAGAATAAAGAGGTGCCCTGATGGCCGGTTCTACCTTCTAAAAGGGGTAGACAGCAGTAAGGATCAATCTTATTTCCTTTCCCGCCTCACACAAGAACACCTACGTCGGGCCATCTTTCCCCTTGGAAACTATACAAAGAAAGAAGCAAGAAAGATGGCCAAAGCATCGGGCATTAAATCTTTTACCAGCAAAGAAAGTCAAGAGTTATGCTTCGTGAGTTCCTCTAATTACAAAGAATTCCTCTCCGAGCATGGAAAACTTTCCTTAAATCCCGGACCCATCGTAAATGCCAAGGATGAAGTGTTAGGGCAACACCAAGGTCTTTATGCCTACACGATAGGCCAGCGCAAAGGAATTGGCATTCCGGGGGCGGAACCGTATTATGTTATTGGCCTTGACATCGCGGGAAACAGGCTGATCGTCGGCACGAAGTCTGAAGCGAAATCTAGGGAATGCACGGTAATTAATATTAACTGGATCGGCGCCGAATCTCCCAAGAAACCGATATCCGCACAAACCCGGATTCGATATCAGCATTGCGAAGCAGAATCTGTTATCACACCCCTTGACCATTGTACTGCAAAGGTTATTTTTTCAAAAGCCCAGCAAGCAATTACCCCTGGTCAGGCCGCTGTTTTTTATCAAGAGGAAAGGGTCTTGGGCGGAGGTTGGATCGTCTTATGAAGTCCTTTGTCATCACAACACTGGGATGCAAGGTGAACCGTTACGAATCGGAGGCAATCTCCGAAGGGCTTTCAAACCGAGGTTGGAATCGTGTAGAGAAAGAAGCCGGGGCGGATCTCTGCATTATCAATACCTGCATGGTTACCGGCAAAGCAGCTATGCAGTCAAGGCAGACTGCAAGACAGAGCATCCGCAATCACAAGGGATCAATAGTAATAGTAACAGGTTGCCATGCCCAAGTCGCACCCGAGGTCTTTGCCTCTATACCGGGTGTTCATTATGTTGTCGGCAATAGTTTCAAAGACCGGATCCCAAGGCTTGCCGAAAAACAGGGTCGCCTAGAACATCCTTCAGTCCTGGTCGAAGACCTTTCTCGATTGCGTCTTTTCCAGGATCTCCCTATTACAAGGTTTGGAAAACGAACCCGTTGTTTTGTCAAAATCCAAGACGGATGCGATGCCTTTTGCAGTTATTGTATTATTCCATATGCCCGCGGGCGGAGTAGATCTTTGAAGCCCGAAATTGTTATCGAAAGAATAAACAGACTCAAAGCACAAGGTTACTCGGAAGCTGTCCTGTGTGGCATCCATATGGGCCGGTATGGTCAAGACCTAGATCCTGTAACATCACTTACGGATCTCATCCGCTCTGCCGAGATTCTCACGTCTATTCCACGATTGCGACTAAGTTCTATTGAGCCAAGGGAGCTATCAGAAGAGCTTATACGGCATATAGCTACGTCTAGCCAGGCCTGTCCGCACCTACACATACCTCTACAGAGTGGAGACGATGAAATCCTAAAGGCAATGCAACGTCCCTACACTTCAAGGTGCTTTGAAGAATTGATTAATCATATCACCCAAACTATCCGTCATGTTGCCATAGGGATTGATCTGCTTGTAGGATTTCCAGGAGAAACTGAGCAGGCCTTTGAGAACACATGTCGCTTGATTGAACGGCTCGCCATTGCCTATCTGCATGTGTTCCCCTTTTCCCCACAAGCGGGAACTCCTGCTGAAGCAATGGAAAATCGTGTGCGACCGGAGGTAGTCAAGAAACGATGCCAATACCTGCGGAGGCTTAGCCGGATTAAGCGCAGAAAGTTTAACGAGAGATTTGTCGGTTCAATAGTCGAAGTGTTAATCGAGGGAAAACGTGACACAAATACAGGATATTTAAAAGGTTTTACAAAGAACTACATCCCCGTCTTGGTGAAAGGAAACGGAGAACTGTCAAACCATATAGTTGAAGTAAAGATTGACAGGACCGAAAAGGGCAGAGTCTTTGCCGAGCCTTGACAGACTCGCAAAAAGCTTGTTTAAGCCGCTTTGAGGTATCCTGTAAGCAACGAACTTGGGTTACGTTCGTTGGAAGCACTAAAAACAATGAATCTCGAATGTCGATTACATGAATGTCGAATGTCGAAGGAACAGTTAACATCTTGAAAAGAATGGAATTAAATACTGGGAAGTATTCTCTGAAAAATCGGAAAAACAACGATATCTGAGAAAAAACTTCGTGATTCAACATTCATGTAATCG
>CAYSBQ010000023.1:0-4530 GCA_964429315.1 uncultured Desulfobacterales bacterium
ATTTGGATTTTTGTGAGAAGTATCGGTTTCCTGCCACGGGGAAAGAAAGCCTGCCGGAATTGATGTTGTGATTCTGCCTCGCTCGGGGAACAATGGACACGAAGTGAAGCTTGCGCTAATGTTTGAATAATTGCAGATTTATTATTATAGTCGAATGATCATTTGGAAGTGGGGGTAGGCAGGGTGCCCAGACGGGAAAAACCACGATTTGCTTCCGGATATCCATTCATCAGCGAGTTTATGCCCAATGGATGAAACGAAACAAGGTGAGCAACACATTCAGTTTAAGTCCATCGGTTTTGTTCGCACCGCCGCCGTTACCGTTCCCAGGCACTGGACGGTGTCCGATGTGGAAGGCGCCCTGGTCATCGACGAGGCCTATCGGGAGGGCTTGAAAGACATTAAGAAGGGGCAAGATATCGTCGTCATCTTTCATTTTCACAAAAGCAAGGGGTTTTCCCCGGCAGATGCCGTACAAAGGCCGCCGCATCGCTCCAGCCGCATGGGTGTCTTTAGCATATGCTCACCCTCTCGTCCCAACCCTATCGGGATGTCGGTGCTCAAGGTGATGGATGTCTCGGGAAACACCATTTTCGTGCGGGGCCTGGATATGATTGACGGAACGCCCATCTTGGACATCAAGCCTTACGTTGTGGACAAACCCACCTGCCCAAGACATGGCGGAAGAAGATAGGCCGATGTAATGGAAACTAGTAAGACGCTGAGATACTAAAAAGCAGGAAACCATCTTTATGTTTTGGTCCTCCAACAATGATGCTTCCATGATTAAGAAGCTGGATTACTGTTTGAAAGATCTGTTCTTTCTTTCTTTGAATTACAAGGTGGAGTTCTATCCTATTGTCGGCAACTGCCCCGGGCTTGATTTTCAAGATCCTCCCACCGGGAAGTGAGACCTTGCCGGTTTGCCGTATGTCGAGATGTAGATGGTCTTCACTAAGTAGGCGGTATGAGGAATACCGAAAGACCGAGTGGAGTTCCTCTATAAGGGCGGAAAGACGTGGATCAAGATATATCTCTCCCCCAGAGGCAAGGACTGTCTTAACGACCACATTAATGCGGTTCTTTGCCCACACGATATTCGATAAGGCAGGACTTGCCAAAACTGCTACCAGCGCGATGGACAACAAAAAGACCCTAATAGTTTGCGTTTTCATTAGTGTTACCCCAGTGTCGCCCCTTGGAATGAAGTTTTTCTGTTTTACGGAAAGAGCAAAATCAGACTTTTCACGAGTCCAATAAATGCGGTTCCAGCAACTCCTTTAATCTCTTGCGGGCATAGAAGAGTCTGGAGCTGACGGTCCCCTTTTGTATCTTTAATATCTTGGCAATCTCTTCGTAGGAAAGTCCTTCTAACTCTTTTAACACAAGCACGGCCCTTGCTTGCTCGGGCAACTTGCTAAGCGTTTTCCAAAGTATTTCTCCGAGTTCTTTTCTCTGATAAAAGGCCTCCGGGGAGTAGTCATCGGCCTCAAGTTCCAGGTGATCAGCAGTTTTGCTACTTTCGATAGTTTGGTGACGCCACTTAAATCTGCGTTTCCATCGTCTCTTCCAGTTTAAACACAGGTTGACCGTGATACGATGAAGCCACGTAGAAAGCCTTGAATCTTCTCTAAAGGTGTGGATCTTTTGGAATACCTTTAAAAAAACCTCCTGAACAATATCTAAACTTGCCTCCCTATCTAAAGTAATACCATAGGCTATGCTGAAAAGCCTGCCCTGATACTGCCGCACGAGAACACGAAAGGCTTCCTCCTGCCTTTCTTTGAGGGAAGAAACCAATCCGGCCTCATCCCAAATATTTGTATCTACATAGTTGATGGCTTCGTAAAAAGTCCAATTTAGACGGTTTTGTCAAAAGTTCAAATTCAAGGCGTGCAAATTTTGGCTGCTCTTCTTTATAGAGGATGCAATCTTCCATGACAAGCACATCCATCTTTGTGCGCATAAAACACCTGTAGGCATCCTCCGGGGTGCAAACAATCGGCTCTCTTCCAACATTAAAACCGGTTCTAACAATCACCCCACATCCTGTCATCTTTTCAAACTCTGCAATGATATCGTGGTAGCCAGGCTTAAAACTATTTCCTGCCGTTTGCAAGCGGGCAGAATAGTCCGGAGTCCGGGTGGGTTACAGCCGGTATGTCGCTTCTTTTGACCTTAAGACGCTCAATCATGAAGGACTCGTAAAAAGTCATTTTGTGAATGGCACGGAAAGAGCAAAATCAGGCTCTTTGCGAAACCATCAATATTCATAGAGGGAGAAATTCTTTTGAAATTTTGCCTAATTGTGGGTTCTGACTGTCTTTGTCTGAAAGAATAGGCGTTTTTATAGGCCAAATGATACCGACAGTCGGATCTGACCAAAGGATACCGTGTTCATCGCCGGGGACATAAAGGTCTGTACACTTGTACATGACATCGGCGGTCTTGCTTAGAACACAAAAACCGTGTGCAAAGCCCTGTGGAATATACATCTGCCGTTTATTTTCTTGTGAAAGCCGCATTCCCACCCATTCACCAAAGGTGGGAGAACCTCTACGGACATCTACTGCAACATCAAATATTTCGCCGGTAATCACGTATACCAGCTTTGCCTGGGGATTCTTGAGTTGATAATGAAGTCCTCTAAGGATTCCTTGCCGGGAGTGGGAATAGTTGTCTTGAACAAAGGTGGGATCGATCCCACCCTGTCTATATCTTTCATGATGGTAGGTTTCCATAAAGAAACCGCGATTATCTTCAAAGACAACAGGCTCTATGAAAAAAACACCGGGGAGTTTAGTCTCAGTAAATGTCGGTAACATCTCCTACATCTCCATTTTGAAGGACTTCCATAAGATAGGCGCCATATTCGTTTTTAAGCATCGCCTTGGCAAGGGCCTCCAGTTGTTTTGCATCAATAAAGCCCAGCCGGAAGGCAATCTCTTCAATACAGGCAACCTTAAGCCCCTGCCGGCGCTGAATCGACTGCACGAAATCTGCTGCCTGCTGTAGGGACTCGTGGGTTCCTGTATCCAGCCAGGCAAGCCCACGCCCCAGAAGTTCTACACGAAGTTGTTTGCGCTCCAGATATTTCAGATTAACGTCGGTAATCTCTAGTTCACCACGATCAGAAGGCTTCAAGCCTTCTGCTATCGTAACTACATCGTTATCATAAAAGTAAAGCCCGGGAACAGCATATCTCGATTTGGGCCTATCCGGTTTTTCTTCAATCCCGATAACTTTGTTGTGTTTATCAAAATCAACCACCCCATAGCGTTCGGGATCACGAACAGGGTACCCGAAGATGATACCCCCCCTTTCCAGCTCAGCACACCTTCTGAGGATTTCAGGAAATCCGTGACCATAAAAGATATTATCTCCAAGGACAAGCGCTACCGTAGCATGGCCGATAAATTTCTTCCCGATGACGAAGGCTTGGGCCAGGCCCTCGGGGTGGGGCTGCTCGGCATAGGAAAAAGAAAGACCCAACTGGGAACCGTCTCCCAAAAGCTCCTTGAATCTGGGCAGATCTTCGGGAGTGGAAATGATCAAAATCTCTCTAATATGTGCCAGCATCAGCGCAGATAAGGGATAGTAGATCATAGGCTTGTCATATACAGGCATCAGTTGTTTGCTTACTACCCGGGTTATGGGATAAAGCCTGGTGCCGGAACCACCCGCTAATATAATTCCCTTCATCGCTTAACTCCTTTAGGGCCTTTCCAGTATTCGATTCATGCTTCCTGATATGTAGCCTTCCAAGTCGAGCGCTATATGGAGAAAACCGATTTCCTTGAATTTACTTATAACAACATGTCTTAAATCATCTCGCATAATCCTGGATATATCAGAAGTTTCAAGCTCTATTCTGGCCACAGAGCCGTAATGTCTCACTCGGCACTGTTCCACACCCAGGCCAAAGAGAACTGTCTCCGCATCGTCGATCATTTTTAACTTCTCTACCGTAATAGGACTTCCATAAGGTATCCTTGTAGCCAGACAAGCCATTGGTGGCCTATTCCACGTGGAAAGCCCCATTTGCTTTGACATCAGGCGAATATCCTCTTTTCGAAGTTCAGCCTCCGCCAGGGGAGCCATAACCCCCATTTCCTCGGCGGCCTTGAGCCCGGGGCGATAGTCTTTCTCATCATCCAAGTTGGCGCCGTGGGCCACACAGGCGATCCCCCTTTGCTCTGCTATCTGAATAAGTTTTTCAAAGAGATTTATCTTGCAGTGATAACAACGATCCGGCTTGTTGGATGCAAAGGCGGAAAGACTGATCTCTTTTGAAGCAAGAATAATATGTTCGATATTTTTGTCCAGGGCAAAGTTTCCGGCTGCTTCCTTTTCACGTTTCGGATATATTTCAGATACAGCCGTTACTGCTACAACCCGTGCCCCGAGAGTTTCATGAGCAACAGCCAGTAACAACGAGCTGTCTGCCCCACCAGAAAAAGCAATAAGCAAAGAACCGGCGTCTTTTAAAACCCGTACGAGTTTTTCCCTCTTATGCCAAATCGCGTTCAA
>CAYSBQ010000023.1:4630-24471 GCA_964429315.1 uncultured Desulfobacterales bacterium
ACCTATTCTTTCAATTGGAGCACTTTGTCTACAACTTCTTGCGGGTTCTTGCCAAGCACACGAATCATCGGTTCTTTGCCGACCTCGCCCCTATCATATATTACGTCGGGGATCTCGCTTTCTCGTGAAAGCACCGATTCAGTACCCCATTCAAGCGAACTTCCTTCTCTTTCCTTGCTATCCTTCGGTTCATGGGCCCTTTCAAAGGAGCACACCTTCCACCCTAAGGTCTCACACTGCTTCACGCGATCCAGTGAAAAACGAATGTTCATGGCTGAGCGATAATCCGGATTATGGCGCATTACAGTAAGGATGATGCCGGCTATGTGCCTGGATGCGTCAAACGCAGGACTACTCACCGATACGATGGCATCTGCCAACCTGACAAGTCTCCCGGGAAAGGCAGCCACGTCGATATGACTTTCGGCGTATGGCAGCGCATAGCCCAGGTTGGACTGTACCTCAGGTATAATATGTCCCAAGTGAGCATCCTGCAAGCGGGTTAGGCTCGACTTGAGGTCTTCAATGATCTGATATCTTGCCAGTTCGCGGGCAAAGGGGGCATAGATATTGGTAGGGCCATGCCCCATGCCTAGCGGAAGGGGACATTTGATTGCACTATGTACAAACTCCTTTGCCTTCCCCACTGCTTCTTTAACTTCAAGACCAGTAGCCACGTATGTGGCAATCGCGGCCGAATAAACGCATCCTGTCCCGTGGGTGTGCTTCGTATCCACACGGTTGGTCGAATAAGGGAAAAACTCTTTTCCGTCATATAATACATCTTTGGCAGGACCCTTAAGGTGTCCCCCTTTGATCAATACATACCTGGCCCCCATGGCGTGTATGATACGTGCGGCTTTGTATAGGTCCTCCTCGGTCTTGATAGTTGTTTTCGAGAGGATTTGCGCCTCAGCAATATTTGGGGTAACCACCGAAGCCATCGGAATAAGGTGCTTAACTAGGGTTTCTACGGCCTCTTCTGCCAGCAATGGGGCTCCGCTCTTTGCCACCATAACGGGATCAACCACAAGTCGTTTGATCCCGTAGGCAGAAAGACGGTCCGCCACGACTTCAATAATCGGGGCGCTAAAGAGCATTCCGGTTTTTGCCGCATCTGCGCCCATATCCGACAGCACTGCGTCGAGTTGTTCTTTAACGAACTCTGGAGGCAGTGGGTGTATTGCCCTCACCTCTTTTGTGTTCTGCGCTGTTAGGGCAGTCAACGCGCTCATAGCAAACCCGCCAAGCAGAGTGATGGTCTTGAGATCAGCCTGGATGCCGGCGCCCCCACCCGAATCTGAACCTGCGATTGTAAGAATACGTTTCATTTACACTCCAGTTTATCGGTAGGCACATATAGTGTCAATAAAAATAGAGCATTACCTTGACTTTCAGCTTGAGTTCTCCTATCATTTCAACATGTCTATCAGTTTGATTAATACTGGAAATTCGCGAGCATGATTAAGTTCATCGAAACTGTTGGTCGTGGCCTTATTCACTTTATTGAAGAATTCGGCCTTGTCATGTTCCTCTTTTTGGCTGCCATCGTTTGGAGTCTGCGCCCCCCTTTCCGCCTGCGAGCCATCTCTAAGCAAATGGAGTTTGTGGGAGTAAACTCTTTACTTGTGGTAATCCTTACAGGTACGTTCACGGGTGGCGTACTTGCATTTCAGGCCTATCATGGTTTTCGCCAGTTTAGCGCTGAAAGCCTTGTAGGCTCCACAGTAGCCCTCGCCATGACTCGCGAACTTGGCCCCGTTCTTACATCCCTCATGGTAGCAGGCCGAGCCGGCTCGGCAATGGCTGCGGAGCTGGGAACCATGAGGGTCACCGAACAAATCGATGCCCTTTATACGATGGCAGCCAATCCAATCAAATACTTGGTTGTGCCCAGGATTATTGCCGGCGTGCTAACCCTTCCGATTCTCACTATTATCGCAGATTTTGTCGGTATCATAGGTGGTTATCTCGTCGGAGTAGGACTGCTGAAGATCAATTCGGGTATTTATGTGGCAAAGATGATTCAGCTCGTAGAACTTGACGATATCTTTAACGGACTCATAAAGTCAGTTTGCTTCGGACTTATCTTGTCTCTAGTGGGGTGCTACAAGGGCTTTTATACGACAGGTGGTGCTCAAGGGGTGGGGAAATCCACCACACAAGCTGTGGTGATAGCATCCGTCTGCATCTTGGTTAGTGATTACTTTTTGACGGCAGCAATGTTTTAAAATCGGAAGTGTTCTTTTTCTATGATCAAGCTGGTTGACATTGATAAATCATTCAAGAATCAAAAGGTGTTGGATGGACTAAACCTTGAGATCAACTCCGGCGAGATCACTGTAATAATCGGCCAAAGTGGCGGAGGGAAAAGTGTCCTTCTAAAACATATAATCGGTCTTATAAGACCAGACAAGGGGGAGGTCCTAATCGAAGGTGTCGATATTGCTTTTCTGAATGACCGGAAACTAAACGAGATCAGAAAGAATTTCGGCATGCTCTTTCAAGACGCCGCCTTGTTTGATTCTATGACAGTAGGCGAAAATGTGGCCTTCCCGCTAAATGAACATACCAGGTTGACTCATAGCCAGATCGATGAAATCGTACAGCAAAAGCTTCTTCAGGTTGGACTCAGGGATGTTTCCCGCAAGATGCCTTCTGAGTTAAGCGGCGGGATGCGCAAAAGGGTAGGGCTTGCCCGTGCAATCGCCCTAGACCCTAAGATTATTCTCTTTGACGAACCCACAACCGGCCTTGATCCTATCATGGCCGATGCAATTGATCGTCTAATTGTTGACACCCAGAAACACACAGGAGCTACATGTGTAGTTATAAGCCATGATATCGAATCTACCTTTAAGATTGCTCATACGGTGGCCATGCTTTATCATGGAAAAATCATTGAAATCGGTAAACCGGATACTGTGAAATCATCTCAGAATCCAGTGCTTCAACAGTTTATCCGGGGGAAGGCCGAAGGACCCATTACGGATCATTAAGCCTTTGATATGTAGTAATAGGTACAGATAGATATGACAAAACTTAGTATTGAGGCAAAGGTAGGCTTTTTTGTTGTTGTTGGAATACTGTTGCTGGCTTACATGTCCATGAAGGTGGGCAAGCTAAAGTACGGGCCGGGGCAAGGATACAGTGTATATGGCTACTTTGACTCGGCCGAAGGCCTTGTGGAGGGTGTAACCGTAGGAATCGCCGGCGTTGACGTAGGCCAAGTCAAGGATATCACACTTGAGAATGGGAAGGCAAAGGTCGAGCTTCAACTCAATCCTGACGTTGTAATAGGCAAAGATGCGCAGGCCGCTATTCGTACAAAGGGGGTTTTGGGAGACAAATACGTAGAATTGATCCCGGGATCGGAAGAAGCCCCTCCTTTAAGACCAGGGGGACGTATAGAACAAACCATTTCTCCTACAAACATTGATAATCTTTTGAAGCAATTGAGCTCTATAGGAAAGGACATAAAGCAGCTTACGGGCTCCTTTTCAGGCGTTTTAGGGGGAGAAGCCGGCCGGACCTCTCTTCAGATTATCGTCGATAATCTTCGTGAGTTAACCCAAACGCTAAACAAAACAGTCCAAAGGAACCATGAAAATATTGACCGAACATTAGACAACTTCAACATTTTCTCGCGAGATCTCAGAGATATAAGCAGCAGCAACAAAGAGGCCTTAAAAGAGATTGTGGCCAACTTCAGGCAAGCCTCTCATCAACTGCGAACGACTATTACAGCCTTCAACCAGATTACCGAAAAGATCAACCGTGGGGAGGGAACCATTGGTAAACTTATCAACGATGAAGAAACCGTTGAGAGCATGAACCAAACGTTAGTTGCCCTCAAAGAAATTAGCGAGAAGATCAACCGTGGGGAGGGAACCATTGGTAAACTTATTAACGATGAAGAAACCGTAAATAATGTCAACGAAACGCTAAACAATGTCAATAACTTTCTCGAGAAAGACGCAAGCTTTCAGACCTATCTGAATTACAGGGGGGAATATTTGTTCAATAGTGATGATATAAAGTCATATCTGTCACTTCGTATTCAGCCCAAAGAGGACAAGTATTATCTTTTGCAAATAGTAGATGATCCGGCAGGGAAAAAGGAAGAGACTGTTACCACCACGACGATAGGAGGGATATCTACGACTCAGACCACTGAAACAATCGACAAGAATAAACTTAAATTTTCTGCTCAAATAGCCAAACGTTATTTTGATCTGGGGTTGCGGGGCGGGGTTTTTGAATCAACCGGCGGCGTAGCTGCCGATTACTACATGTATGATGACCACCTTGTTCTATCCCTGGAGGCCTTTGATTTCGATCCGGATGAAAATCCACACTTGAAATTTAAGGCGGATTTTACGCCCTTTCACTACTTGTATGTAACAGGCGGATTTGACGATTTCATTAGTGATGAAGGCGATAAGTCGGTTTTTATAGGTGTAGGGTTGCATTTTTCTGATCAAGATCTAAAAACCCTTCTTTCCGGTGCGCCTATACCTAAATGAATCCAAAAGATATAGAACGTATAAAACCCTTTAAGCTCGTCAAGTATTTTACTTTTTCCAGCCTTGTCGTTATCCTCGCCGGCGCCTTAATCCTGTCCACAGTCATTGCCCAAAGAGCAGAAAGAGTGCTCATAAAAAAAAGCGGGGATTATGCCCTGTTAATGGCAGGGAATCTCAATCATCAGGTCTTCCTCCAATTTATTGTTCCCGCAGCTCTCAAGTTCGGCCAGGTGATTCAATTGCAGAACAAGACCCTATTTAAGCGCTTGGACAAGGTTGTGAGAAGTACTCTGCATAGCTTCAATGTAGGAATGGTAAATATCTATGATCGAAAGAACAACGTAATATTTTATAGCTTTGACAAAAACTTATTAGGGCAAGAAGGTAGAGGGGGTATAGATTATCAGCAAGCCTTGAATGGCAAATCAAGTTCGAGGCTTATAAGAAGAGAGGGGTATTGGTCTATGTTTACGGGGGCCCCAAAGGAAAGTGAGTTGCGAACCTATGTGCCTTTGAGGGCGGAAAAACCACTGTCAAATTTAGAAGGGCCTATTCTTGGTGTTTTCGAGATTGTTCAAGATCTCTCTGAAGATTATCAGACTATTGCCCACTTCAAGTATAGGATTATGTTTACATCTGTATTGATTATGGGGCTTTTACTTATTGTCCTTCGTTATATTGTAAAAAAAGGCGAGAGAATCATTCAGAAACGGACCGCCGAACAACTCTTGTTAAAGGAAAAGCTGAATCAAGCTCAACGCCTTGCAAGCCTTGGCGAGATGGTGGCGGCTGTGTCGCATGAGATACGCAACCCCCTGGGAATTATCAGCAGTACAGCTGAATTACTTAGAGGGAACCTGACCAGCACAGGCGCCCAAGACAAACTGGCGGATGTAATTGTTCAAGAGGCAAATCGCCTAAACAATATTGTCACTGATTTTCTTGACTTTGCACGGCCTCCAACACCGAATCTCATGCCATGCAAAGTAGACGAGATCTTGGACAATAATCTGAAGCTCCTCGCCCCGGAGATTAACAATAAAGGATATCAAATCCACAAGACCTTCCCAACACACATCCCTGAAATTCAAGCAGATTCCGGGTTATTGTACCAGGCCTTCTTGAATGTTCTGATCAATGCCATGCAAGCCATGCCTGAAGGAGGGAATATATTCATTAAAATATCTAACCGTAAAAACAGCCTTACAACTGTTTTTATCGATGAAGGTGTGGGGATTTCTGAACCAACTCTGTCAAAGATCTGGGCCCCATTCTTTACCACAAAGGATAAAGGCAGTGGGCTTGGTCTGCCTATAGTAAAGAAAATAGTTGAAGGCCTTGGAGGTACTGTTAATGTCGAAAATGGCGCGGAGAAGGGAGCGCAAGTTACTATTACCTTGCCCATCGACGGTGTCAAACGCAAGTAAAGGGAAAGTACAATGGATACAGTTCTCGTCGTAGATGACGAAAAAAATTACCTTGTCGTATTGAGTGCTTTTTTGACGCAGGAAGGATATGAAACCATTACTGCCGACAATGCCGAGCAGGCCCTTGAAATCATTGAGTCTACAGATTTGGACCTTGTCCTTACGGATATGAAGATGTCTCCCATGGACGGAATTGAACTCCTTGGACGTATTAAGGAACGATTTCCAGACTTGCCTGTGGTTATGATGACGGCTTACGGAACGGTGGAAAAAGCCGTTGAGGCTATGCAATTTGGAGCATTTAACTTTATCTTAAAACCTTTTCAAAACGAAACCCTAAGACAGTTGGTAGGCAAAGCGATTCACACTTATAAGGTGTTGAAGGAAAACCAAAGACTTATCCATGAACTGGAAAACATGTATCGCTTTGATAATATCATTGGCAAAAGCAAGCCCATGCAAGTTGTGTTCGATATGATTCAAAAAGTCGCCCACACCAAGACTACGGTACTAATTACAGGCAAAAGCGGAACCGGCAAGGAATTAGCTGCCAAAGCGATTCATTTCAACAGTTCTCGACGGAACAAGCCCTTTGTAGCCGTTAGTTGTGCGGCCCTTGCTGAAACCTTACTTGAAAGTGAACTCTTTGGGCATGAAAAGGGCGCCTTCACTGGCGCTGCCGCCATGAAAAAGGGGCGCTTTGAAATTGCCGATGGAGGGACTTTATTCTTGGACGAGATTGGTGAAATACCATCCTCCTTGCAAGTAAAACTCCTTCGGGTTCTCGAAGAAATGAATTTCGAGAGAGTTGGCGGTACGAGAACGATAGGGGTTGATGTACGCCTAATAGCGGCCACCAACAAGGATCTGAGGTCTGAAGTGAAACAGAACCGCTTTCGGGAAGACCTTTATTTCCGTCTCAATGTAGTAAACATTGACTTGCCGCCTTTAAGACAACGCCCTGAAGACATCCCTCTGTTAGCAATGCATTTTGTCAAAAAGTTTGTCCAGGAAGCTGGTAGAGGGAATATGACCGTCTCTGCCGAGGCCATGGGTTTTTTATGCAATCATCGCTGGCCGGGAAATGTGAGAGAACTCGAGCACGCTATTGAAAGGGCAGTACTTTTGAGCAAAGGAGATGAAATAAAATTAGAAGATCTTCCCAAAGATCTCATGGGATTTGCAGATCTAGAAATGCCGCTAAATTGGAACAAGCTATCCAACCTTCCTAAGGCCCTCGATGCTGTAGAAAAGAGACTCATCGAAAAGGCGCTTGCCCTGTCCAATAATGTAAAGTCCCAGGCAGCAAACCTTCTTGGCATACCACGAAACAATCTGCACTATCGTCTCAAAAAACACAATCTCTTGTGATATGTTCAAAAAGTTGGCGCTCGCTATAATTAGACTATAAATCAAGCATTTGAAGACTATTCTTCCTTGGGACGTACAAATATTTGTACAAACTAGGGCTTATTACAGTGTCAGGATTATACCTCGTAGAGTGGATATTGGTTCGATTTTTCCGCAACGCCGAAAAAAGCAGGTTGGGCTTATTGACAAAGAAATTGGAATCTTAGGCATTCATTCTTTGCCCAAATTGTTGTTCACGATGAAATCTTATCTCGAGCATGAGATCTTGGCACCATTGTTGCTCTGCTAAAGAGACAAAAGCGTGGTGAAGAAATTTCTTCATTCGCTTTCCTCCTGCTTTAGGCTAATCGCATAGCGATTAGCCTTTTGTGCTTTTGTAATCAAAATATTCACCACCTCTTGGAACTACGGAGCAACCAGAAAGTGCCTTATGTATCTCGGATCGAGGTTATCAACGGATACTGATCCATACTCCTTTTCAAGCTCTTTAAATATGGCATCAAGGATGGCGCCCACAAGGTCTTGCACTCCACTGCTCGTAAGCCCTGAACGTGCGACAAGCCAATCCAGGCAAGAGCCTTTCATCTCCTTTTTCACCCGAAATGGTTTTTCACATGATGTCCACAAATGTTCAAAAAAGACTCTGAGTTGATCCATGGCCAATAGACCTGAGTTCTTCTCCAGGCCCAGATAATGAACCGACCAACAGGTAAGCAGAAGATTCTTATAATTTACGGCATGATAAGCCGCTGTGGGATATATAAAGCTCACGCGAGCAAATACTAGAGACAAGAGTTGATCAAAGGCAATGACCTGATCAAGGCCCTTGCCGCAATGTGTGATTTCTTTTAAGTTTTTAAACTCACTGTATGGCTTGCCGGCATCTGAAAAATTTGTGTAAAAGAGAGGCCGTTTCATAAGCAAACCATCCAACATCCCACCCCATTTGTCCTCCCAGAATTGCGTATCAAGCCCTTGCAGGACAAACCAACTATTCTTAATCCATCTTTCCGCCTTCCATTTCAGCTCTAGGGCAGCACCATAACCAACGCGGAAGATCTGATTAAGTGGAAACTTGTCAAGAAACGATACTATCCTGTGCATCTCACCGTGAGTGATTCTTCCCAACCCAATATCCAAATAACCACAGGCTTTTCTGACAACAGAGACAAGATCTCCTTTTTCTCTTGCTTTAAGGTTGTCTGCAGAAATGATTTGATTGCACATAGCTGCAAACTCTCTCTGAAGCCGTTCTGCGGTATAGTTATCTTCCATACTTGCTAAGCCTTTGTGAAAAAGGCTTTGATCTTCAATAAGCAATGACATAGAAACAGGTATAAGCTGATCGATATGTGGTTCGCGTGAGGCTGTTTGGATACCGGGCTCTGTTTCTAGAAGCTTCTCCGCACTCAAGTGTTGATAAATCCCCATAGCCTCTTCAAAAGGTAAGAACCCCTTTTCTGCCAATCGCACGTTTCGGAGCCTGTATATATCTTCTTCTGTCTCGGCCGGCAGGACTGTAGACATCTCGATTAGAATCTGATGAAATTTGTCCAAATCATGCCCGGCAAGTCGTTCAAGGAACTCTTTTATGGTTTGAAAATATCTTTCCTCGCGGATACATATATAAAACACACCATCAAGGGAGAAGTAATCATCACCAAAATCGGAGGGTGATTCATCTTCTTCTATTATTTTTACATCGATGTTTTTAAAAAGATGGAATTCAATAAGTTTGAAATGCTCTTTTAAACCCCATATCAAAAATCTTTCCGGGTCTGCCTTTAACAAGAGCCGCATCCATCTGTTTATAGAGTTACCCTCCAGCCGATCCTTATGCCACAGTTCCAAGTCCAGCAGATATTGCCATTGTTCGTTAGTGGCGCAGGATAAAATAAAAAGGGCATCTTCCGGACCAATGTCTTGAACAAGCCAATATAGATCCTCTTCGGCCAGCGACTGGATAAGGTGAGCCGGGGTTAACGAATCAAGGATCACATCAAGCGCTTCCTTACCTGAAAGCGCCATTAATCCTGTAGCCTCCGGAGTTAATGACTTCTTTGGGCCTTGTTTGGAGTTAGAATCCTTCATTTTGATGTGAGAAACCAATATCCTTCCTTTAGAATGAATGGCATTATAATAACCAAAAGAATCGTTTAAGGCAAGTCCTTTTGACCAACCACCCGATACGAAAAACGGCTTGACAATGTAACGAAGGATACCTATTGTTAGTTATTAGCATATGCCCATAACGGTGATGATATGGTTCGCCCTCGAAAAGAGCGAATGGTAGGTATTGATACGCAGGCCAGTTATTTCAAACCTCGAGGGATTCCTATGGTCGATTTGCAGGAAATCCAATTGACGATAGATGAACTTGAGGCCTTAAGGCTTGCCGATCTGCACAACCTGTCTCACGAAAAGGCAGGAGAAAAGATGGGGGTTTCGAGGGCAACCTTCGGACGTATTGTGGAAAAGGCCCGAAAGATTGTAGCAGACGCTCTTATCAACGGAAAGGCAATTAATGTAAAAGGAGGGCATTACAAGCAGGCAGATTCAAGGCAGAATCGCCACTTTTTGTGCGATAAATGTCAACATAGTTGGAAGGAACTGCCTGCCACAGGCCCACCTGCATTGTGCCCATCATGTGGAAGCAACGATTTTCACCGAATAGGGACGGCTGGTTAGGTCTTTTTTAATCCGATAATTTTTTCAAACACAAAAGGAGGCCGGAAATGCCACAGGGAGATGGAACAGGACCAAGAGGAGAAGGTCCAAGGACAGGGAGAAAAGGAGGAGTAACGAGTAACCAGGGCAGAGGCGCCGGCGGAAACTGCATTTGCCCGAGTTGCGGGACAAAGAGTTCCCATAAGGCAGGAAGCCCTTGCTTTGAACAAAAATGTCCCGAATGTGGAACTACCATGACGCGAGAGTAAAGGCATGATCATCACTATTGCCAGCGGAAAAGGGGGGACGGGCAAAACAACCGTTGCCACCAACCTAGCAGTGTCCTTAAGTGACAATGTGCAGTTGTTGGATTGTGACGTAGAACAGCCCAACGCCCATCTTTTTATAAAACCTGAGATAACCCATAGCGAAAAGATAACCACCCCCGTTCCGGAAGTAGATTTGGACAAGTGCGACTCTTGCGGCAAGTGCGGTGAGATTTGCCAATTCAGCGCTATAACAGTTCTGGCGGAATATGTACTGACCTTTCCCGAGCTTTGCCACAGTTGCAAGGGATGCATGATGGTATGCCCAAAAGAAGCTATATCCGAAGGGGAGCGGGAATTGGGTGTGTTGGAAAAGGGAGTGGCCGGTTCACTGGATTTTATCCACGGTCGCTTGCGGATAACAGAGGCAATGTCTCCACCCCTTATTAGAGCCGTAAAGAAGCACGCTGATCCCAACAAAACCGTTATAATAGATGCTCCACCCGGGACTTCTTGTCCGGTCATTACAACACTCAAAGGCTCGGATTTTGTTCTCCTGGTTACCGAACCGACCCCCTTCGGATTAAACGACTTGAAGCTGGCTGTCGGCGCTGTTCACATCCTGGAAATCCCTATGGGCATCGTCATAAATCGCTCCGATGCCGGAGACGACGGCGTTTCCAGCTACGCCAAGGAGGAAGGTATTCCCGTCTTGATGGAAATTCCAGATGACCGCAAGATCGCCGAGGCATATTCTCGGGGCATTATGATGGTAGATGCCTTTCCAGAGATGAGAGAGGAGTTTCAAAACCTCTATAATAAGATAAGGCAATTACTTAAATGAAAGAATTAACAGTAATAAGCGGCAAGGGGGGGACAGGGAAAACCAGTTTGGTGGCCTCATTTGCAGCCCTTGCTGAAAACAAGGTCTTGGCTGACTGTGATGTGGACGCAGCGGATTTGCATCTAATCCTTGATCCTGAAGTCAAACACGAAGATGATTTCAAGGGGGGTCGCATAGCCCAAATAGATCCGGATAGATGCACTGAATGCGGCGAATGTCTGGACCGTTGTCAGTTTAACGCGATTCGTCCAGGCTTTGTAGTAGATAAGATAGATTGCGAAGGATGCGGTGTTTGTGTCTATTTCTGCCCGGCGAATGCCATTGACTTTCCTCAAAGTGTCTGCGGCAAGTGGTATATTTCCGAAACCCGCTTCGGCCCAATGGTCCATGCAAAGCTCGGCATAGCAGAAGAAAGTTCAGGCCTTTTGGTCAGCCTTGTAAGAAATCAGGCTAAAGAACTCGCTAAAGGGCAAGGGCTGGATACTATTATCGTGGATGGCCCTCCCGGCATAGGATGTCCGGTAATTGCCTCGATCACCGGCACGAACGTGGTCTTAGTTGTAACTGAACCTACTTTATCCGGTCTGCACGACCTTGAACGTATTGGTGGATTGACAGCCCACTTTAAGATACCGACACTGGCATGCATTAACAAATTTGATCTCAACGAGGAGGTGTCGGATAAGATTGCAGCCTATTGCGTAAAGAGTAAAATCGAATTGCTGGGTCATATCCCATATAGTCAGGCAGTCACACATGCCATGGTAGCCGGCAAGAGTATCGTGGAATTTGCACAGGACAAGACATCTGATGCCATCAGCAAACTTTGGCATCAGCTTGAAGGTTATCTTGAAACCTAAGGCCATGAAAAATGAACTTATTTACGGTCCTGTGCCTTCGCGGAGGCTGGGGCGTTCCTTGGGCGTTGACATGGTGCTCGACAGGGTATGCTCTTATGACTGCATCTATTGCCAGCTGGGACGAACCGAGAAAAAAACGATAGAGCGAAAACCGTATGTGCCTGCCGGAGATATTCTCGACCAGCTGTACCAAAAGCTTGAAGGGGGAATAGAGGCAGACTATATCACACTGGGAGGATCGGGAGAACCAACGCTAAATAGTGAAACGGGTTCAGTGATCACCGGTTTAAAAAAGTGTACCAAAATCCCTGTAGCCGTCTTGACTAACAGTTCTCTTTTGGCAAACAGCGACGTTCGGCAATCGATTATTCAAGCCGATGTGGTGCTTCCCTCCTTAGATGCCTATAACCAAAAAGGATTTGAAAGGATTAACCGTCCACATCCTGAGATCAGCTTTGAAGCAATGGCAGAAGGGCTGATTACCTTCAGGCAAGAATACAAGGGTGAGATATGGCTTGAAATCTTCGTCCTGGATGGACTTAACGCCGGGACAAACGATGCGTTGGAGTTTAAGAAATGGATCACAAAAATCAATCCCGAGAAAGTCCATATCAATACAGCAGTCCGCCCCACGGCAGAATCATTTGCGAGTCGTGCGCCTGATAAGACTCTAACCGATTTTTGCGCTACCCTTGGTCAAAAGGCCGAGGTAGTTGCGCCTTTTAGCGGAACGAGTGAGCACAACAAGCACACCGGCACGGAGAGAGACCTGCTCAACCTACTCGCAAGACGTCCCTGCACTCTTGGCGATATCTCTTTCGCATTGAATGTTGGCAAAGCAAGACTCTTAAGGTATATTGAACCATTGGTTGAAAATCATACCATCGACACGTCAATTGATGGAACCACAGTCTATTACAAACCCAGAAGGGTAGAATGACACCGAAACAAATTACAACTAGGAGGTTTTCTTATGAGTAAATCGAAGGCATGTAGCTCTGGTGGCCCCGGGAACAGTTGTAGTTCCCAACAGAACCAAGACATGGGGGCACAAGACCAGGCAATTCAAGAAGCCCTGGGATTGATCAAGAACAAACTGCTGGTTATGAGCGGCAAGGGCGGTGTCGGCAAGAGCAGTGTTTCCACAAACTTGGCTATCGCACTTTCCAGAACGGGGGCCAAGGTCGGCTTGATGGATGTGGACCTTCACGGTCCTGATATCCCCAGAATGCTCGGCCTTAAAGGCCTTCTTGATATCAGTCCAGACAATCGGATGATTCCCAAGGCATACTCGGATAACCTAAAGGTAGTCTCCATTGAATCCCTGGCACAGGACACAGACCAGGCTGTTATCTGGCGAGGTCCGTTGAAGATGCAAGTCATTCGACAGTTTATTTCTGATGTCCACTGGGGACAACTCGATTATCTGGTCATTGATTCTCCTCCCGGCACAGGAGATGAACCGCTTTCCGTAGCCCAAACAATACCGGGTGCAAAGGCCCTTATTGTAACCACGCCACAGGAGATTTCTCTGGCTGACATCAGGAAATCGATCAGCTTCTGCCGAACCGTCAATATGCCCATATTCGGCTTAATAGAGAATATGAGCGGTTTTGTTTGTCCTCATTGCGGGAAACCAACGGATCTCTTTGGCGCTGGGGGTGGGCTTAAGACTGCCATAGCCATGGATGTCGCCTTACTGGGACAAATCCCCTTCGATCCCAATATGGTAAAATCGGCTGACGCAGGACAGTCGTATCTGGAAACATATCCTGACTCAGAGGCAACTAAGGCCTACAATGAAATAGTCAAAAAGATTCTGGAAGGATCCGGGACAAAGGCAACAGTGACTCCCCTAAAGCCCAGACAATAAAAAATGATATAAGGGCTCGTCGCTCAATAACTGTCGCACCAAAATCCTTCACAATCTCAAGACACTTGTTTCGTAAGAAACCTAAACCCGAGACGAGAATCAAAAAAACCCTTATCCCAACTGCTCGGCGGGATAAGGGTTTTTAGTGAGGTGATTCCTTGTTATGATCTTTCTTTGTCCCACACAAAAGACCTTAGCCATACTTCTTGGCAAAATCTTTCATAAAATCCACCAGCACCTTTACTGCCTCTATAGGCGTTGAATTGTAGATAGAAGCCCGACACCCGCCTACCGAACGGTGTCCCTTGAGTCCTTCCATACCGTTTTGCAAGGCCTGTTGGACAAACTCCTTTTCGAGGTGTTCATCGGGAAGCCTGAAGGTTACATTCATGACGGACCGGCTCCCTTCTTCGGCAGTACCGCTATAGAAGCCCACCTTGTCAATGATCTCGTAGAGAAGATTTGCCTTCTCGCGATTCAGTGCTTCCATCTTTTCAAGTCCGCCCATTGTCTCTTCCAGCCACTTTAACACCAGCCCAATAGTGTAAATTACAAAACAAGGCGGGGTGTTGAACATAGAGTTTTTCTCGGCAAAGGTCGTATACTTTAGCATGGTTGGAACGTCTTTAGGCACACGTTCCAACATATCTTTTCGTATGACAACCAGCGTTGCCCCGGCCGGCCCAAGGTTCTTTTGCGCTCCTGCGTAGATCAGACCAAATGAAGACGGATCAAAGATCCTGCTCATGATATCAGAAGACATATCACTGATCAGCGGGACCTTTCCAGTTTGAGGAAAGTACATCCACTGCGTGCCCTTGATCGTATTGTTGGACGTAATATGAATATATGCAGCATCTTGGCTAAAGGAAATATCCTTTGGGATATATGAGAAGTTCTTGTCCTCGGAAGAGGCAATAACATTGACTGATTTCCCTTGGATCTTGGCTTCTTTGATTGCCTTGGCAGACCATGTGCCGGTGTTGACATAGTCAGCCGACCGGCCTTCGGGCAACAAGTTCATAGGAATCATGCAAAACTGCATACTTGCCCCACCCTGCAAGAATAGAACATAGAAACGATCATCCAGTCTCAGAAGTCTTTTTACTCGAACAATGGCATCCTCAATAACATCATCAAACCATTTTGACCGATGGCTTACTTCTGCAATAGACATCCCCGAGCCCTTGAAATCCAAAAGCTCTGCTTGGATCTCTTCTAAAACCGGCAAGGGAAGTGCTGCCGGTCCTGCATTGAAATTACAAATCCTTTTGCTCATTTTGACCTCCTAGTGTTCTGCTGGACGCTACAAAGAAAAGATTACAGGTGTCAAGGGAAAAGGCAAGCCGAGTAATCAAGGTCTGTTTAATCAAGGTCTTGACAACAGGTGTGCTTTGGAATTAAAAGGAGGTTCTTTAGATGGTTGCTCGGAGGTTCTCGATAACAATTCGCGTGGCGGCTTTTTTTGAAAGGAGAGCTGAAATTGAAAGTCTTGGTAAGTGATAAACTAGCCGATATCGGCATTAAAATATTTGAAGAAGCAGAAGGTATCGATGTAGACGTAAATACCGGTCTTTCCCCGGAAGAATTAAAATCAATCATCGGCAACTACGATGCCCTGGTCATTAGAAGCGCCACGAAGGTAACCCAAGAAATCCTAGAGGCGGCCTCTCAACTTAGGGTAATAGGCAGAGCCGGTATCGGGCTTGACAATGTCGACATACCGGCAGCCACTAAAAAAGGGGTGGTAGTCATGAATACCCCGGAAGGCAACGTGATAACTACCGCCGAGCATACCATTGCCATGTTGCTCGCACTTTCGCGCAATATTCCTCAAGGGACCGCATCTCTCAAGAGAGGCAGGTGGGAGAAGAAAAAGCTTCAAGGCAGAGAGATCTTTGGCAAGACTCTTGGGGTCCTTGGCTATGGCCGGATCGGGAGCATAGTCGCTGACCGCGCTTACGGGTTGAAGATGCGAGTAATCGTACACGACCCCTACGCAAACAAAGAACTGGTAGAACAAAAGGGGTTTGAACTGGTTTCTCTGGAAGAGTTTTGTAGGCAATCCGATTACATAACCATTCATGTGCCGAAGATGAAAGAGACCCTCAATTTTATCAATAAAGAGGTCTTTAAAAAGATGAAACCGGGCGTGATGATTGTCCACTGCGCCAGAGGTGGTATTGTAAACGAAAATGACCTTGTCGATGCCTTAAACTCTGGGAAGGTCGGGGGGGCAGCCCTTGACGTATTCGAGACCGAGCCTCCAGGCCGCTCGGCTCTTCTTGAATTTGAAAATGTGATTTGCACGCCACACCTCGGGGCGTCAACAGCTGAGGCACAAACGAACGTCGCTGTAGCTGTTGCCGAACAAATCATACGTTATCTTAAGACCGGCACAATAATAAATGCGGTTAATGTATCGTCTGTAACTGGAGAGGCCTTGACGAGACTCCGGCCTTATTTGACTTTGGCCGAGCGTATGGGTTGCCTACAGGCCCAATTAACTCAAAAAGCTCCTAAGGAACTTAATATAATGTATTCGGGAGATTTTTCCGGTCTTGACTTAGCACCGGTCACGGCCGCCGCCATAAAGGGCATCCTTACCCCCTTCTTGAACGACGAGGTAAACTTCATCAATGCGCCTGTAATTGCCAGGGAACGGGGAATAAAGGTAGTTGAGTCTCGCAGTGCCGAGATAGAAGATTATAACTGTCTTATTACATTGGATGCAGCAATAGCGGAACATGAAAGTTCGAGCACGATTTCCGGAACGATATTCGGGAAACACGAACCGCGCATTGTCAGGATCAACGACTGCAGGCTTGAAGTCGCTCCGGAAGGACACCTTCTCCTTATCTATAATTTTGACAAACCGGGAGCCATTGGCAGTATCGGAACAGTGCTTGGCAAACACCAGATAAATATCTCCCGTATGTACGTTGGCCAGGAGAAAGATGGCGAACGAAATATCATTTTCCTGGATACCGATATCACAGTATCGCCTGAAGCCCTGAAGGAACTCAAGGCCCTTCCTCTGGTTAAGTCAGTCGTGCCATTGGAATTGTAACTGCATCATCGCATGACATCTCAACAGGTACTTCGTGGAAAGGCATATATAACCCATAATGGGCAGGGATTAATACAAGACGGATACGGAGGCTGATATGGCAGAAGACAACAAGGGATTTGAGATAAAGGACAGGAGGTCATTTGGTTCGGAAGCTGAAAAACCAAGCTCCGAAGCACCTAAAGAAGACCGAGAACAGAAAGAATCAGAAGTCAAAGAAGACGCAGCAAAGGCCGAAGAAAAAGCTGCCTCCAGAGAGGAAGTGCAATTCCCCGAGGTAAATTTTTCTACCTTTATTTTTTCTCTCAGCTCATCGGCTTTCCTCTATCTCGGGAAGATAGAAGATCCCTCAACCCATACGAAGCAAAAGAACCTTCCCATGGCAAAAAATACCATAGACATCTTGGGAATGCTAAAAGAAAAGACCGAGGGGAACTTAACGGAGGATGAGACACAGTTGTTGACAAATGTCCTCTATGATCTGAGGATGCGTTATGTAAAAGAAAAATCATAATAGGAGAAATAGTGATGAGTTCAATTAAACTTGACGGAAAAGGTAAACCTCGCTTAGCTATTGTGACTGTGGCATTAGCCTCGATATTTCTTGGCGTATTCCTGGCCACTGGTTTTTTTATTACAGGAAACTCTTGTGCTTCTAGTTCATCTCCAAGGGTAATAGTGCCGGAAAGCTTCGCTGGGGTGGCGGAAGCGATAAATCCTGCCGTTGTCAATATCAGTACTGAAAAGGTTATAAAGGATCCGGGTGGACCAAACTTTCGACATTTTCAAAGTCCATTTGGTGATAATGACCAATTCCATGATTTTTTTGAAAGGTTCTTTGGCAATAGGCCAGGTCGAGAATTCAAACAGCGCAGTCTTGGTTCAGGTTTTATCATCGACAAAAAAGGTTTTATTGTTACCAATAATCATGTGGTCGAGAATGCCGACAAGATCAAGGTCAAGCTCAGTAACGACAGGGAATATCCTGCCACTATTGTGGGAAAAGACACGAAGACGGACATTGCTCTGCTTAAGGTCGAAAATCTGCAAGACATCGGAGTTGCAAAACTGGGTAACTCCGATGATCTAAAAATTGGCGAGTGGGTTTTGGCTGTCGGAAGTCCCTTCGGGTTGGAGCATACGGTCACGGCAGGCATCGTGAGTGCCAAAGGTCGTGTTATCGGTTCCGGACCATATGACGATTTTATCCAGACCGATGCCTCCATCAATCCAGGGAACAGCGGAGGTCCCCTCGTAAATATGAATGGTGAGGTTGTGGGTATCAATACGGCCATTGTCTCCAGAAGCGGCGGCAACGTCGGGATCGGCTTTGCCATACCGATCAACATGGTCCGAGGGATAATTGAGCAGCTCAAAACCTCTGGATCCGTAACGAGGGGGTGGCTCGGGGTAACCATTCAGGATCTAACGCCGGAACTTGCCGATTACTATGGCCTCAAGGGCGTCAAAGGGGCCATAGTAGGTGAAGTGTTCAAGGGAGATCCGGCTGAAAAGGCAGGTATTAAGGCCAAAGATGTTATTGTTGAAGTTGATGGAAATAAGATAGAAAGCGGCCGCGACCTGTCCCGGGTTATCGCAGCAACCCATGTGGGTGAAAAGGTCACAATCAAGGTGTTTAGGGATGGCGCGGAACGGACGTTTCGCATCAAGATAGTAAAACGCACAGACGACAAAGAAACCATGGCAATGCATGACTCCGGCGAAGTGACCGATCTGGGGATGGCTGTATCCTCCTTGACCCCGGATCTGGCCAGGCGTCTGAATATCCCTGAGACACAAGGTGTTGTGGTTATTGCTGTTGACAGAGACACTCCGGCATCAAAAGCCGGGGTTCAGGAAGGGGATCTGATCTTAGAAGTAAGCCACAAGCTGGTCAAGTCGGTTCAGGATTATCGCAAATACTTAGAAGAAGTCAGGAAAGGTGAAATCGTCTCACTACTTGTGAAGAGAAGGGCCGGCCTTGTTGCCTTAAGGGTCATAAAATAGGTTGCGGTGGATTCACTTACCGTATCATCACCTGCCAAGATTAATCTCTTCCTTAAAGTAGTTGGGAGACGAACGAATGGCTACCATGATCTCCAAACCCTTATATGTCGGGTAAATTTGTGTGACAATGTAATACTGTCCTTCAACCGAACATCAATCACCGCCCGTTGTAATCACCCCGATGTTCCAGATGGAAAGGAAAACTTGGCCCACAAGGCTGCCACCCTGTTCCTTGAGACTCTTCCAATAAGGGGTGGGGTGGACATTTTTATTGAAAAGAATATACCTGTAGCAGCCGGCCTGGGCGGTGGAAGCAGTAATGCTGCCACGGTATTAATGGCCCTCAATCAACACCATGGTTTTCCCTTTGTTGATAAGGAACTCATGGATTTGGGGCTTAAGATAGGTGCGGATGTACCCTTTTTCATTCTCCAGCACACAGCATTTGTAACAGGGATTGGACAATTCCTGGAGGCTTTTAAGGGTATGTTGCCTTTCTGGACCGTCTTGGTACATCCAAGACTCTCCATATCTACCGCATGGGTTTACGAACACCTAAATTTGGGATTGACAAATTGTGAAGGAAATTATAGTGTTTCAAGGTTTTTGGAGGACCTTCCCAGGTTTAAAGGTCTTTTATGTAATGATTTAGAGCAAGTAACGGCCAAGAAGTTTCCAGAGATATGCTCCATCAAAAAGGCCCTCCTTGACCAGGGCGCCGATGGGGCTCTCATGTCTGGAAGCGGTCCGACTGTTTTCGGACTCTTTCAAAGTCACAGTCGAGCTTTTTTGGCCTATACGGCAATGAGACATCAGCAACGCTGGGATGTGTATCTGGCGGATTTATTGGCGCCTTGATGGGTGTTGGGGTGTAGTCAAGCGGTAAGACACAGGATTTTGGTTCCTGCATTCGGAGGTTCGAATCCTCCC
>CAYSBQ010000024.1:0-24320 GCA_964429315.1 uncultured Desulfobacterales bacterium
GCGCCTTGCATCTGGAGCTTTTTACTGTGTCGTCTGTTTGGGGACTTTTTACGAGTCCATTAATGAAAGAACACTGAACGAGGTGTGTTGTGTCCAAGAAACCGTGGGGTGGGAGATTTACACAAAAGACTGATGAGAGTGTGGAGTCCTTCACTTCTTCCATTGCTTATGACAAGCGGTTGTATCTGTATGACATTGAAGGTAGTATCGCCCATTGCCGGATGCTTGCCAAACAATCGATTATCTCCGGAGATGAATCATCGGCAATTGTAGAGGGTTTGGGTAAGATTGCCCGGGATATAAAGCGTGGCGACTTTAGATTTGACGATGCCCTTGAAGACATCCACATGAACATCGAAGGGGCGCTTATAAACGAAATCGGCGAAGCTGCACAAAAGCTTCATACGGCGAGAAGCAGAAACGATCAAGTGGTTTTGGATGTTCGGATGTATCTGCGCGATGAGTTAGGCACTATCATTGAGAAACTAACGGCATTACGGCATTGCATCGTAACCCTTGCGGATAAGAACATTGATGTCATCATTCCAGGATACACACATCTTCGACGTGCTCAGCCGGTCCTTTTTTCCCATCACCTTATGGCTTATCATGAAATGTTTTCAAGGGATAGGGCAAGATTTGAGGAGGCGCTAAAACGTGTCGACGTAATGCCATTGGGAAGCGCTGCTCTGGCCGGCACAACGTATCCCATTGACATGGCCTATACTGCCGAACTACTCGGTTTTTCGAGGATTTCGGCAAACAGCTTAGATGCCGTAGGCAGCCGAGACTTTATCTTGGAATTTCTGGCTGCTGCAAGTATCTTTATGGTCAATTTAAGCCGTCTCTCAGAAGAGTTGATTCTTTGGTCCTCAAGCGAATTTGGTTTTATAGATATACCGGATGCCTTTGCCACCGGGAGTAGTATAATGCCACAGAAGAAAAATCCGGATGTTGCTGAATTGGCTAGGGGAAAAACAGGGCGTGTGTTTGGCTCATTAATGGGCATGCTTACCGTAATGAAGGGACTTCCTCTTACCTATAATCGTGACATGCAAGAAGATAAGGAGCCTCTCTTTGATACCGTTGACACCGTGAAGGGGTGCCTCATGGTGTATGAACGATTAATACCGAACCTTAAACTAAATCGATCCGTCGCAGAAAAGGCCGTTGCTCGAGGGTTTCTAAATGCTACAGATGCGGCGGACTATCTTGTGACCAAGGGCATGGCCTTCCGACAGGCACACCGTTGTATCGGAGAAGTGGTTCGATATGCTTTAGAACGAGACAAGGAAATCAACGAGCTGTCTTTAACTGAACTGAAGAAATTTTCGCAACTCTTTTCAGAAGATATCTTTGGGCTTTTGACGCCACGGCAAATGATCGACAGGCGGCTTTCCAAAGGTGGCACAGCCACAAAGAATGTGCTGGAAGCCATTCAGAAGGCAAAGAAGGTTATCGCTGGAGAAATAACCGGTCAGAAATGACGACTTTGCAAAAAGTCCATCTGCGGCGTTGCGCTTCATCTTTCGTCATTGCGACGTACGATAAGTACGTCTCATTCCTCAAGACTTGTGCGCCTTGCATCTGGAGCTTTTTACTATGTCGTCTGTTTGTGGACTTTTTACGAGTCCATCAGAAATGAGAACCCAAGAAATGGCAAAACGGTGTCAGGCGGGCGGGGTTGTTTTAATGCTTTTGGCGTTTTTGCTTTTTCATGGAGGATGCGGCAGGAAGGGACCGCCTGTGCCGCCTGAAACGGTTATACCGCCTGCAATAAAGGATCTAAAGGCGGAGGTTGTCGGGGAGAAGGTCCGGTTGAGTTGGTCTGTTCCCACCAAAGACGGAAGAGTCTTTGATGGGATAGAGGAATTTAAGGTGTTTAGACATGAGGCCGGCGATTCGACAGAAACGTGTTCCGGGTGTCCAATACCTTTTAGTGGGTTGGCTGAAATCAAACTGGAAAGTTCAGAACCGGCCCGGATAGAGGGAAATGTTGTTACATTTTATGATAAGGTTAAGCCTGGATATAAATATGCCTACAAAGTAACAGTCTATCATAAAAGCGGTGGCGTGAGCAATGATTCCAATATTGTTAAAGTGTCGCCGGGATTAGAGTAAAGATTTATCATGCATCACTTTCACTACAAGAACAACAAAATGTATTGCGAGGACGTTGCTATTGCAGAGATTGCCGGGGAGGTTGGCACCCCTTTTTATCTGTATAGCAATGCTACGCTCCGGCAGCATTTTTTGGCTTTTCAAAAGGCATTTGAAAAGTTGCCACATCTGGTTTGCTTTTCTGCCAAGTCTAACTCAAATCTGGCAGTGTTGAAACTTTTTGCAACCCTTGGTGGTGGATTGGATATTGTGTCAGGCGGAGAACTCTTCCGTGGTTTAAAGGCAGGTTTTTCAGCAGACAAGATTGTGTTTTCCGGAGTAGGAAAGAGGGAAGACGAGATCAAATATGCCCTTGAGTCAGGCATTCTCATGTTCAACGTAGAATCTTTTGAGGAGTTGGACCAGATAGATCGGTGTGCTGCTCGTTTGAGCAAGAAGGCGCCAATAGCCCTTCGAGTTAATCCGGATGTAGATCCGAAGACACATCCATACATCTCAACAGGTCTTAAAAACAACAAGTTTGGGTTAGATAAGGATGTGGTCGTAGAAGCCTACAAGGTGGCCAATGCCTGTGTTCATGTAGAAGTTAAAGGGGTTAGTTGCCATATCGGTTCACAGATCACACAGGTGGGACCTTTTGTAGATGCCTTAAGGCGCATCCAAGAACTTATAGCTACCTTGGAGGGCTTGGGTATTTGCATTTCCTATCTTGATCTGGGTGGGGGGCTTGGTATTACTTATAACCAGGAATTACCTCCCCATCCCAGTGAATATGGGAAGGCGGTTTTGGCCACTTTGGGTGATTCTCATGTTATGCTGATTTTGGAGCCTGGACGTGTTATCGCAGGCAATGCCGGGATACTTGTGACCAAGGTGCTTTATACGAAAAAAGGAGGGAACAAGGACTTTGTGATTGTCGATGCGGCAATGAATGATCTTGTACGGCCCTCTCTCTATGGCGCCTATCATGCCATAGAACCGGTAGTGAGAAATGGGAAAGAGACTATAAAAGCAGATGTGGTAGGTCCAATTTGTGAGTCCGGCGACTTTCTGGCGAAGGACCGCGAAATCGCCCGCTGCCAATCAGGGGATCTGTTGGCAGTTATGAGTGCAGGCGCGTATGGATTTGTCATGTCTTCCAATTACAATTCCAGGCCTAGAGCGGCTGAAGTGATGGTCAAAAAGAATCAATTTCATGTGGTCAGAAAACGCGAAACCTATGAGGACTTGATTTCTGGCGAGTCTGTCCCTCCATTTTTAAGGTAGTCAAATATGGCCCAGTCGAAAATTTCTTTCTACAAGATGAGTGGTAGCGGCAACGATTTCATCCTGGTGGATAATCGCAATAGAGTTGTTAATGAAGAAAACCTTGGTAAATGGGTTGCTTTAATTTGCCGTAGGCGCCGCTCGGTAGGTGCTGATGGACTCATTCTTATTGAAGATTCCGATAGGGCTGATTTTAAGTGGCGTTTTTTTAATGCCGATGGTGGACAGGTGGAGATGTGCGGCAATGGTGGGCGGTGTGTGGCGCGTCTTGCCTATCTAAAGGGCATCGCGGGCCCCGCACTCAGCTTCGAAACCAAAGCCGGGGTCATTAGAGCCGAAGTTACGGGAAGGCGGGTTAAATTGGAAATGCCTCAACCATCTGCGGCGGAACTTGATTATCCGTTAGATGTAGATGGGCAGGCCTTGATCGTCAGTAGCGTTACGATAGGGGTTCCCCATGTTGTGATCCAGGTAAACGACATCGAGGAAGCCCGGGTTTTTGAAACGGGCAGGCTGATAAGGCATCATAAACATTATGTTCCGGAAGGTACGAATGTAAATTTTGTTCAGCCGTTAGATGATGATGCCTTTGCCATTCGTACCTATGAGCGGGGTGTTGAAGATGAGACCCTCGCATGTGGGACAGGGTCTGTAGCAGCTGCTCTCATTGCCTCGGTAAAAGGTATGGCCGATTCCCCTGTAACTTTACATACAAGGGGAAATGAGGTCCTGAAAATCCATTTTGAAAAGGACAATAGTCTCTTTCGTAATGTGTTTTTGGAAGGAGAGACAAAGGTTATCTATGAAGGGAGTTTGTGGGAAGAGGCGGCTGAGGAGTAACAGGCAACTGTCTTCAAGAAGGAGGAGAGATTGAGGATCGAAAAAGCTGAAAGGCTGAAACGCCTTCCACCCTATCTTTTTAAGGAACTGGATCGTCAGAAAGAAGAGGTTCGTGCGAAGGGAGTAGACATTATCGATCTTGGTGTGGGCGATCCGGATCTTCCCACGCCTCCGCACATAATAGAGGCGTTAAAAAGTGCGGCCCAAGATCCTGCCAACCACCGGTACCCATCCTATTCCGGCATGGTTGATTTCAATGCCGCAGTGGTAGAGTGGTATAGAGATAGATTTAACGTGTCCTTGGAAGTTGATAGCGAGGTTGTTACCCTGATTGGATCTAAGGAAGGAATTGCCCATATCCCGTTAGCCCTTATAAACCCTGGCGACATAGCCCTTGTTGCCAGCCCCGGTTACCCTGTCTATCATGTTGGAACCCAGTTCGCCGGGGGGGAGCCATATTTTATGGATCTTTTAAAGGAGAACAGCTTTTTGCCTGACCTAGAGTCGATTCCTTCCGAAGTGACCAAAAAGGCCAAGATGATGTTTATTAATTATCCGAACAATCCTACTGCAGCCGTGGCCACAAAAGAGTTTTTTGACTCTGTGGTGGCCTTTGCAGATAAGCATGACATTATTGTGTGTCACGATTCGGCCTATTCTGAGATGTCGTACGATGGCTTTAAACCGATGAGTTTTCTTGAAGTGGATGGCGCCAAAAGTGTCGGCATCGAATTTCATTCTCTTTCTAAGACTTACAATATGACTGGCTGGCGCATTGGCTTTGCTGTTGGTTGTGCGGACCTTGTCAATGCCTTGGGCCAGGTCAAAAGCAATATTGATTCAGGCGTATTCCAGGCGGTACAGATCGCCGGGGTCGCAGCCCTGAAAGGGAACCAAGCCTGTGTAGAACAGATGCGCCGGATCTATCAGGAGCGCCGAGATATATTGGTAGGAGGCCTGCGTTCACTGGGATTGTCTGTGGAAAAACCGAGGGCAACCTTTTACATCTGGATGGATGTGCCAAAAGGTTACAGTTCAACGGAATTTTCAAGTCGTCTCTTGTCAGATGCCGGCATCGTTACTACACCAGGTAACGGCTTTGGCAGTGCAGGTGAGGGATATATCCGTATGGCTCTTACCGTGGCAAAAGATCGGATGGAAGAGGTGGTGGAAAGGATTAGAAATACTAAATTTTAGGTTTGGTTTTCCAGCAGCGGCGTTGAATGACAACTTTCATATAGCCTACATAGGTATAGGATCAAATGTCGGCAGAAAGATTGATACCTGTCGTAAGGCAATTAAAGCTGTAAGCGCCTGTGAGAGTTGCATTTTGGATGCGCAATCTTTCTTCTATGAGACTGAACCGGTCGGGCTGGAGGATCAAGGCTGGTTTGTAAATGGTGTTATTCGAATCTGTACGGGTCTTGAACCAAAGGCCTTGCACAAACAACTTCAAGCTATTGAGCAAAGGTTGGGCCGGAGACATGAAGGTCCTAGGTTCGGCCCCAGGGCTCTGGATCTGGACATCCTTTTTTTTGGCGATCGCATCATGCAGACAGCTGAATTGCAAATACCGCACCCAAGGTTGCATGAACGACGGTTTGTATTAAAACCACTTTGCGATATAGCCCCTGAACTAATGCATCCCGAAATTGGACAAACGGTCCATTGGTTGTTGTCTAACCTAAAAAATGAAAAAAAGGTTACATTTCTGGAATGAGAATTCTAATACTTGCCCTTTTAATCTACCTGGGTTACCGGGTATTTAAGGCATTGATAATTTCGGGTCCGGTATCTTCCGGGCCTGATAGAGACGAAGATTTGGCCGTGGTCGATGATATCATGGTTAAAGACCCACTGTGCGAGACATATTTTCCCAAAAAAAACGGGTTCAAAGAGATAATAGACGGGAAAAAGGTCTATTTCTGTAGCACAAAATGTCGGGACAAATATCTTGATCGGATAAAAAGGGCTTCGTGATAGGGCGGAAAACTCTGTGGTGTGTACTGCTCCTGTGCTTGGTATTGTTAGTGCCTGTACCAATGCGGGCTGATATCTACCGCTACGTGGATAGCAATGGTACTATCCACTTCTCGAATGTACCCACCTCCCAGAAGTATGAGGTCTACATTCATGAGGTTGTTCCCGATTGGGCCCAACCATCTAATCGTTATGATTCGTATATTGCAGAAGCTGCCCGCAAATATGATGTGCCATTTTCCTTGGTTAAAGCCGTCATCAGGGCAGAGTCGGATTTTGATCCTAATGCTGTTTCGCATTCCGGCGCCCGTGGGTTGATGCAAATCATGCCGGGGACCGCGAGGGATTTAGGGGTTACAGATTCCTTTGATCCTAGGGAAAATATCCTCGGCGGGGTTCGTTACCTGAAAAGGTTGTTAACTCGGTTTCGCGGCAGTATACCTTTAGCCCTTGCTGCGTACAATGCGGGCCCCGAGAGGATTGGTCCGTTAAGGAAGGTTCCTGGTATTGAAGAAACAGAGCGTTTTGTACATAAGGTGACGGAATATTTCAATAGCTACTAAGGGCTCGTCACTCAATAACTGTCACATCTTGCTGGCCCTTTGGGCTGTCTTCTGCGTTGCTCGGCCGGTCACATACCTCGGTATGCTCCCGTCCGAGCGTCTTGAATACAACCCAAAAACCTTCACAATCTTGAGACACTTTTTTCATGACGAACCCTAATGCAGATTGAGGTTGTAATGAAGACTCTCAAAAGGTTATTGAAAAAATTCTTTAGTTCTCCTAACAACCTAACCCTCTTTAGGGTTGCCAGCATCCCAGTGCTCATACTTCTCCTTTTCTTTTCCAATAAAGTATGTGCCTTTATGTCTGCAATTATCTTTTCTGCCGCATCCATAACTGATATGCTCGACGGCCTTTTGGCACGGCGCCACGGGCTTGAATCCACACTCGGCAAATTTCTCGATCCTTTAGCCGACAAGCTTTTGATCTCTTCTGCCTTGATCATGCTTATTCCTGATGGCCGTGTTCCGGCGTGGATGGTATTTGTCATTATCGGGCGGGAGATTGCAGTGACGGGGCTACGCGCCATCTTGTCTGAAAAGGGGGTGGTTATGGGGGCTGAACAGTTGGGTAAATATAAGACAGGTTTTCAGATTGCCGCCATTATACCTCTTTTGATTCACTATTCCTATTTCAATATCAATTTTCATGCCGTTGGAGTTCCATTTCTTTGGATGGCCATGTTTCTAACTGTGTGGTCAGGCGTGAAATACTTCATTAACTTTCAAGAGATTATACGACAATAACGTAATTTTCTTCTAATAGTTCGCTCAAGGTCGATCACCGTTATTGTTTATGGAGAAATGATCTATGACAGGGAAAAAGGCCAACAGGGCGGTTTTTTCGTGTCAAAACTGCGGATATCAGACGCCGAAGTGGATGGGGAGATGCCCTGATTGTGGCAAATGGAACACTCTGGTAGAGGAAACGTATTCTCCTGGGCCAGGGCTTTTTTCTGAAAAGTCTCCTTCCGGACCGATCACCAGGCCGGTTTTAATCGATGCCGTAGAAATCACTCAGGCTAGGCGGATTAATACAGGAATCCGGGAATTTGACCGCGTCCTTGGCGGCGGCATAGTCCATGGATCTCTTATTTTGATAGGCGGAGATCCGGGTATCGGTAAATCTACACTCATGCTGCAAGTGCTCTCTTCCCTTGCCGCTCGTGATTGTAAGACACTTTACATTTCCGGCGAGGAATCAGTGCAGCAAATCAAGCTAAGGAGTGAGCGCCTTGATACCAAGGCGCAGAGCCTATGGGTTGTTTCGGAAACGAACCTTGCCTCCATAGCTGCAATGGCGAAGGAAATGGTCCCGGATGTTATGGTGGTTGATTCTGTCCAAACTCTTTTTACCCCTGATTTGACCTCTGCTCCGGGAAGTGTCAGCCAAGTTCGCCAGGCTACGCTGCATCTCATGTTCCTGGCAAAGCGTATTGGCGTGCCTATCTTTCTGGTTGGACATGTAACCAAAGAAGGAGCGATTGCCGGGCCTAGACTATTGGAGCATATGGTCGATACGGTACTCTATTTCGAGGGGAGCCAGAACAATGTGTTTCGGATACTGCGGGCAGTAAAAAATCGTTTTGGCTCTACGAATGAGATTGGCGTTTTCGAAATGAAAGACATTGGCCTTTGTGAGGTTTCCAACCCTTCGTCAGTATTTTTACCTGAACGTCAAAATCTTGTGCCTGGTTCGGTGGTTACGGCAAGCATAGAGGGCTCTAGGCCGATATTGCTGGAGATCCAAGCCCTTGTGACAAGATCAGGATTTGGGACACCGCGACGGACTGTTCTGGGAGTAGATTACAACAGGGTTTCGCTTTTGGTAGCCGTAATGGAAAAGAAACTTGGCATGCAATTGACAAGCGATGATATTTTTGTAAATGTAGCCGGAGGGGTGAGAATAGATGAACCTGCAATAGACCTTGGAATTGTGTCGGTTATTGCCTCGAGTTTCTTTGACAAGCCTATCAGACAACGTACGGTGGTTCTTGGTGAGGTCGGCTTAACCGGGGAAATTAGAATGATTAATAGGGTTGAGCCACGAGTCGGTGAGGCGGCAAAGATGGGATTTGAACGGTGTATACTTCCCAGTGGCAACCTAAAGCACCTAAAAAGAAGAAACAGCATGGACTTGATCGGAGTCCAGGCTGTTTCAGAGGTGGTTGATTTGTTGTTTTAATGTGATTTATGGGTTGAAAAAGATCTGTTTATTGCTATAAAGCCTTTGTGGTGAAATCTCATAGGTGGCATGATTCTTACACAATGCGAGCGCGCAGGGAAGGTTTCCCCGCACGCTCGGTTTATAAACTGGAAGAGATCCAAAAGAAATTCGGCATAATAAAAAAGGGCGCCCGAGTCCTTGATTTAGGGTGTGCACCCGGTTCGTGGCTCCTTTTTGCTTCAAAGCTGGTTGGGCCTGAAGGTTTTGTCCTTGGGGTTGACCTGACCACGGTTCTCATTGAACTGTCTTCTAATGTCCACTTTGTGAATCATGACGTGCTTGCTTGGGACAAGAAGACGTTCGCAGGAGAGTTCCTGAACAAGCCATTCGATGTGGTCTTGAGTGACATGGCGCCTTCTTGCACTGGACAAAAATTTGTGGATGCACAGAGATCTCTTAGGCTTTGCAGATCGGCCATGTCAATTTCACAGTACGTGCTGAAGCCCGGCGGGGCTTTTGTATGTAAGATTTTTCAAGGTTCCGATTTTAAGGACTTCTCAGGACAAATCAAGAATCTCTTTGCCCGTGTAGCGCATGTGAGGCCGAATAGTACCAGGAAGGCGAGTAAAGAGATCTACGTTGTGGGACTGGGCAAGAAAAAGGCTATTATCGATGAATAAGGAGGCACTATGTCCGGGCATTCTAAATGGAGTACGATAAAGCGCAAGAAGGGCGCGACAGATGCCAAGCGAAGCAAGATCTTTACCAAGTTGATTAAAGAAATCACTGTCGCTGCACGTTTTGGCGGTGGGGATCTGGATGCTAACCCTCGTCTCCGTACGGCTATTGCCGGTGCAAAGGCAGAGAACATGCCCAAGGACAACATTGAACGAGCGATAAAGAAGGGTGCCGGCGAGTTGGATGGTATCACCTATGAAGAAGTTTATTATGAGGGATATGGTCCGAGTGGAGTTGCTGTGCTCGTCGAGTCCTTGACCGATAACAAGAACCGTACGGTAGCTGATATTCGGTATACTTTTAGCAAATCGGGAGGGAATCTCGGCGAGGCAGGATGTGTAGCTTGGATGTTTGAAAAGAAAGGTTACTTTGTATTCGAAAATGATGGTGTGGATGAAGAAACGCTTATGGAGGTTGCGCTGGAGGCTGGAGCCGATGATGTCCGTGAAGAAGATACGACTTTTGAAGTCATTACTTCTCCGAGTGACTTCGAGTCTGCGAAAAATGCCTTTGATGAAAAATCCTTGGAATATGTCTTTTCCGAAATTACGATGATCCCTCAGAGCACAATTAAGCTGGAGGGTAAAGAAGCAGAGCAGATGATTCGACTAATGGAAGGGCTTGAGGATTCAGACGATGTCCAGAAGGTCTATTCCAATTTTGATATTTCCGATAAAACACTTGAAGAGCTTGGTAAGAGTTAGGGTTCATCACGAAATAAGTGATAGTTATTGAGTGACGAGCCCTTAGTCCATTTCCGGTTTTTTCAGCAATTTCCTGGCCGGGGATTGCTGAGATTAAATACATTAGAGGAGGAAGCTCAAAGCGTTTTGTTAATACTCGACGAGCTTTGCTATTCAGAAGAGCACATATGGGTCCGTCGTGAGGAGGACCATACGGTAACGCTTGGAATAACCGATTATGCCCAGTCGGAATTGGGAGATCTAAATTATGTAGAACTGCCCAATGAAGGTGACGAAATTATACCCTATGAGCCTTTCGGAAGCATCGAGTGTTCGGGGATTATAACTGACCTATATGCCCCTCTTGCCGGCCATGTGTTGGAGGTTAACGAAGATGCCATAGATAATCCCGGCATCATAAACTACTCTCCCTACAAGGAAGGATGGGTCATTCGGGCAAAGCTGTCGAGTTCGGATGAACTTGATAGTCTCATGTCGGCTGATGATTACGAGGAATATATATTAGACGGCAAACTTTGATGGACTCTTAAGAAGCGTGGTTCCACACCCCCTTATTCTGTTGAGATTTTCTCTTACTTTCCTGTGATTCCCAACATTCGTTCAACCGCTGTAACTGCAGATTTGCGTATATCTTCCGGAACTTTAACTTCATGAGTTGTTGTCTGTAAGGCCTTCAGGACATCGCTTAATGATGTTTTTTTCATATTTTCACATCTCATACTCTCAGAGACCTTGTAGAATGCTTTCTTTGGGTTTGCCTGTTGTAATGGATAGATCAACCCCTCTTCGGTTCCAACAATAAATGAACGGTTGGCAGAATCCTTGGCAAATTTGATCATTCCGGAAGTGCTCAAGACGGCATCAGCCAGGGCCAAGACCTCTGGCCGGCATTCTGGGTGTGCCATAAAGAGGGCATCTGGGTGTGCCTTTTTGGACTCGAGTACAAGCTGTTCAGTCAATCCGTTATGGATCGGGCAATATCCGTTCCAGAAATGGATCTTCTTGTTGGTCTTTGAAGCAGCATATTGCGCCAGGTTACGGTCTGGTGTCATGAGAATTTCGCTCTCAGTCAAACTATTTACCACAGCAGCAACATTGGCGGAAGTACAGCAGATAGTAGAACATGCCTTCACCGAAGCCGACGAATTGACATAGGTAACCACTGGCATTTGTCCAAGTTCAGAAAGCCGGTTTTTAAGAGATTCGGGTGTAATCATATCGGCCATAGGGCAGCCTGCATCTATGCGAGGTATTAGTACTGTCTTGTCGGGTGATACGATAGAAGCTGTTTCTGCCATAAAAAGGACCCCGCAAAAGATGATTATTGCCGCCTCTGTTTGGGCGGCCTTGATGCTTAATTCGAGAGAATCCCCTGTAAGATCGGCAATGTCTTGGATCTCTGGTGGTTGGTAGTTGTGAGCCAGCAAAATAGCGTTTCGCTCTCTTAAAAGTATTCGGATCTTTTTGGCTGTAACGTCACTCATGGTTGGTCCTCTGTTTGTAGCTGAAGCACATCTGCATTTTCAGGTATCTTAAAATCGAACAAAGAAGGGTCTAGTCCCACGTTAAATCTAAGGCCTGAAAACAGTATTCTTGTTTCATCTCCAAAGTTGTTGTACGTGACTGATTCCACAATATCAAAGGTCTTTTCTGCGACCAAAAGGAAGGCCTTGTCAAGATTTGGCTCCTTTTTTTTGGGTGTAAGTTTAAGGGCATGGAGCCCTTTTCTTGCAAACTCTCCATTTGACTGTTCTATGTGAAAACTATTCAGAAGTTTGGCCGGTTCGGCAAAGAATTCGGTCAGCCCTGTGTTGCCGAGATAATCGGGTGCTTTTCCAACCATAACTTGGTTTTCTTTAGGCCAGTAGATCCAGAGCTTTTCCGTATTTATGATAAGAATGTAGTTTTCCGGTGTTTTGTAGTGCCAGCGCATCATAGCAGGTGGCCGGAAAGAGACATGCCCCTGGGCAGTGTCCACAATATCCATGGCTTTCAGGCGAGACTGCTGGTTGAAGTCGGCCTCGAAATCGGTTACATCATAGCGGTGCTTAATCCGTTCTAAGATTTCAGTGGCAGAAAGGCTGTCTGAAGCAATACTGTGCCCGTGTAAAAAATGGCCAAGGCACATAAGACACAAGGCCAAAAGCAACCAATGTGAAACGAACAAAGAGTATATCCATTTTATGTCATTTTTCATTCGGTGTAGCCCTTCACAAGTACTTCTCTGGGTTTGCTCCCTTCGCCGGCGCTAACAACGCCTTCCCGTTCCATAGTTTCGATCATGCGTGCAGCTCTATTATATCCCACCCTCAGGCGACGTTGAATCATAGAGATGGAAGCCTGCCTGGTTTCCGTAACCAGAGCCACTGCTTCATCGTATTTCTCATCATATTCATCCTCTGCAAGATCTTGGCTTCCTTTGGAACGTGCTTTTAGGATTTCTTCCTGATAAACAGGCTTACGTTGTTTTTTTAGAAAGTCAGTGACTCTGTGGATTTCCGCTTCTGAAACATAGGCGCCGTGTATTCGCTGTAATTTGGCTGTGCCTGGCGGCAGGAGAAGCATGTCGCCGCTCCCCAAAAGGTCTTCGGCGCCATTGGCGTCAATGATTGTTCTGGAATCCGTGCGAGATGATACCTGGAACGAGATCCTGGTTGGAAAGTTTGCCTTGATAGTACCGGTGAGGACATCTACGGATGGTCTTTGTGTTGCAATGATAAGGTGTATGCCTGCGGCGCGAGCCATCTGAGCCAGGCGTGTAATGGCTAGTTCCACATCTCGCGAGGCTGCCAACATAAGATCTGCGAGTTCGTCAATGACGATCAAGACGATCGGGAATCTCTCGTGGCTGTCAATTTTGTCGGGGACTTCGGAATTTTCTGATTTTGTGCTCTTGCTGATAGCCTTTTCTTCTTTGGCAATCTTCTGGTTGTATTCGAATATGTTTCTTACCTTCTTTTCTGCCATGAGGGTATAGCGACGTTCCATTTCTTGAACTGCCCAGAGAAGGCCTTGAGTTGCCTTTTTGGCGTCTGTGACAACAGGTACGATCAGATGAGGGATTCCGTCATAGGCGGACAGTTCAATCCTTTTCGGATCAACCAGCAGTAGTTTTACTTCCTTGGGCGTTGCCTTATACAAAATACTGCAAATCATGCTGTTTAGGCCAACACTCTTGCCGGCTCCAGTAGCACCGGCGATCAAAAGGTGAGGCATCTTTTCCAGGTTAGCCACAAACGGGGTGCCCATAATGTCCTTTCCCAAGGCCAGGGTGAGTTTTGATTTGGATTGTTGGAATTTTTCGGAGGCAACTACGTCTCTAAATCTAACGGTTTCACGCTGGTCATTTGGCACCTCTATACCGATGACTGCCTTGCCTGGAATAGGCGCCACAATACGGATGCTGGCGGCCCGAAGAGCAAGAGAAAGATCGTTTGCAAGATTGACAATCCTGTTGATTTTGACGCCAGGTGCAGGTTCGTACTCATACATAGTTATCACAGGTCCAGGAGTTACGGCCACAACCTTTCCAGACACATCAAAGTCGTTCAGTTTTTTCTCCAGCAATCTTGATTGCATCTGAAGACTTTCGTGATTCATTAAATTGCTATCAGATTCTGAGGGATCAAGCAGATTTATGGAAGGAAGGCTAAACCCATGATCATCGTTCATGAATTCAAAGGCTTCCTGCCTTTGGGCGGGTACCTCCTTGAACTTTTTGAGTGATCGTTGCACAATCTTTACAGGAGCATCGCGTTTTGTTGATAGTTCCTTTTCTTTTATTGCTCTTGCCTTCGCCTTGTTGCGCCGTTGCCTAAAAATTGCCCAAACAGTTTTTGTACGACGAAGCGCATTTCCGCACAGCCCGGTTAACCCTTTAATGATTGCCAGAAGCGATAATCGGGTAGTCATGATGAACGCGATGGTCCATGTAGTAACGAGAAAGATGAAGCCGCCTGTTGTATTGACATATTTCACGACAATTCCAGCCACTGGAATTCCAACGATTCCACCACTGGAAAATCGTTTTCCGAAGACAAGATAGTGTGTTTGATAAAGGGAGAGAAACGCTCCTGTTGTTATCATTAATAAGATTCCGCCTACGAAGGCGACAACGAAGGTTCCCTTGGAGTATGCTTTAAAGATATATATGGTTAGAACTAGAAGAATAAGAGGCATGAAAAGGGCGCCGAGGCCGAACACAGCGACCAAGAAGCCGGCTACGTGAGCTCCAGCCGGTCCGAAAAGATTGTTTGTCCGCCCGGATGCCTGGATATGGTTTATGGATGGATCGGAGGGGTGGTAGGAAAGGAGACTCACAGTTACAAAGATTAGGACAAAAACGAGGATAACTCCGAAGATTTCCTTTCGCATTCTGTCTTCTTACACCTCCAAGACAATAGGAAAGATCACTGGCCTTCTTTGAATGGCAGAATAAAAATACTTCCGTAAGGCCTTTTTGATATTGGTATGGATCACATCCGTTCGATCAGATTTACCTGTTTCATAGCATTCCACGATTTCTATAATGATTTCCTTGGCACTTTTAAATAAGTTGCTTTTGTGACTTTCTACAACAAAACCATGGGATTCAACGGTAGGGCCATGAATTACCTTCCCGGTCTTGCTGTCAAGCACGAGGGTTGCGATAATAAGACCTTCTTCCGAAAGATATCGACGTTCCTTAAGGACACTCCTTTCTACATTTCCTATGCCCTTGCCATCTATTAGTATGCGGCCTGTGGGAACAGAACCTTTCAGGTATCCACCGGTGTCATCAAATATCACCACCTGTCCGTTTTCCGCAAGAAGAATGCGTTCTTTGGGTATGCCAACCTCCCTTGCCAGGTGTGTATGCCGGATGAGATGACGAAATTCACCATGGATTGGGATAAAGTACTTCGGCTTGGTGAGATTCATCATCAGTTTCAGTTCTTCCTGGAAGGCATGCCCTGAGACATGGATGTCGGATACCTTTTCGTAAATCACTCCAGCCCCTTTCTTGTAAAGACAGTTTATGATATGGGTAATGGCTCGTTCGTTGCCAGGGATAAATTTGGACGAGAGGATGACTGTATCGTCTTTCTTGATCTTAATTTGCTTATGTGTTCCCATGGCGACTCGGTGTAGAACCGACATAGGTTCTCCCTGGCTCCCTGTCGTGATAATAATAATCTCACGGTCCGGAGTTTCTTTTATCTGCCCCGCAGCTATTTCCATATCCTCTGGTATGTTAAGGTATTTCAAGCTCTTGGCGATCTCAACGCTGGCATGCATGCTACGCCCGCAAAAGGCAATTTTGCGGCCTTCCAATCGGGCGGCTTTGACGATCTGCTGAATTCGTCCAATATTGGATGAAAACAAGGCCACAATAATACGTCCACGACAGTCTTCAAATATATCGTGGAGCTTGTTGCCAATTTCTTTTTCTGAAAGCGTATAGCCCTCACGCTCAACATTCGTAGAGTCTGACATAAGGGCTAGCACGCCTCGATCCCCGTATGCAGCGAATCTGTTTATGTCTGTAAGTTCTCCTTCAACGGGCACTTGGTTGATCTTGAAGTCGCCTGAATGCACAATTAGACCAACAGGTGTATTAATGGCCAGACCAACTCCGTCGACAACGCTGTGGCTGACGCGAATAAATTCGACCTGAAAAGGGCCAATGGTGTGCTTTTGTCTTGGGCCCACTTCGATAAAAGGCATACTTGTGCTGATATTGTGCGAACGTAACTTATGTTGCACTAATGCCAGTGTGAATGGAGTGCCATAGATAGGGGCAGGGGGGGCATCGATATCTCTGAGTACATACGGTAGTGCGCCGATATGGTCTTCGTGGCCGTGGGTTAAGACGATGCCCTTTATCATAGATATTTTATCCTTCAGATACGTGGTATCCGGGACTACGATATCAATGCCCAGCATATAGTCTTCTGGAAACATGATACCGGCATCGACGATCATAATGGCATTTTCATATTCAAACACCATCATGTTAAGTCCGATCTCACCTAATCCGCCAAGGGGGATAATCTTTACATGAGTGCCCAATTTGCTTTAATCCTCGCGACATCTTGTTTCATTATAGAATGGACTTTGCCCATGATGTTTTTCTTGTCTTTCTTGCCGTAGTCTATTGTCTTGATAGCAGGTTTGATGCTGATGACAACATCTCCTGGCGTTATATGTAGGTTCCCCTTAGGCATCACATCGTATGTTCCACAGATTGTTATTGGCACGATAGGTCGGCCGGAAAGCATGGCAAGGTGAAAGCCCCCCGGCTGGAAAGGTTTGAGCTTGCCATCCTGACTCCGACTTCCTTCCGGAAAGATCACTACAGAAATCCCTCCGGCAATCTTTTGTGCCGCTTCCATGAGACTCTTATGGGCTGATCTACGATTGGAACGATCAATGCTGATATAACCTACCCGTGCCATTGCGTGTCCAAAAAGGGGGATACGGAAAAGCTCTTTTTTGGCCAGCCACCGAAACTGTACAGGAAGATATCCGAAAAGGGCTAAGATGTCGAACATACTCTGGTGGTTTGCCATGTATATGCAACTAGTGTGCTTTTGAATATGAGACAAACCTTCTGCTGTTACCTTGACTCCACTGACGAGGAGTATGGATTTGGCCCAAAGCCTTCCTGCCGAATGAGAGAGGTTGTCTCCTTCCTCAAACAGTGAAAGGACAATAACAACTGAAGCGCAGAGGATGGTAGCTAAAACTACCCACATTGTAACGATAACGGTTCGCATGACGTGGTATGTCATCTGATGGCAAAAGCAATGTCCCTCATGGGCAGGGCCTGGTAAGTTTCTTTATAAAACCACCACAGGTGAGTCAACTTAGAATCTTAAGTGTCCCAAACAAATTATCGGCAAAGTAAATAATGCTTTCCCTTTGTGCTGGAGTTGCGTAACTGATACAGTCGCACCTGATCCGGTTTTTCGTTCGGATCAAAAATTCGAAGGTGATAGAGTTCTGCTTCAGCTCAACAGCAAAACAGAAGGGTTGGCACTTAGTGTGGGCTGCCTGGACTTCATTTAGAAGATTTTCTTGTAGAGGAACCCAGTAAAGCTGTTCCATCCGGCTAGGCCTATAGTGTTCATCTAAATGAGCCTTTAGGTTCTCGTAGTCTTTAGGTCTGAGTTCATCAATACGATACTGCCTCATCCCTCATTTTGTATCACACTATTGAAGCACGATAAAGGAAAAATATGGGGTAAGTGCCAAGTATCAGTAAAAAACTTTACGCGTATCATCTCCTACGCCTCTTTGATAATTCTGATCAACAGATAACCAGCTACAAAGACCAAGCCTATATTGCGAATCAGATACCATATAGTCGCCGGATTTCCCAAGGTATTGCTTGAAAAACAACCGCATTGAACATTAAGTCCCCGCAACATGTTAAAGCCCAAAGCGCCAAAAAATACGAGGAAGAGCAGGTTGCTCAAAAGTACAGCGCCGGGAAGCCATAACCCAGAAACAAGACATACACCTGCGAGGAGCTCTAGGTATGGCAGAATCACAGCACAGGGGTTAATGAAGGGGCTGGGAAGCAGTCTATAATCCTGGATCACACGGGCAAAGGCGAGGGGGTCAACAATCTTGTGAATGCTTGCCCAAGCGAGGATTCCCCCAAGAAAGAGGCGAAGTACAATAACTGAGGTTCGTTTCTTTATAATAAACTTAGTCATTCCGATTGCCCGACGATGATCCTGTTTCAACCGGCAGATTGTATTCTTGCCACCGGGCCCAACCGTTGTTCAATACATAGATATTGGAATAGCCTTTGTCTAACAAAGCCAAGGCTACATGTTCGCTTGAATTACACCCGCCGCCACTGCAATAGGTGATGATAAGACAGTCGTTAGCAACATTTTTCAAGACCTCTTTATACATCCCGTCGAATTCTCCGTATAGCAGGTTTTTGGCACCTTGTATGTGCCCCTCTTTATACGACTCCCTAGATCGTGTATCAATAAAAAGGACTGCTTGGGCGAGAAACAACGCCTTTGCCTCCTCAATAGAGATGGTAAGACCGTCTTGTGATTCTGAGGTTTGTGCAGAGTCTGTCGACAAACCAGCGGAAAGAGATAACCCGTCAGGCCGAACTTGATTGACCAGGAGGCCAAGGCCTACAGCAAGGGCCAAAATCGCCCCACCTTGTCGAAGTGCCACAAACAGCATATGTTTATAAGAGCCCATTTTTGTCATCTTTGATCTTCGTTGCTTGACGGTCTCGTAAAAAGTCCAAGTTAGCGCTACGCTTCACTGCGTGTCTACGTTGCGCTGCATTTCGCAATCATTCAACGTACGATAAGTACGCCTCATGATTACAAAAATTGCGCCACTGGAGTGGCTTGAGGACAGTACGCACGCCTTGAATTTGAACTTTTTACAAAACCGTCTAAATCTGACTTTTTACGATTCCATCATTACTTGTTCCTTTGTATTATACCCGAGTGACAATCGTAACGCAACGTGCAAATACATTCCAAATCCCGACACAGATTTGCTCAAGCCATGGCTTTTGGACCTTTGTTAATCAGAAAAATCATTCTACAAGCCGAAATACGCACTATTTGAACGCGTTCTTTTAACAGTGTTTACAAGGGGAGTCCAGATGTGTTCAGGCATAGAATGTATCGCCCTTAAAACCGCCCCCTCAAGACTTGCGCGTCTTGCATCCGGAGCTTTTTACTGTGTCGTCTGTTTGTGGACTTTTTACGAATCCATCAGCCTCGTTGGTTACAGCATGTTGTTGTTTTCTGTTGCGCAATGAGGGCCCTTTTGCTACGAACAACATCATATTACGAGAAGGGCTTTACATAACCTCATTTCGCTGTTTCTCACACAATTTCCGGCCTGTGGACTTAGCAAATTTCGAAGACTCCTGGCCTGAGGCGGATCAAAGAGGTTACGATTTGCTCACACAAGGGGGCAGCGCCTGTCTTTTGGATCGTCAGGTCGAGCGAGGCGTTATGGTGGGTAGTGCCGTGTTGTTGGATGTGAAAGGCGTTACGAAGTCTTTTGGTCGACTCCTGGCGGTCAATGACTGCTCCCTAGAGGTCAATAAGGGCACCATTACCGCCCTGATCGGGCCAAACGGGGCCGGGAAGACCACCCTGTTTAATCTCATCAGCGGTTTCTGCAGGGCCGACGAGGGAAAAGTCCTGCTTTGTGGGAAACGTATTGATCACCTTCAACCCCACCAAATCTTTCACAAGGGCCTGATACGCACTTTCCAGATTTCCCGTGAGCTTGAGCGGATGACTGTGCTGGAAAACCTGATGCTGGTTCCCGGCAATCAGGCCGGGGAGTGGATATGGAATGTCTGGTTTCGGCCTTGGCGTGTGGCCCGTCAGGAAGGGGTCATCATGTCCATGGCGCTGAAAACACTGGAGTTTATAGAGTTGTACCACCTAAAAGACGAACATGCGGGGAATCTGTCTACGGGCCAGAAGCGGTTATTGGAAATTGCCAGGACAATGATGGCCGATCCGGAAGTTATCCTCTTAGATGAACCTGGCGCCGGGGTTAATCCCACGCTGCTGAACAAGATTATCGGTTACATCCGATACTTGCACGAAAAGGGAAAGACCTTTTTCATCGTGGAACATAATATGGACTTGGTTATGAACCTTTGTGAGCCCATCATCGTCATGAATGCTGGTTCCATCCTTGCACAGGGGGCGGCCTCGGAGATCAGACAAGATAAACGCGTTTTAAGTGCTTATTTGGGTACTTAAACATGGCTATCTTAGAAGTAAATGCACTGGTGGGTGGGTATGGAGAGGTCGTGATACTAAACGGTGTCTCCATTCGGTGTGAAAAGGATGAAATCGTATCCGTCATTGGGCCAAACGGAGCCGGCAAGTCAACACTGATGAAGTCCATATTTGGTTTGGTTCCTGTGAAAAAGGGTGAAGTTTTATTCGACGGGCGGGATACAACGGGCATTCGGCCAAGCCAATTGGTCCGATTAGGCATGAGTTATGTTCCCCAGGAGAAAAACATTTTTCCATCTCTGACGGTGGAAGAGAATCTGCAGATGGGGGCCTTCGTGCGTACCGGGCGGATAGATGAGGCCATGACGAAGGTTTTCGATTTGTTTCCCTTTATTGCGGAAAAGAGAAAGGATGTATCTGGAACACTGTCCGGGGGAGGACGCCAGATGTTGGCCCTGGGGAGAGCGTTGATGTTGGCCCCCAAGCTCCTGCTATTGGACGAACCTTCGGCGGGGCTTGCCCCCATGGTTCGGGATGAGATCTTTGATAGGGTTGTGGAGATCAGGAGGGCCGGGGTAGCCGTCATCATCGTGGAGCAAAATGCAAGAAAAGCCCTGGAAATGGCCGACCGTGGCTATGTGCTGGCCATGGGCAAGAATTGCGCCGAGGACACGGGAAGAGGATTGTTGGAAAACGCTGAGATCGGTAAGCTCTACTTGGGAAGCAACTAATCTTTAGACAGTTACTGAAATGCTGCAATTATTGGCTAACGGCGTTGTTTTCGGCTGCATCATCGCCCTTGGTGCGATTGGCTTGACCCTGATTTACGGTATTCTCAGGTTTGGCAATTTCGCCCACGGAGATACCATGAGCCTCGGGGCTTATCTCGTCTTGCTGTTCCTGGGCTTGCAGGCGCCTTTCGTGGTAGCCGTATTGTTGGCCATTGTGGTATCCATTGCCCTGGCCATCTTGATCGACCGATACCTTTATACGTCCCTTCGCCGGGCCGGACCGATTATCCTGCTCATCTCGTCCGTAGGGGTGGCGCTGTTCCTGCGAAATGTCATCCTGCTCATCTGGGGCCCCGATCTTGATTACTATACGAGGGATATACAATTTGCCGTCCATGTGTTTCCGGGGGTGAGGCTCAAGCCCTATGAGATTTTCATTATCGCGGCGGCGGCAACGTTGATTTTTATGGTTCATCTGTTCTTAAAGAAGACAAAGATGGGCAAGGCTATGCGGGCATGTTCCGACAACATGGATTTGGCTGAAGTGGTGGGCATCGATACCCGCCGGGTTGTCCTGTGGACATGGGCGGTGGGGATTGCCCTTGCCGTAAGTGGCGGGGCCATGCTGGGTGTGGAAAACGGGCTTCGTCCTTCCATGGGATGGGAATTGCTTTTGCCTCTTTTTGCGGCCGCTATCCTGGGCGGCATCGGCAAACCCTACGGCGCCATGGCGGGTGGGTTGGTGATCGGCATTGCGCAGGAGGTTTCCGCGGGCTGTATTTCCACTGCCTACAAGCCGGCCGTGGCCTTCATTATCATGATTGTTGTCCTCTTGGTCAGGCCTCAGGGCATATTTGGGGGGAGCAAGAGATGGATTTAGGGGGGACAATCTCATATCTGGTGTTTTTTTTGGTTATCGCATCCGTGTACGGCTTGCTGTCCTTGGGCTTGAACGTCCAGTGGGGGTTCACAAAGCTATTCAATATTGGTGTGGCCGGTTTCTTTGCCGTGGGCGCCTACACGTCGGCTATCCTTACCACTTCCCCCACGGCGGATCGACTTGGCGGGTTTGGGATGCCCTTTGTTCTTGCCATGCTTGTTGCGGTTTTGTTATCCGGGTTTGTTGCATTGCTCGTGGGTATTCCAACCCTGAGGCTCAAGGAAGATTACTTAGCCATAGCCACTATCGGCATTGCGGAAACGATTCGGCTGTTTTTTAATAACGAGGCATGGTTGGCCCATGGGGTCCGTGGGATCAGCGGCATCCCCAGGCCGTTCCAGGAGTATATCTCCTCCCATTACAATGTGGCCTACCTGGCATTGATGATCGTCATTGTGTCTGGTGTATTTTTGGCCATGGAAAGGGCTGTCAAGTCGCCCTGGGGGCGGGTGTTGAAGGCCATTGGTGAAGATGAAATGTTGGCCCGAGCAATGGGCAAAAATGTCGTTCGCTTCAAAATGGAAGCCCTTGTTCTGGGATCTATGATTATGGGGATGGCAGGTTCCCTGTATGCCCACTTCATCCAATTCATCAGCCCCGAGGTCTTTGTGCCGTTGAGCGGTACGTTTCTGGTTTGGGTGATGCTGATTGCCGGTGGCAGTGGGAACAACAAGGGAGCGCTTCTAGGTGCTTTGGTAATCTGGGGGCTCTGGTCACTTACCGACATGATTACAAATCTTGTGCCTGTGGATTATGCCGTAAAGGCCGGAGCTATCCGGGTGATCGCCATAGCCATCGTCCTGGAAGTTATTCTGCTCCTGCGGCCACAGGGTCTGTTGGGAAAAGAAAAGACATTTGTCGCCGGCAGGACCGAGCAATGATGCTTTCTGTTCCCCGGTCAAGATCGGCAGGGATGGAAAGGAAAAGCCGCACTACGGGAGCAGCCTTTCAAGGCTTGAGCCTCAGATGCCGGAATGTGAAGTTGTTTTTGCGCGAGCCCTAAGCCCCTAAGTATTTGCTACTGGCTGACGGTTATATATCTGACGGTCTCTATACTATCTCCGGCGAACCTCCATACTTCAAAACTTCCGGGAACATCGCCGAACTTGTCGAAGTCACAAGATCCGGAAACCCCGTCATAATTGATCTCTTTGCCTTGCTGAATGAGTTGGAAGGCCTTAGCCAGACTGCGGGCATCGACTTTTTGCCCGGGAGGGTTGGCCACACGTCGCAAATTACCATGGATGCTCTCTCGGGTCGGAGCCCCTCCCTTTGCCATGGCCAGGGCCATGAGTACGACCGCGTCATATTGGGTATCGATGTATGGCTTGGGGGGCATTTCTCCAAATTCATCCCTGTAATGATCTTTGAACCACTTTGCCAGTTTCTCGTTCGGGTTTGCGGCCACCGTGCCGTATGTGCCTTTGACATATTTTGGGCCCACGTTTTTTATCACTTCCGGGGCCTTCATCCCATCTGCATAGGCGAACGTTCCTTTGTATCCGATCTCGAGGATCTGACGCATGATCATAGAGCCGAACTGGGGGTAGGAAATCATGGCTATAGCCTCTGGATTTCCTTTGATGGCCTGTTCCGCTTCTCCCTTATAGGATGCCTGCTTGTCATTATAGGGAACCATAGACACAACTTGGCCATTCAGCTTTTCAAAGCTTACCTTCAGGCCTTTGGCCAACCCCTCGCCATAGTCGTTATTGACGTATACGATGGAGATATCTTTAACCCCATTGTCTTCAATGAGTACCCGAGCCAGGGCCGGCGCCTGCAATGCATCCATAGCCACCGTTCGAAAAACGTAGTCATTGTCATTTAGCGTAGATATCTTTTCGGAGGTGGATGCCGGTGAGATCTGGACCACACCACTGGGTACGGAAACCGAAGTGGCTACAGGAAGGGTCACACCTGAAGACAAAGCCCCGGCGATCCCCACTACCTTGTCAATGTCAACCAGCTTCTTGGCGGCGTCAACGGCGATGGTGGGATTGGTCTGGGTATCGCGCAATATTATTTTAACATCCCGGCCCAATACGCCGCCGGCGTTATTGATGTCCTTTGCAGCCAACAATCCGCCATTGTTTATGGGCGGTCCGTAGGCGGCCAAATCGCCCGTAGTGGAAACCAGAGATCCGATCTTGATTGCTTCCGCTCCTGCCGGGGAAAATGTAAACAGTAGGGTGCTGCTCAATGCCACAAACAAAATCAATGCCTTGTTTTTCATCTTTCCTCTCCGTCCATCGGATTAAGGATATTTTCCCTAGGTGTTCCATGCCATACTCCCGGCGTTTACCTGCCGAACTTGGAAGAGTCCTGGATCCACCCGCTAAGATAACGTCCCAAATTGTTTGTCGAATGTCAAACATAAAACCCGGATCCACCGGCCGCCGAGATCCCGTAACAGAGTTTCCCTAACTATTATCCCTAACGTTGCAAAAGCCGAGGGTGCTGCAGATACCAGGCGTCAAGGGTGAGGTTGTAGTCGTTTACGCCGATCCCTTGACAACGCAGCAGATGTTGT
>CAYSBQ010000025.1:0-24292 GCA_964429315.1 uncultured Desulfobacterales bacterium
AAAAGAAACATCATAGATAACCAATAAAAACCTTCAGTAACAGCGCAGCAGACCTCAGCATAGATTGCCAGTATCAGTGTTTTGGCTAGAACCAAGATACCACCCGGCTATCTCATTTCTTGGCCTTCGTCTCGTACTTCTTCGTAAGGTCTTTGATAGTCATTTCTTCAGCTTCTTGAATCGGACTCCTTGTCAGCTACTTCTGAACAGTCAAACCTATATCAAAAACCTTGTGACAGCTTGGGCAAATAAAAAGCCATTTTGTGGTATCGCTTTCTTTCTTGAACATGGAGTGAAAACCATCCTCGTATCCGCACGATGGACAGACCTTGAACTCGTCTTCCATATCAAGGATTTCAACTTCGTTTTTCATGGGACACCGCCTATCAGGATTTGGAGGCTATTCCTTGGCCTTTTTTTCGTACTTCTTTAGAAGGTCACGTATGGCTTCATCAAGGATCTTATTGACAGGACGTTTTTCGTAAATGGCAAGTATTTTGAGTTTTTCAAGTAGGGTACTATCAAGCGTTGTGGTGAATCGTTCTCTTTCAGGCATAGTATTTTGCACATATCAGGAAAATCCCAAGCAGGCAAGAAAAGTATTTGACATTGTATGAATATACGTATATAGGTAATTAAGTACGCTCAAAAACAAATCCAAATCACCGCGATGAGACGACAAGCTGACATAACGATGACCCCGGACCCCTTTCGAGGGAGGCTTGTGGTGAGCCTGGATTCCGGGGGTTTTTATAGCCCCTGCACGATCAAGGTGTGGGGGCTTTTTTGTTTTCCACACTCACGGGCTAGGCTGATCACCGAACAGGGCGACCCTGGCCCCCACCCGTGGGTTAACCTCCAGGGAGAAAGGAAGGGACTTATGGCTGTAAAAGTTAGAGAACGACCCAAGGGATCCGGAATCTACTGGATCTTCATCAACCATCAAGGCAAGCGCAAAAGCAAAAAGATTGGCGACGAGGGTCCGGCCCAAGAGGTTTCCAAAAAGATCGAGGCTAAGATTGTTTTGGGCGATGTTGGGATTCTCAACGAAGCTCCAAAAATACCAACTTTCAAAGAGTGTGCAGAGTTATGGTTTGCCTTGCCCCACGATTGGAAAGAATCGACACGTGAGCTATACGACATGCACTACCGGAAACACATCCTTCCACATTTCGGCAAATGGCGTATCAACGAAATAAGGCGAAAGCACCTCAAGGCTTTTTTCGACAAGTTGTTGGCCGGTGGTTTGAAAGCGCCCACTTTGGGTTCCATCAAACCTATCATCAATGGGTTTTTCCAGCATGCGGTCGAATCGGAAGTCGCGAATAGGTAATGATTTTGATAGGTTCGGCGGGCAATTGCCAAAGATTACATTTGGTAATCTTGTTTACCTATAACTCCTCAAGGCTTAGTGTTGGTTTTCGCTGTTGACACACATCTTTCTTGACATTTGCATACTATTTTGTTAGTTCGCATAAAATCATGAGGTGATTGGAGTTTATGAAACGAAGTGGCGTGCAAGAGGTTGGGTATTGGTGGGGGCAGGACAGCAAGGAGGGGTCTGTCCGTCTCAAGGGTTAGTTAGAGACTTAAAATCATCAAAGCCGCGGACAGTGCCTTAAGAACCAGCGGCTTTTTTTGCGCGTTGTTGATCTAAGGGCTCGCCACTCAATAACTGCCGCATTTTGCTGGTCCTTTGGGCTGTCTTCTGCGTTGCTCGGCTGGTCACATACCCAGGTATGCTCCCGTTCGAGCGCCTTAAATACAATCCAAAAACTTTCCCAGTCTTGAGACGCTTATTTCATGACGAACCCTAAAAACTAAACGAAAGGGGGGAGCTATAATCAAATTGTGCGAAGAATTTATGGTATTCCATCTGGTCTTTAAGAAATCATCAACAAGGAGGACTGAAAGATGAAACAAAAGATAGGATTCATATTAGCAGGAGTTTTTTTGACAACCTTGTTTAGTGTTGCCTTGATGCCTGGAATCTCTTTAGCAAAATCGATCACTTTAAGCTACGCAAATTTTCCGCCTGCGCCCACATTTCCATGTGTTCAGATGGAGAGGTGGAAAAAAGAAGTCGAAGATCGCACTCACGGAAAGGTCGTCATCAACACATTCCCGGGGGGGACCCTGCTTGGTCCCAAGAATATGATGGATGGCGTGATTGCCGGTCAGGCTGATATTGGTTGTCTATGCATGGCCTACCAGCCGGGGCGATTTGTCATTACCAACGCCATGAGTCTTCCTCTGGGAATACCCAATTCCAGGGTGGGAAGCCTAGTTTTATGGGACCTATACAAGAAATATGACCCAAAGGCCTTTGCCAATATTAAGGTCCTTACCATGTTCACGACAGCGCCCTCAAACATCATGTCCAAGATCTCAATCAAAACGCTGGAAGACATCAAGGGCGTGGACCTTCGAGCTTCAGGTGGAGCCGCACAGCTTCTGAAGGCCTGGGGGGCTAATGCTGTGGGAATGCCTATGTCAGAAACTCCGGAAGCCCTCCAAAAGGGCGTGGTGAAGGGGCTGTTTTCATCTCTTGAGGTCATGAAAGACTTCAAATTTGCTGAGTTGTGCGGGTACGTGACCATTACTGACGCTGCAGTTTATCCATTTGCAGTCGTAATGAACATGGAAAAGTGGAACTCCCTTCCCAAAGATGTTCAGGCGGTGCTGGAAGGTATGGGGACCCAACAGTCGGCGTGGACTGGTACCTACATGGACAATCATGTGGATGAATCCATTGCGTGGTCCAAGAAGACGCATAACCTGAAGGTAAACCAACTTTCAGAAGAAGAAAAAGCCAAATGGGATGAATTGCTTGGCCCAATCACTGACAAATGGATCAAGGATGGGAAAGCAAAGGGTCTACCGGCAGAAGCCATTGTCGATGACATTAAGGCGTTTGCGAAAATGTACTCGGGACAATAACAGCTGTGAAGAAGCAGAAGCATGTGAAGACAAACCAAAGGTGCGAATTGGAAGTTGCCATGATTGGAAAACCTAGTGCACTTGTCAAGAGTTTCGGCTTGCCACCCACAACTGGATTGAGTAGGAAGTTCCTTTTTTTGTAGCGGCGAAGCCGCATTTTATTTAATCTCGAAGGGATTTTATAACTGGAGGGATCACATGGGGATTCTCCACAAGGTAAACCAGGTTCTAAACCAGGTCCTCATTGGGATAGCCGGGTTTTTTGTGGCAGCAATGATCCTTTTGACGTGTGCAAACGTATTTCTGCGTCTTGTCTGGGTGCCGGTGGGGGGCACTTTTGAACTGATGGGATATTTCGGGGCCATTGTGACAGCCCTTGCTTTGGGTTACACGCAAATGAAACGGGGTCACGTGGCCGTCGATATATTAGTGAAACAATTCTCAAAAAAAACGCAAGTTGTTTTGAAAGCAATCAATGACTGTATATGTATGGTTTTTTTTGCGGTCGTTGCTTGGCAGATTTCCAGATACGGTATCACCCTTTGGAAGACCGGGGAAGTAACGGAAACGCTCAGGATAATATATTACCCGTTTGCCTTTGGCGTGGCTTTTGGGTGTGCCACGCTTTCCCTGGTTTTTCTCACCGATTTGTTGAAGTCCGTTGTCCCCATGAAGGCGGGTGAAATGTGAGTCTGACGCTGGTCGGCATTTTGGGGATTGTTCTTTTATTCGCCGTGTTGTTTATCCTCGGTATGCCTGTCGGTTTTGCAATGGCTGTTGTTGGTTTTTGTGGATTCAGCTATGTGATCTCCTTCAAAGCTGCCCTCAACATGGTAGGTGCTGACCTATGGAGCACATTTTCCAAATATGGACTCACCGTCATACCCCTGTTCATCCTGATGGGGTACCTTGCTTTTAACTCAGGGATTGCCGAGAAGCTTTACAATGCCGCCTACAAGTGGTTTGGCCATTGGCGGGGCGGCTTGGCTATTGCCACCATAGGGGCTGATGAACTCTTTGCTGCCATCTGTGGTTCTAATACGGCTACGGCAGCCACCATGGGTACTGTGGCTTTACCCCAGATGAAAAAATACAACTATGACGATAGATTGAGCAGTGGCACGGTTGCCACCGGTGGCACCTTGGGTACGATCATGCCCCCCAGTGTGGTCCTCATTATTATCGGCTTGCAAACAGAGCAGTCCATAATCAAGCTGTTCCTGGGCGGGATTCTGCCTGCCATTCTCTTGGGAACCCTCTTTGTGATCACGATTCTTGTTCTTTGTCGTATTAATCCGAACCTTGGACCCGCAGGCCCAAAGACAAGCCTTAAGGACAAGATAAAATCTCTCACGGGGATTATGGAAACAATAGCCATATTCGTCCTGGTGATCGGAGGATTGTACGCGGGCATATTTACACCTACCGAGGCCGGGGCCGTCGGTGTCTTTTTCACGCTTGTGATCACTGCGGCAACCGGCAGGCTGACTTGGAAAGGGCTTGTCAGCTCAATGATGGACACGCTGAAGATATCATGCATGGTGTTTATGCTGGTTGCAGGAGCTATAATCTTTGGGCGCTTCTTGGCTATAACGAGACTCCCCTTCATGGTAGCAGACTTTGTCTCAACCTTGCCGGTGCCCTCTTACGTTATCCTGACCTTTGTGTTGCTGATCTATCTGATAGGGGGCTGTTTCATGGATTCCCTGGGATTTCTTGTCTTGACCATCCCCATCTTTTTCCCTCTTGGAATAGCTCTCGGCTTTGACCCCATATGGTATGCTATAATCCTAACTATGGTCACAACCATGGGAGCAATTACGCCACCTGTGGGTGTCAATATATATGTAGTCAAGGCCTTAGTTCCCGAGGTAAGCCTTGGAACAATCTTTAAGAGTGTGAGTTTTTTTCTGCTGGCTTGCATTGTCTGCATAGCTATTCTAATAGTCTTTCCCGAAATTGTTTTGTTCATACCGCGAATGGTGCAGTAACGATAATGCAAGAATCGGCTTTTTAAAAGGATGCGAGGGAAATATGATGCCGAAAACCTTTATGCCAACGGTGACAACAAAGGGAGAACTGGAAGATTTACAATCTGATGGATTGCGGTGGACGGTGAACCACGCCTATCAAGGATCTCCACTCTACAGAAAAAGAATGGACGCGGCTGGTATTAGGCCTGATACCATTAGCTCGCTTGGCGATCTTGATAAGCTCCCCTTCACTACTGCTGATGATCTCAAAGAGGGCTATCCCTTTCCCCTCCTTTCCGTTCCGGAGGACAAGATAGTACGCATTCATGCCTCTTCAGGAACTACAGGAAAGAGGAAGGTCATTTGCTATACTCAGAAGGATATTGATGACTGGGCAAATATGTTCGCCCGTTGTTACGAAATGGCGGGCCTTAATCAGAAAGACCGGGTACAAATCGGTGTAGGCTACGGACTTTGGACTGCCGGTGCAGGATTTCAGCTAGGCTGTGAACGCTTTGGCGCAATGGCTATACCTGTGGGACCAGGGAATCGTAACATGCACTGTGAAGCCATGACAGATCTTGACACCACTGTCTTTTGCTGCACAGCGTCTATGGGGCTTCTTATGGCCGAAGAAATCCGTCGCAGAAACCTTGTTGATAGGATTAGCGTAAAAAAGATAATTTTTGGGGCAGAACGCCATAGTACTGCTATGCGGAGAAAGATAGAAAAGAACTTCGGAATCAAAGAGAGCTTTGACATTCCCGGTCTTACGGAGCTTTACGGGCCAGGCACAGGCATTGAGTGCCAAAGACATGAAGGGATACATTACTGGGCGGATTACTACATCCTGGAGATTATAGATCCGGAAACGCTTAAGCCTGTGCCCATTGGGGAAACCGGCGAGATGGTAGTCACTACGTTATGCAAAGAGGCTGTACCTCTCATTAGGTACCGAACCAGAGATTTGACACATCTTATACCCCAATCATGCTCATGTGGAAGTGTACTGCCCATGCACGGCCCCCTGCTCGGCCGTACGGATGACATGTTTATCATCCGCGGGGTAAACATATATCCCGGCCAAATCGACAATCTCCTTTCCCAAGAGGTCGAGGTGGGCAGCGAATATCGGGTTACCTTGAAGCGAGCATCGGGGCAGGATTATATGACTGTCAGGGTGGAGCGGGGAGAAAAAACAGACTGTTCCAAAGACGAGGAAACTATTGCACGGCTTGAAGATAACATCAAGAAACACCTTTTGGTGCGAGGAAAGGTAGAGCTAGTCGATTACGGGACTTTTCCGCGTACTGAGAGTAAAAGTAAGCGGGTTTTTGACGAAAGGTAAGTTGTTTCAGATGCACTCCCTTACGTTGTGTTGTCCATGTTTTTCTTGCACCTTTGTTGTTTCCTCCATCCGGAGACACCACTGTCTGTATTTGCAGTTCAGTTGATCACAATGTATAACCGCCTTGCCAAAACAGTCAAAGTTACCTTCTTTAATCTGTTTTTTGTGGATAATCGGAGAGATTACCTCCACGAAACAACAATCGCACAAAGATGAGCTGATGTCTTCAGGCCCCCAACAGATCAACGAATCCTTTTCCCATTCTTTACCACACTTAACACATTTGACACGTAATCTGTTCACCTTATGCCTCATTTCCGGATGGTCACCGGCTTAACCTCGCCTAATCATAAAGCAAGTCAAAGTTTATCTCATAAAGGGTCTTTTCTTGTAAGTCAAGGATTATTTTTTCAAAACACGGGGTTAGGTGCCAACCAAGTATCTTCTCAATAACCACTGGTGTGGTGACTTTTTCTTCCAGGCGATATCAACTATGCTGAGGAGTGCGGTCCCATATTTATGATTAACTGAAGTTTTTTACTGTCTATGTCGATAAGAGCAAATAAGGTTAAACAAAGCAAGCCGGTGTCAAGCAATGAAAGAAAAAAAACACACCAACTTGAGCTACGACAACATGGACTACGACCCAGATAAGTGGCAACGCTGGGATGAAGATCTTGTTGAAGACTTTGGCCGCTGGCTTGTTCTAATTGCCAAGACATTTGCTGTTGTATTTATTCTGGGTTCCGCCCTAATCCTTATCACCCGGCTCTGGAAAGGGCTTTAAAGAATCATCTTTGTGGTCTTGACAGTCTTGGCATAGGAAAAACTCCTGCCATTTATCCCTTTGAAAAAAGAACAATCTTTTTTATTGCTTTTTCTGTTATTTCCTTCTATAAGAGGCGGTTAAGCATTTTTAGCGCCGACATACCTGGTCTGGGAATACATTTGCTTTGCCAGTTTAAAGAATCCCAAAGGTTTTTTATATGATTGCTGCAAGTGCTTGCCTGCTAGGCTACTACTGCCGCTACGATGGCAGGACCAGTCCTGACCCTGAATTGATGAAATGGGCTGCCACACAACGACTCTTGCCGTTTTGTCCCGAACAACTCGGAGGACTCACTACTCCTAGGCCTCTCGCGAACCTTGAAGGAGGGGATGGCTTTGATGTGCTGAATAATCGCGCAAGAGTTATAGACAGTGATGGTCAGGACATTACTGAGGCCTTTTTGAAGGGGGCTTTCGCAGCCTTGGAGCTGATCAAAAAACAGGACATCAGGGTTTGCTTCATGAAAGACAGGAGTCCATCCTGAGGTCTTGGCAGCCGGTCGGTTGACGGGCCACCGGTTGGTGTAACGGCAGCATTGTTTGTCCATGAAGGTATTGAAACGCACGAGGTCAAAGCAAATGCGGCAGAAGGCCATTACAGATTTGCATAAAGACCCTTGGACAGGGAGGGTGCTTTGCTTGAGTATAAGAAAAGTCTTGCAATAGCTAACCTTTCAAAGTATAAAGGAAGTTTGCAGTGTCTAAATACACGATTGTTAGAGATTTCTTAGGAGGACTTTTTCTATGGCGCGAGTCTGCGAAATATGCGGCAAAAAACCGATGGTAGGTAACAACGTAAGCCATGCCCACAATAAAACCAAACGACGTTTTTATCCCAATTTACAGCAAATTCGTACGGTACGAAACGGACAGATTAAGCAGATGAAAGTGTGTACAAGATGCATACGCTCCGGTTTGGTACAAAAGTCGTAACTTCTCAAAAAACCGGGCTGTGCGTCAAGCTCCTACGCGCTTTGCAGTTATGACGTTTTTGAGGCCTTTTATTGACTTGATAACCTTTCCAAGGTGTTGAGCATCTCTCACAGAGATTGTAAAATTGCACTCTGCCTTCTCGTCTGTCCTTGTTATTACATTTGCATCCAAAATATTTGTCTCCGCAGTGCTTAAGGCTGTCGTAATATTTGCCAACAGGCCTATTCTATCATGGCAAAATACGTGTATTCCAACCGGGTATAACTCATTTGTTTCCGGCGCCCATTCAAGTTCGATTCGACGGGCCGAATCCATGTTCATGGCATGGGCGCAAATTGTACGGTGAACGGTTATTCCCTGGCCCCTGGTAATATATCCAATCACCGGATCACCAGGGAGAGGTCTGCAACATTTCCCATAGCGAACAAGAACATCTTCTACTCCTCTTACCAAGATCCCGGATTTAGGCTTGGGACGGCGGATACGTTCCTTAAGCTTATGAACAATACTCTCGCTTTGTTGTTTGTCAGCTTGGAGATTAGGAGCAAAACGTCGGATTACCTGTAGGGGTGTAGCCTTGCCATATCCTACCGCCGCCAGGAGGTCATCCGCCGATTTGTATCCAAAGCTTTCAACCACCTTTGTGCTTTCAGCTGATTTCAAACAGCTGTTCAGGCTCAAACCGTACTTCCTGAATGCCTTTTCACACATCTCGCGACCAAGGGCCAAACTTTGCTTTCTCTCCTCAGCCTTTATATGTTGCCGTATCCTGGAACGTGCCCTAGCAGTCTTGACGGAATTGAGCCAATCTCTGCTCGGCTTGTGGTTGACAGATCTAGTAATGTCAACTCGTTGCCCCGTTTTTAGCTCATATTTTAGTGGCACCATACGGCCGTTTACTTTTGCACCCATGCACTGGTTTCCCACTTCAGAATGGATAGCGTAGGCAAAATCAACCGGAGTAGCCCCTTTAGGCAAACTTAATACATCGCCTCTAGGGGTAAAGACATAGACTTCATCGGGGAAAAGTTCAAGGCGCACAGTCTCCATAAATTCATCCGGGTCTTTAAGGTATTCTTGCTCTTCCACGAGCTTACGGAGCCATGCAAAAACCTGCCCTTCGTTCTCGTCGACACTTTTGCCCTCTTTATATTGCCAATGAGCCGCAATACCATGTCTGGCCACACGGTCCATTTCTTTGGTACGAATTTGAATCTCTATCCGCTCGCCAAAGGGTCCTATAACCGTGGTGTGTAGTGATTGATACATATTCGGTTTTGGGATTCCGATGTGATCCTTAAACCGTTTTGGGATGGGTTTCCAGACAGAGTGAATTATCCCTAAGGCCTCATAACATTGTTGGACTGTGTCCAAGATTATGCGGAAACCAAGGATGTCGTACACTTCTTCAAAACTTACCTGTTGAGCCATCATCTTTTGATAAATGCCGGAGAAATTTTTATGCCGTCCTGAAACAGTGCAACTTAATTGGGCCAGGATCATTTTCTCGCGTATAATATCCTTGATTGTTCCGATGTATTCTTCACGTTCCTCTTTTTTTCTAGCGACTTGGCCGGCAATCTCGCGGTATTCGTGGGGGAAAAGATACATAAAGGCAATATCTTCAAGTTCATTTTTTATCCAATAAATTCCCAGGCGATTGGCAATAGGGGCGTAGATATCAACAGTTTCCTGGGCAATCCTGACCTGCTTGTCCTCTTTTTGAAATTGAAGGGTTCGCATGTTGTGTACCCTATCGCATAATTTTATCAAGATGACGCGAATATCATCTGCCATCGCCAAGATCATCTTCCGGATACTTTCGGCCTGCCGGGCCTCGGAACTCCTGAAGGATAGAGCACTCAATTTCGTCACCCCTTCTACAATATGAGTGACTTGCGGGCCGAATATCCTAGTAAGTTCCTCGGCAGTTGCGTTAGTATCTTCTAGGGTATCGTGGAGAAGCCCTGCGGCCACACTGACTGTATCCAACTTCAGCTGAGTTAAAAGTCCTGCGACCTCAAGAGGGTGGGACAAGTAAGGCTCACCCGAAAGTCTTACCTGGCCGTCGTGGATACGAGCGGAATAGACATATGCCCGTTCTACTAAATCCAAGTCTGCTTCCGGATGGTAGGAACTGACGCTGTCTAGGATATCAGTAATGCGGATCATAGTCGGTACTTGTTAATACGCCTTAGCAAAAAGGACCCGTTTCGTGCTCTTGTCATTGCAAATGATACATGTTCCCGGTTTTGTCTCTTCTGCAAAAGGGATGCAACGGATTGTCACCCTCAGGTCATCTTTGATCTTTTCCTCGCACTGATGTCGTCCACACCAGTGTGCAAGGGCAAACCCCCCATGGATCTCAGACTTTCCCAAATCCTTGGGTGTAAAAAATGCGTAAAAATCACCCCTAAGATCAATTTGTGTTGTATTGTCTTCCCTCATTTGCAAGGCTCTATCAAAAAGGTTTTTTTGAATCTCATCCAGGATGGAAACCACCGTGCCTACAAACCTACTCCGCGGCATTGACTCCTTTTCTTTGGGGTCCTTGTCTCTCCGGCCTATAAATACGGAGTCTTTGGCAATATCCCTGGGACCTATTTCCACCCGGAGAGGAATTCCCTTCTTAATCCAGTCCCATCCCTTTCCACCTGTTTGCCTATCATCGATTTCCACCTTGATGCCGTGGCCGTTATACTCCAGCCCTTTCAGTTCTTGGGCTAGGCCGTGAGTGTAGTCCATAACAAGACTCTTTTCCTCCGGTTTTTTGAAAATTGGCATGAGAACGACATGAGCAGAAGCAATCATAGGAGGCATAATCAAGCCATTGTCATCGCTGTGGGCCATTATCATGGCGCCAATCAAGCGTGTAGATACACCCCATGATGTAGTCCAGGCGTACTCCTGCTTTTCTTCCACTGATTGATACTTGATATCTGAGGCCTTTGCAAAGTTTTTGCCTAAGAAATGGGATGTCCCGGCCTGCAGGGCCTTTCGATCCTGCATCATAGCTTCCAAGGTAAAGGTATTAACTGCACCTGGGAATCGCTCAGACTCTGTTTTCTCCCCCTTAATAACAGGGATAGCAAGATAATTTTGGGCAAGTTCTTCGTAGATGTTGAGCATCTGAAGAGTTCTTTCCATAGCCTCTTGCCGGCTGGCATGAGCGGTATGGCCCTCTTGCCAAAGGAACTCACTTGTTCTTAGAAAGATACGGGTTCTCATCTCCCATCTTACCACATTGCACCATTGATTAATAAGCAGGGGAAGATCACGGTGACTTGAAACCCACCTTGAAAACGATTCTCCTATGATTGTCTCTGACGTCGGTCTTACTATCAATGGTTCTTCCAGCTCACCGGCCGGGACAAGACGTCCATCTTCCGTTGCCTCCAAACGGTGGTGGGTTACTACAGCACATTCTTTGGCAAAACCCTTAACATGTTCTGCTTCTTTTTCCAGGAATCGCTTCGGTATAAACAAAGGGAAATAGGCATTTTTGACCCCTGTTTCCTTGAACATGCCATCCAGAATCTCTCTGATATTTTCCCATAGGGCATAGCCCCACGGTTTAATGACCATACACCCCCTTACCGGCGAATTCTCTGCAAGATCTGACATCTTGACCACCTGCTGATACCATTCCGGATAGTCTTCATGCCTTTTTGGCGAGATAGCTGTCTTTTCTGCTTTCATCTAAAAACTCTCCTCAAGAAATGATCGTAATACCTCGACTTTGTATGAGCATTGTCTTTTCAGAAACCCACATTCTTATCAAGATCCCTAATAGCCCGCTTCATACTTTTCTACTTCCTTAAGCAGTGTGTCAACCAATTCGTCTTCCGACACTTTCCGGACAATCTTGCCCCTTTTGAACAACACACCGTGTCCTCTCCCTCCGGCGATACCTATATCTGCTTCCCGGGCTTCCCCGGGTCCGTTAACTACGCATCCCATGATAGCCAACTGGACCGGGGTAGTTTTCGTTAGTAACGCTAATTCCACCTTGTTTACTATTCCCACGAGGTCGATATCACACCTTCCGCACGTAGGACAGGAAACAATATCGGGGCCACGTTGTCGGATCTTTAAGGCCTTTAGAATCTCGAAGCCGACTCGCACCTCATCTACCGGATCTCCCGTCAAGGAAACACGAATCGTGTCTCCTATTCCCTCAGCAAGAAGCATCCCGATGCCCAGGGCTGATTTAACCGTCCCACAAACCAGACTACCTGCCTCGGTTACTCCCACGTGAAGCGGAAGATCAGTACAAGATGCCAGGAGCCTGTATGCCTCCACGGTCCGAGCAACATCTGATGCCTTTATGGAAAGCTTCATATTGTAGACATCTAGGGATTCTAAAAGCTTTACATGTCGCAGAACACTTTCAACCATTGCCTCAGGAGTGGCGGCACCAAATTTTTTATACAAATCTTTTTCAAGGGAACCCGCATTAACACCCACTCGAATTGCAATACCTCGTTGCCGCACGAGTTTAGCTATTTTCCCGATCTTTTCAGTTGAACCAATATTGCCCGGGTTAATTCGAAGTGCGTCTGCACCGGCCTCAATAGCCCTAATGGCCAAACGATGATCAAAATGAATATCTGCAATAAGGGGAATGGAGATTTGAGACTTAATGGATGCAATTGCCTTTGCAGCCGCATCATCCGGTACCGCCACACGCACAAGTTCGCAGCCTGCACCCTCTAAACGATGTATCTGTGCTACAGTAGCATTGATATCATGGGTAAAAGTGTTCGTCATAGACTGGACTGAAATCGGAGCACCACCGCCTATCTTCATGCCTCCGATCGATATCTGCCTGGTATCTTTACGCTTTGCAATAAATGACATTTGTCCTCACCTGGTTACATATAACACAAAACAGAAAAAGCTGTCAGATTTTCGAACACATAAACGACCATTGTAGACAAGTTCGTGCTGTTATTTTACGAGTCTATCGTAGGCCTTCTGAATAGTTACGAATTTTTCGTGGGCAAGTTGCTGAAATTCCGGCCCCAGGTGTTGGACCTTGTCAGGATGATATTGCACCACAAGTTTCTTGTATGCAGCCTTGACTTCTTTCGTAGAGGCGCCACGCTTAAGGCCAAGTATCTCATAAGGGTCCTTCTCGTCAGCACGATACCATTCAGGAGATTCCTTGGCCCTACCAGTATTACCTGGAGCAGCGCCTTTTTGGTAATTCCTTTTTCTTTTGGAAGTCCACCACCATATTAACCCTATTACCGCAAGATCATCCAACCATCCAGGGCCAAAGAAAAAGTCCGGTAGAATGTCGTAAGGGCAGACGACATATATAAAACCAATAATCCAAGGTAGAAATCTTTTGATCATTCTAATGACTCTCTAAGCAACTGTTATTTATTCATGCAAAAGGCCTTGCAATCTAAGACTAAATGATTAATAGTTAAAAATAAGGGAAGCGTCGGGGAGGAACCAAATGCCATTATACGAATTCCGGTGTCCAAAATGCGGTCTAGAGTTTGAAAAAATTGTTTTTCCAAATGATCGAGACCCAGTAAAATGCCCTAAGTGCAAAGCATCCAATGCTAAGCGATTGTTGTCAATATTTTCTTCAAGCAATACGGCCGAGAATTTGGGAGTTTCTCAGTCTTCTTGTGGGACTTCACCTGCAGGTTTTTCCTGAGCATAACCCATTTTGGCCGTTGGCTAAAGGAAAAGGTCGTGCCGGAGCTATTCATTATACTAGCTGTATTTTTTGTCTGGCTGCTTCTTCAGATTTATATCCTGCCCAAGCTTGGAATCTCCACCTGACTAAAAAATACTTGCCGGGTCGGTGGCCATGCAAAGTCTGCAGAAAAAATAAAAACGCACCTTGATTTATAAAGTACTCGGGTTCATGGGTCTTGCTCTCGGCGAAGGAGAGACGACGTGAGGAGAAAGTCCTAGAGGGTTATATGAAAACACTTGATGAACACGTTCTTAAGATAGCAAAAGAGATTGTGACAAAGTTTATAGAAGTGGGTCGTGTTTCTCCCGCCTCTTTTGACGAGACGTTTAAGGGCGTATACAGGACCATTAAAGAAGCCGTGCTCGAATATGACGGTGAGACGAGTGAATCCTGAACCTATCAATGTGCATCTGCCCAATTCTGCCCCGTTTTAATGTTCACTTTAAGAGGCACTTCCAATTCATAGACCCCTTCCATAATCGATTCAACAAGCTTTGTTGCACGTTCTTGTTCCTCTGGAGGGCATTCAAAGACAAGTTCATCATGGACCTGCAGAAGCATCTTTGTCCGAAGCCCGTTTTCCTTAAGGGCTTGTGATATCCGGATCATGGCAATCTTGATTAGATCGGCAGCAGTACCCTGAAGAGGGGTATTTACAGCGGTACGTTCGGCGAACTCGCGAGCGGTGCGATTAGTACTCGAGATATCCGGTAGCCGGCGATGTCGCTTAAGCAACGTTTTTATAAAGCCGCTCTCTCTCGCTTGCTCGATGGTTTTGTCTATGAAGTGTTTGACACCCTTGTATCTGGCAAAATAGTGTTCAATATAAGTCTTGGCCATTTTTTGGCTGATGCCTAACTCCTTGGCAAGCCTGAATGGTCCCATTCCATATATAATTCCAAAATTGATAACCTTTGCCTGACGGCGCATGTCTGGTGTAATCATGGACGGAAATAACTGAAACACTTCAGTGGCCGTACGTGTATGGATATCTTGATCGTTCTTGAAGGCCTCTACAAGAATCGGGTCCTGCGAATAATGGGCAAGTATCCTAAGTTCTATTTGAGAATAATCGGCCGAGAATATGAGCCAACCCTTTCGGGGGATGAAGGCTGTGCGGATCTTTCGTCCTTCTTCAGTGCGTATTGGGATATTTTGAAGATTTGGTTCACTACTGCTCAATCGGCCTGTAGCTGTGACTGTTTGATTATACGAGGTGTGTATGCGGCCTGTTTGGGGATGAATGAGATTAACAAGGGCATCTGCATATGTAGACTTGAGTTTGGCAAGCGAGCGGTACTTTAACACCATGTCGGGGAGTTCGTGTTGTGCGGAAAGTGTTGTTAGCACCTCAAGATCAGTGGAATAGCCCTTTTTCTTTTTGGTCTTTTTTTGAATCGGAAGTTTTAGTTTTTCAAAAAGAATATGTCCCAGTTGCTGATGGGACTGAATGTTGAATTCTTCCCCAGCTACAGCATATATTCTTTCTTCTATTTGGTTAAGTTTATACCCAAAGTCTTTTGAGATTTCTTCGAGCTGAACTTTGTCGACATACACGCCCGTCATTTGCATGTCCACAAGTACTGGTATGAGAGGCATTTCCACCTTTTCATAAAGATTTTCAAGACCACCTTGCTCCAGTTTGGGCTTAAAAAGCTTATGAGCCATCAAGGTGATATCGGCATCCTCGCACGCATAAGGCACAGCGTCTTTGATGGAAACATCCTCAAAGCCCTTCTTGCCGTTATCGGTGGTCTCCTTATAAGATATCATTCTGTGATCAAGGTATTCAGCTGCTATTTGCCCCAAGTTGTGAGTCCGGCTGGCAGGGTTCAAGAGATAGGATGCTACCATTGTATCAAAAACAACTCCTGCCAGTCTAATCCCGGCACGTTGAAGAACAATCTGGTCGTATTTGATATTTTGTCCCCCCTTGTCCAAACGAGCGTCTTGCAGCAGGGGCTTCAGTTGAGCAAGGGTAGAGTTTGGTTCAAGCTGCTCTGCGCCAATGGTGTTAGTATGGCGCAAAGGGATATAGCTAGCCTCATTAGGTCGGCAGGAAAACGAGAGGCCGACAATCTCCGCCATCATCGGGTTTTTGCTAGTAGTCTCAAGGTCAAGGGAAAAGACTTTGGAGTTTTTTAGCTCATGGATAAGGTTCGTTAGGGCCTGCTCGTCCATAATGGCCTTGTATTTTTTGTTGCTAAGGTCCCTTTCAATGGGAAACTGCTCCTGCAGCCTGCGGAACCCCAGATCCTTAAAAAGATGGGCCAATATCTTCTTGTCAGGCCCTAACATCTTGAATGATTTTACATCTAGCGACAAGGGGACTTTGGTATTAATAACAACGAGTTGGCGGCTCAGCATTGCCTGGTCATGGTACTTGTCGAGATTTTCGTGAAGTTTTTTCTTCGTTACTTTGTGGAGGTTTTCAAAAAGCGCTTCTATATTCCCAAAGGTATTAATCAATTGGATAGCTGTTTTCTCGCCAATACCGGGTACACCTGGAATATTGTCTGATGTGTCGCCGGAAAGCCCCATTACGTCAATCCACTGCGATGGTTCAAGGCCGAAACTGTCTTTTAAGCTACCATAGTCGGTGGTGCGATCTTTCATCGGATCCCATATCGTCGTCCTAGATGAAACCAACTGTTTAAAGTCTTTGTCGCCAGTGACAATTATCACCGTGAAGCCTTTTTCTTGCGCAGCTCTCGCAACAGTTCCGATAATATCATCAGCTTCATAGCCTGTGAGTTCCAATGATGCGATATTCATCGCCTCGACCACCTTTTTGATATACGGTATCTGGACGATAAGATTTTCCGGCATAGGTGGCCGGTTTGCCTTATAGGCTGGATACATTTTGTGACGAAAAGTAGGACCCTTGACATCAAAGGCCATCAACATATATTTTGGGGCTTTTTCGGAAAGGAGCTTTAAGAGCATGTTTGTAAAAACATATGTAGCATTGGTAGGTAGGCCCTGGCTTGTGGAAAGATGCCGCAATGCATGATAGGCTCGATAGATGTAACCGCTTCCGTCAACAAGGAAAATTGTTTTTCCGTTGGTACTCATAGTTGACAAACCCTAAACTTTCCAAAAGTTCTTGTTTTTGCTGATTTTAACCATTAAAGTACAGTTAACATGAATTAAGGAATATGCAAGAAAAACAGACCCAAAAACGACGTAAGCACAAATGGGGGGAAAAGAAAGAATACCACTGCCAGGCATGTGGCATGAACCCTCCCTTTTGTTGGGTATGTCGCTGCGGTTTTCAAATATGTGCTGAGTGCATGAAGGAAAACCTCTGGGGAATGAGTTGCAATGGCATCACATGGACATGTCCTGACTGTGGGCAACAGTGTGGTTTTGGGAACCAGTAACAGTATTTCTTGACGAATAGTGTATAACTTGATAATAATTTAGATGAAAGTTGCGGGGGGTTCGAGTTTTTGCGGAGGGATGGCCGAGTGGCTGAAGGCGGCGGTCTTGAAAACCGTTTTCCGGAGACGGAACGTGGGTTCGAATCCTACTCCCTCCGCCAGGAATCAAAAAGGAGAGATGGCCGAGCTGGCTGAAGGCGCTCGCCTGCTAAGCGAGTGTGCGGTTAAAGCTGCACCGAGGGTTCGAATCCCTCTCTCTCCGCCATAAATCTTGCCGACCAAGTTTGTCTTGGCCTTTAACTATACACTCTTGCCCGGCAAGAGTGTACTGAACTCTTAGGCCAAATTTGATCGCATTGCAAGCCGAATAACTCGTAATCAACAAATCGGGAATATATATAATGCAGAAAAGTGCCAAAGAGCGCTGTCATTCTCCAAGAGTTCTTGTAGTTGATGATGCTGATGACATAAGGACTGCTCTTTGTGATATTATCGAAGAGGCGGGTTACAATGTCGCCGGCGCTGCAAGCGGAGAAGATGCCTTAGTCTTCTTGGACCGTGAAGGCGCGGATGTGGTGATTACCGATATCAGGATGCCGGGACTAAGCGGTCTTGTCCTGACTGAAGTTATAAAAAGCAAGTATCAGGCTGATGTAATTATCATAACTGGTTATGGTGGAGACTTTTCCTATGAAGAGGCCATGGAAAAGGGCGCTAGTGATTTTGCGCAGAAGCCGATACATGCCAAAGAGCTGATTGCCAGATTAAGTCGGGTTCTTAAAGAACGTTCTCTTGTTGCAGAACGCAAAGAAATGGAAGAACGACTCTTAGAGCTTACCATAACTGACGACCTGACAAAGCTCCACAATTCGAGACATTTTTTCAAGCAAATACAATCCGAGATAGACCGAGCGATACGGTATCAACATCCCTTATCGTTGTTACTTCTTGATGTGGATAATTTCAAGCATTTCAATGACACCTATGGCCATCTGGAAGGCGATACGATGCTCACCAAGCTTGGCGAGGTTATCCAAAGCTGCATGCGTGCCAATGATTCGGCCTACCGATATGGTGGTGATGAATTTACCGTGATCTTGCCAGAGACACGCGGCGCAGAGGCCATTACAGTAGCGGAAAGGATCAGGGAAGGAATTTGCGCCATAGATCTTTCCCCCGGTCCGGAGGGCAACTTCGAGGCTGCTGTAAGCATAGGGGTTACTGAATATCGGCCGGAAGAAGGGTGGAAGGAACTGACAAAACGAGCTGATGAGGCCATGTATCATGCAAAGAAAATAGGCGGCGGGAGAAGCTTTCTCCTATAGCTTTTCAAAATTTTGCGCTTTTAATAAACATAGCCGGTTCAACGGCTTGTTATCTCCACAATCGTCATGCCGGGGTTTCCTTTGTTTGGGCCTCCTTGGGACGTGCTTTCAACCAAGGGGTGTTGATTTAAAAAGGGTATAAGATTGTTGCGAAGGGCGCCGGTGCCCACCCCATGGATGATCCGAACTTCCTTCAGCCCGGCTAACAAAACATTGTCCAAAAACTTGTCTACCATCTCCAATGCTTCCTCAACGTACATCCCACGAATATCGATTTCTGTTTGCACGTTTTCTGGTGCCTGGATCTTCACACTCGAAGTGCGATCCGTGGAAGTCCCATTCTCTTGAGCATAAGTCAGTTCTTCTTTTGGGACATGAACTTTCAGGTTATCAAAGTCAACAAGAAAATGACCGCCCCCGTCCTCACTGCCAAGGATGGTTCCAGTCTTGTTACCTCGTTTCCAGGACACTTGCCTTCCACGTTTGAGTTCACCTATAAGGTGGCCTTTTCTTTGGGGGTCTTGGTCGAATCTTGTAGCTTCACGTTCCTTTTCAACGGATTTCTTTCCCTTCGCAATAAGTGATCTGGCCTCATGAATGGCATCTTGGCTTGCCCTTTCTTCTCGTATTGTACGTATGGCCTTTTCGACAGTGGCATTCGCCTGTTTTAATATGGCACTGGCCTCCTCGGCGGCTTTCTGACGTGATTCCCTTGCCTCTCGTGCCAGCGTTGCATTCCGTCTTTCAAGTCGCTCCCCTAATTCATCAACTACAAGTTTTTTATTGTGTAAATCCCTTTCCAACTGCCTGTTGTGTTCAATCTGTTGCTCAAGTTCAAGGAGTAGGTCCTCCAAGCGGTTTGCCTGGGTTCCAATCAGGCTTTTAGACCTTGCGATAATGCTTTCTTTAAGACCGATTCGCCGGGCAATTTCAAGGGCGTAACTCGATCCAGGCAAATCTGCGCGGAACAAGTATGTGGGAGTGAGTGTTTGGCTGTCAAAGGACATGGAACCATTTGCAACACCAGGCGTCTCATGGGCAAATGCCTTAAGAGTGCCGTGGTGAGTGGTTACTATCGAAATTACCCCCCGTTTTGTTAGAAGTTCCAACACAGCCATGGCTAGAGCGGCCCCTTCTTGTGGATCAGTGCCGGTACCTATTTCATCGATCAATACTAGATCTCCTGGAGATATCTTTTCAACAATTGTCTTGATGCCGTGAAGATGGGCAGAGAATGTGGAAAGGTCCTTTTCAATTGACTGGTCATCTCCAACATGGGCAAAAATCCGGCCGAAGAAAGGCACTTCCGAATCTGCATCTGCCGGTATATGCAGCCCACATGAAACCATGAGTGCCAGGAGCCCTACTGTTTTGAGTGCTACAGTCTTGCCTCCAGCATTGGGGCCGGTCACAACGAGAGTGTTGTAGTCTTGTCCTATTGAAAGACTAAGTGGAACGACATCAGACAAAGAAGCTCTCCTAAGCAAAAGGAGTGGGTGACGACCGTTTTTGATGTTTAAAACTCCACCCGTGTTAATGGCCGGTGCATGCTGATGGAAGGTCTTGGACGCAATGGCCTTCGCATAAAAGCAATCAAGATTGACCAAGGCGTCAAAGCCTTGTGCCAATTCAGGAGAATTCTCGCGGATAAGGTCCGTCAGGGCACGGAGGATTTTTTTAATCTCGTGGCGTTTCTCTGTTTCAAGACGACGGATCTGGTTGTTAAGATCGAGCGTTTCAATAGGTTCCAGAAAAGCTGTTGCCCCACTTGCGGATTTGTCGTGCAGAATACCCTTAACTAAATGTCTGTGTGTTTCCTTCACGGGCAGCACCCAACGTCCTGAACGTACGGTGACAAGGCGTTCCTGAAGGACACCTTTGCTTGCAAGCGAGTCAAGAATACGTTCAAGTTGTCTTCGTGCCTGTTCTCGGGCCTTTCTCGTTTCTCGACGCAGGTGGGCTAGAGCTGGGCTGGCCTGATCACGTATTTCTAAAGATCGTAGATCTATTACACGGTCTATTTCCTTCATTAGCTTTTGGTTGTCATAGAGCCATTTGGAAACCTCGCACAGTAGGGGAAGCTTCAGGCGGTTTTCGTTGAGGAAACGGACGAAGTTATGGGAAAGACTAAGCATCCGATGGATTTGACGAAAGGCTTCTGGCTCCAGATGGCTACCCTCTGCGGATGCAGTGTGAAGATGGTTGCGGATGTCATCAAAGTCATCCATTGGAATGGATCCACCCGAATCCATAAAAGTACGAATTTCAGAGATTTTTGCAAGGCTTTCCTTAACTTCTCCAAGGTTTGAAAGAGGCCTTAAGCGGCGGAGCCTTTCGGCGGCAACAGAGCAGTGTGTTCTACGGGCAAGATCATTGAGAACACTATCAAAGGCAAGGATTTGATAAAGACGGCTATTCAAGGGTTTATCACGGCAATGTTCGATTTTGGGTTGACCACCCATAACGTCTCAGGTATTGGTTGTCAATATGAGAAAACGTTGTTATTAGCAATGACTCAGTCCAAGGCTCTACTAATAGGCCTTTTTTAAGATAGAGCACAAGAGCAATTGGAGGATTATGGAAGCAGAAGCAATCAAGAAGGTGATCTTACAAGCCATCAGGAGTATTCCAAAGGCCTACCTGAAAGATGCCGTGGTCAAAGAGACCATTCGATGTGTACTTTATGGTTTTTTGGCAGAGCAAGGCTATCAGCCTGTGCCGGCCCTGCGCAAGCCACGTTTTCCGGAAGGGCCCGTGGACATCGCAGGTCTAGGCGATGACAATGCCATCAAGGTTGCTTTTTGTGCCAATCCGACCGTTGAGTTGCAAAACGTAAAGAGCCTGGAAAGGTTGGATTCCGAGAAAAAATTCGTTATCAGTTTCTCTCCAAACCAGGAAAAAGTGAAAATGAGCACCTTTTTTCTAAAACCCGGCATAGAACATGTCTATATCTACGAAAGGTGACAGAATTGCTTGCTATAATCGATACACACGCACATTTAGATGAATTCTCTGATCCTCAAGCAGTCATCGAAGAAGCCCAAGGGGACGGTGTCGTTGCCATTGTTGCTGTTGGACAAGATATTGAGTCCAATCGAGCGACCTTGGCTATAGCCTCTAAAAACCCAGGGGTGGTTTTTCCGGCTGTTGGGTATCACCCATGGCGCCTTAACCCAGAGGCTGATGACGAGACCTTAAAGCAAATCAACGACAACTTGCCTAATTGTGTAGCATTGGGTGAAGTGGGGCTTGACTACAAGGCAAAAGCAAAAAAAAAGGCCCAGAAAGCGGTATTCATCAAGCTCGTTGCTTTAGCCAAAGAGCATAACAAACCGATTATTTTGCACTGTCGGTATTCTCATGAAAGAGCCTTTCAGATGGTAAAGGATGCCGGCCTAAAAAAGGTAGTTTTTCACTGGTATAGTGGCCCTGTCGAACTGATTTCCCGGATCGCTGCTGAGGGTTACTACATGTCTGCCTGCCCCGCACTCCTTTATAACCCATATCACGCAAAGGCAATCAAGGCAGTTCCCCTTTCAAACCTTTTGCTCGAAACTGACAGCCCCGTAAGATATCAGGAGCTAAAGGCAAAACCTACCCATGTCCGAGTCACGCTTGAGGAAGTAGCTAGGGTGAAGGCAAAGAGTCTCGAGGAAGTAGCAGAGCATACTACCAAGAATGCCAAGAAGTGTTTTGGCTTGAAAGTCGAGGCCATTGACGCCTGAACGCCACAGGGCCTACGAGTCAAAATGCTCGATCTGTATCCGGGGTTGCCGGATGCAGGTGGGAATGGTCATCGGTCACTGGAATCCGTTCAAGAAATGGAAATATAACTCATAAACCTTGCGCTATTTCCTGCTTGCGTTTGCTATTTTGCCCCAGCCTCCTTGGCAAACCGTGTATCGACAAATTTTTCTAGGTCAATCTTAGTTTTCAGGATGTTCATTTCGTCAAACATGTAATCTTGAATCTTGGCAAGATCCTCTATGATGGGGAATAGCTTTCCGGTCGTGATACGATCCTTTGGTTCAGTTAAGACGCGTTCAATAACGGCCTTGTCCTGACTCAAAAACTATGCGCTGATGACGGCAGCAGCCGATGGTTTCGCATCAATAGCCTCGCCTGACTTTACCAAGCTGTTGGTTAGCTCCTGGACGGCATCAGGGTATTTGCCTATGATTTCATCTCTTACGACCACGACACAGCATAGATGATTGGGCCAAAAATCTTTTGAAAGGTAGTATTCTTCACAGAACCCAGCGGCGATCGCCTGTGAGCCGATCGGTTCTGCAACAATGAATCCCGGCGATTTCACCATCTTCGTCGTCCTTGAGCACATCAGGCATCATTGTGGGCGCCATGGCCTCCAAGAAGATGTCTACCCCGGCCTCGCCACTTCTGCCCGGTTTCAAGCCTTTTTCTGTCAGCAGTTTGTGAAAAAGCATATTATGAACTGACAATTGATAGGGGATCAGGACAAATTTTCCGGAAAAATCCTCAATCTTCTCGATTTTGGCCTTTTTGCTCGTAACGAGTACACTTCCGGATTTGTGGGCAAATAAGACCAGCTTCAACCCCACGCCGGACTTAAAAAGATCCATTGCCGTCGGGGCTAAAACAAAGGCCCCGTCGAGACTTCCGTCGGCTAGTGCATCAGCTACATCCATCCAACCTGTTTTCAGGACTGGCTCCAAGGAGCAATAATTGAAGATTTCTTTGCCTTTCCTGAACTTTAGATCTGTTACACCCAGGATAAGGTGATCTGTAATCTTAAGATAACCTATCTTAAGGACTGGCTTTTCCGCCATGTCTTTCCTCCTTGGCCAAAGAAACAAACCCGTTGTCAATACAAAAACGAGCCTATTATTGCGCACGTCTTATGCCAAATGGATAACGTACACTATCTTATTGTTTCAACGTAAAAAAGGACACTTTTTGACACATCGTCATAAATTTGACATGCCGTATCGTTATTGCCATACAGAAAAACCGTGATGAAAGGATTTCAGCCGATGGCCCCTTCCTTTGCCAAGGCAATGAAATGGGCAATGTCGATCTCTTTTGGACATACAAAGCTGCACGCCTGCGCCGTTCTGCACCTCGGAGAGCCTTGTTCACCGTAAAGAATATCTAATCTCTCCTTTTTAGCTGTTTCCCTCGGGTCCATAAGGCGAATAATGTTCACAAGCATGGCATTCGGGCCCAGGTAGTTCTTTTGGGTTACACAGGCTGTGGCGCAGCAAAAGCAGTTGATACACCGTGTTGCTTCCACATATCTGTCCAGCGCTTGCGGCTGTATCCGGAACTCACCTCCATCAGGATTAGGGGAAGCAGGAGAAATGAGGTAAGGCTTGGCGGTACGAACTCGATCATAGGCCCTTTCCATGTCTATAACAAGGTCGCGTATTACGGGAGCTATGGTGAGTGGTTCAACCTTGAAAACATTGGTTCTAAACATCTCCACGGCCGGCGCCACAAGGAGTTCGCATGAAAGAAGGGGTTTTCCGTTAATCCTAATACCGCATGTGCCGCATTGGGCATGTTCACATGAAGAACTCCACGCCAAAGTTGCATCTTGCTCATCATTAATTTTCCGAAAAAGGTCTACAAAACGCAAAATGCCACCTGTTCTGAGTTCATAATCCTGAACCCAGGATTGGTCGGTATCAGGATCATACCGGCTAATTTGAAGTGTGATGTCATATTCTTTAGACATGGTAATCTCTCCACAGGTCTATATGTCTGGGCTGTCTATTTGACAACCGCTTCGAACGTGAATCTACAATACACCCTATAGTTGCATAAACAACATGGCAAAAGGTTTAAAAAAGCAACAACAGCCT
>CAYSBQ010000026.1:0-23112 GCA_964429315.1 uncultured Desulfobacterales bacterium
TGCATCATGGCATCGACAAGCTCGCCGCACAGCCCATCATAATCATCCAGGCATTCCTGTCTCTCTTCCAGAAACTGAATGGCCATGTTTTTCATATCACCAGTCGTAGAGCTTGAATTGGTCGAGCTGAATGGCATCCCTGTCAAAAAGGATTATCGAGCATGAGTTTTTCAATGCGTAAATCCAGATAGGTAAGAGCCACAGAGGAATTTCAGATGAATCGTCAATGCTGACGGACTTCACGAAGAGCGCCCAATTGTACTCTTCGTCCTCCAGATATCTAAACGGCCCAAAGCTGGGGCTACTGCTCGGTGCGTGACCGGTCGAAAGTACGAGCATCTTTTCGATGTGGTCTTTTCCAGTCATCTCTTATCCCTCATCCCATTCTTCCTCAAGGTCGAAAAACCCTGGATAAGAACGGGCGTCATTGAGAGCCTTTGCCATCGCAGGCCCATCAATTTCCTCAGTATTGTGATCTGCGATATCGCATACCACTCGAGCGGATCCAACGGCGGCGTCCATGTCCATATATAACTGAGGGTCCTTCGTTTTGGATAGAACGATTACCGTCATCGTTGTGCGGTAGAATTTCTCTGGCTTTCCAGTCATCCTTTATCCCTCATTCCATTCTTCAGTAACTCTGCGCTCTGCTTCTTTCCGCATGCGGGCGCCGATGAACATTCTCTCTCCGTACGTTGAGTCGGGATGCCTGAGCTGATGCGACTTTAAACGTAGGTCTTCCTGCAGCGTTATCTCAACCGCCAGCGCTGCATCCTTTCCGTTGCGGTAAGCGACGCCTTGATTCACCGAGCAAAGCACGATGTAATCGATGGCGGCTCCCTGTCTTTCGGAGATAGTGTTTTCGGTCATGACAACCCGATGAATCCGGTGTCACGGAAATGCTTCAAGTAGCCGATGCTTTCCCTGATGTCCGATTCAGCTCGGTGCGCCTCTGCTGATTCGGATCTCGGCGGACTCTCCATGTTCGGGGCCCACCGTTTCTGAAGTTCGCGGATGCTGCTAACATCGATATTCCGATAGTGCATCAGCTCGAATACATGGGGGAGGAATCGTTCGATTCTAGGTCGGTCGAAGCTGGCCACGGTCGATCCACACAGCGGTGCTCGCTGCCGCGGCGGCACATCAAGCGTGATGCCGTGAGCGTTCAGGAGACTGACGATGTTGTTCTGCACCTCCTCGAGGGTAGGTAGTAGCCCCCCGCTGTCGTAGGCTGCCTTGAGGTCGTCGATGAGTCCGGTTTCCCAGTGCTTGTCCCAACACAGAATCTGCTCAGGTTTCGTCCTGGCTTCTTCATTGGGGATGAAGAGGTCAACATCGGCGTCGCACACGACGCTCGTGTAGCTGCCAAGTTCGACGAGTTCGTTGTTTGTAACGATAACCGAGACTTCGAGAATACCGTCTTCGATTCTGAATCCAGGCGTCTCCAAGTCTACCCAGATGAGTGTATCGCTAGGTGGCAGTGATTCGATTTTATTTTGGTCGTTCATTTTGAATTCATTTCACTAGTTCAGCGGAATCCCAGATCAGCCGACCGATAACGCTGCAGCTGTCTTTGAGTTCTACCTCGTCGACGGTCTCTCCATCGCGCATCTTCTCTTCGGCCTCTTCCAATGATTCAGCTTCGACGGTGTAGCGAACCTTGATAGACCGTGTCTCGATTACCACTGATGTGTAGGTATTCATCCTCGGTCTTCCTTACGCTTTTCCTTAATAGCATCCAGCTCGCGCCACTTCTCAATCACCCAGTCGTGCGAGTCGATCCACTCGAATTTCTCAGCAGTCACGAACAACGCTCCGCCACCGAACTCTCCGAGACGCGGCTTCGAACATGTGGCCGAATACGTGATACTAAAAGAGCCCTCTGGGTTGAACTTCTTAAGGTACTCCTGCATGAACAGTGCAACGTGATCTGCATTCCCAGATTCATCCGCGTACATCCACAGTTCGTTCTTGCTGTCGATCTCCCATTGGAAATTCAGATTCAAATCGTCTGATTCTAATCCGTATAGCTCTAACAGTCGCTCGTACTCTTTCTGCTCGGGATGCTTAACTATTTGTTCCGACTCATCAACCTGAGTCCAGAAGATCTCCAGGTGGTTCTCCACCCACTCCCTTTCCTCTTCACTCTTTAGAGTTATCGCCTCACTGAATTGTGTGTAGTTATTCGCCATCTACTTTCTCTCCGGATGAGGCCCTGCGACCCCTTCAATTTCCTCGTATACAGAACTGGGCAAGACCGCGAGATACCTAGATCCCAAAATCTTACTATTCTTGACGACGACAAGCACGCCGTCGATTCGCCCGATTACCTCGAAGTAAATCGAGTCATAATCAGAGATGAACATGTTCTTGTTGATGAAGTCAACGACCTCCGGCTTTGGCTTCACATGCAAGTTGTCTTCGATCGCGCTTCGCAGCGCGTTGCAGTGGTCGCTGATGACTCCAGTCGAAGAGTGCGTCATCTTGGGGTCGCACTTGATCGGTGAATACCCCTCAGACTCGTGATGCACATTCCATTTCCATTCCTCGAAAAGGTCGGAGAATTTCTTGGCATCTGTAAAATGAATTTCGCGTGTCATCTTATTTTGAACCCTCGAGATTTCAGGTCACGCACCAGCTTGGACACCTCCTTGGTCACGACCGTCATGGTCTCTACGGAAATTTCCGCATCCTGCGAATCAGAAAAATGAATCACGCCTTCGACTTTGACCGAAGTGCCTGGGCTTAAGTTGACGCTCTCACCAATCCTGGGGACACAGGGACCTCTCATCGTTTTGGACAAGGTCCATGAGCTGGACATATCTCCGGCGTAAGCCACCTCGACCCACAGGGTGTATTCAGGATTTTCATTCTCCATCTTCTTCAACCTTTTCCACTGTCCAGGTGTCCGAGTCGAGAACATGGGAGTATTCGAGGTAGGTCTCTTCGGCGTCCCCTGCTAGCTCCATAGCCTCGTCCTCGTCCTCGGCTTCCACTTCACGATGACTAACGTGAACCTCTCGAATAAGTACGTTGAATTTCGGCATCAGTCAGACTCCTCAAAATCAATTCCGGGGATTGGCTCAAAGTAACCAAGGCCCTCCCTTGCCTGCTCGAGCAGGTTAGCGAGTCTCCATGGAAGCATGGAGCCCACACCGTCGACAAGGTAGGCGAGAACATCCCTAAGATGGGATGGATCGAAATCAATTAGGTCGAACGCGGCATTCGCATCTGTTATATTCGACGCGCGCAGATCCCTATCAAACCCCTTTGGCATCTTACCCATCGGGACGAAGGCGTTACGACTTCCAGCCTTTCGGACCTCGTAACCAGATTCATGGAGAATTGACTCTCGGTCTTCAATCTTAGCTTTGATTTTCTTGACCTGCTCATCCCTGTCTTTTTCAGAAACTTTAGATGACGGCTCATTCAAGGCCTCGATTGCATCTTCGAGGAGGCTGATCTTCATGTCAATCGAGTGCTGATTCCGCCGAAGAACAAACCTTGTCCCCTTTGGCCAAAAAGGCTCCAGCCGCCAGTCACCCTTTGCCCTCCTGTCCGCATTCGGGTTTTCCCAGTCGGACTGAGTTTCCCAAAGTCCAGAGCAGTCGTAACCCGGTCGTACAAACAGCTCTTCTGGAGCATCGAGTGGGTCCAACATGTCCCTGACAATGAGACCGGCGGGCGACCTCTCCACGACTTCGGCGATACCACGAAGTCCATACTTATTGGCGAGATCTCTCATCTCCGTACCAAGCTCACCCGAAAGTGCGGCCGAGAAAATCCTAGTCTCTTCTTCGATACCTTTTTCAAGCTCAACCCTATTGGAGAGCGCATGGGGATTGTAGTTTGAGTACCTAGGCTTGAATCGGTAGATCGATTCACCTGAGGGTCCCGGGCCGTACTGCTCCTTGAACTCCCCGTCTTCGATTCTCTTTTTAGCCATTTCCACTCGGTACTTGGGAGTACCCTTCTTATCGCCTTGAAATGTTGAAGCTCTCCAAAAGTCTGGCCACCTGTCTTTTTTCTCACTCATGCTCGATGCTCCATTCCACGCAACATCTTCGATACTCGTCGATGGCTTCCGTCCTCATATGCGAAGTCACTGACTGCGCAGGCGTTGTCGAGTGATGATAAGGCCTCATCGATCTCCCCAACCGCTTCGCATACTGCTTCACTAAATTTGCTTTCGGCACCGATGAGTGAACTCTCGAGCGCCAGAAGTTTTGCCTCTGCTTCCCTGGCGGCACTCTGAGCTAGATCTAGTGCGGTGATAGCCTGGCCCAATAAGAGCGTTTGATTTGATGTGAGCTTATCATCAGTCATCTTTTTTCTCCTTCATTCTTGCCAAATCATCCACGTGATACCATCCGGATATCCCATCGCCCTTTACCCGGGCGTGCGTCCCAGCTGCGCACTCAACGATTACTTTTTTCGTAATCGCTACGCCGTTCTCGTAGGTCGGCGCCAACACAGCCTCTCCTTTGTTCACGTATCCACATGGTTCCACACGAGACCTGTTCCAGCGGATATTACGCCTACCAAGGCGATCTATATGAAACGGAGTGTTAATTCCCATATTTCCCCTACTCGTATACGATCTTCCCATGCTTCACAGAGACCATGTTATCCTCAACGACGAGGAGTCCAACGTCATCCGGGTCTTCCCCGAACCATTTTACTTCCCCGTTTAACATGTACCCCCACGGCTCCAAGAAGTGCTCGATGAGATAGGCGAGCCACTTGTCGTACTCGTAAAACTTTTCGGTGCCGTTCCACTCGATGCCGTATCCGGTCTCGGTTGGAACCCACTGGCACCATAGTCCGGGCTGAGATTTCGGAGGCCGGTTGAAGTCGTCGACAGCGCGGTCAGGTCCTTGCCCGTAGTATCCTCTTGCTCCGACAAAGTACTCGCCTTGCAGACCGACTGGAAGTCCCACTGCTTTTCTGATGGGGTCTTTTATTAGCTCCGTCTTTTTGGAGTCCCATCTCATCCGCCGCGTTTCTGAAAACTTCAGCAGATAGTTCTTGTGAGGCTCGGTGAGCGGCTTGTCGAGATTAAATGAGCCTGAGAAATCCGTTGTGTAACCCATCGCTCTTACCCTTCGTCGGTCGGCATCTCTTTGCCGTCGAGGCGAAGGCGGGTGAGCTTGCAAGCGTTCAGGATCCCCTCGAGCAGGTTGTTCTCTTCGAGGATTTCAAAAATCTCCGAAAGATAGATGCCTGGAAACTCCCCACCATGGGCAAGGACCTTTTCGTAGTCCCCGTTTTCGAGTTGATCTTTTCGATCGTCATCGAGCGTTTCGATTGGGACGACGACGACGCTATCAGCGTGGAATACGGTATCGAGACCATCGCCTTCGTCAGCGATGAGAAACCTGCCTGTGAATCTTTCTTCTTCTGTGCTCATTTCTAGAACCTGTTTATATTGACGTGTCGAATTTGAAAAATGTCGGGCCCACCGACAAGGTCTCGGCTGCCCGACCCGGGTGATCGCAGATATAAACCGAGTAAGCAAAAATCCGCTTGGCTCCGCCCGCTGACCGAAAGAATTTTAGTCATCACTTCGTCAAGGTGACGCGACCGCAAGTATTTCCGTTGGTCTCCATCAATCCTTCATCAATATCTTCGTAGGCGTAAAGCTCTCCAGACTTTCGGATAATCGAGTGGCTCACTTTGATGTATGCAGTCTGAATGACCCGGTGAACCTCAGCGATTCCGCCTGAGTCGAATGCTTCGCCCTTAATGTCTATCGTGATTTGCAGTCTCATGACTCTCCGAAATCAAATAGCTTTGCATCATGCTTGATGGACATGCAGCACGTTTCATGTGGTAAAACAGCGTGCTTTTCCGTCATCGCCCAGTAGAAGTTGCCCCACCTGCTGATGCGGAACTCCACCGATGACAGCCTCAGTTTATTTTCGATCTCAGGTTTCTCAGCAAGTACCACCCATCCCATCTCTGAATATTCATTCAGGCAAGACTCGCTTACTTTTCCAGATAGATCTTCCCACTCAAAAAGCTCTAGGCCATCACCGCCGTAGACGAATTCTTCTAGGCCTGGGTTTTCAGCGGCCATGTCTTCGAGTAAGGCGAATCTGTCCATCACCTTTCGAGCCATATCTTTTCCCCATCTGGCAATCGCCGTCGCAGAATCGTTTTCTTCGGATATGTCGAATACGATGAACTCTTTTCCTTCTTCGATCACGATCCCTTCACCTTTCGTCGGTCACTAAGATTTTTCAGCACGGCGTCGTTGAAGTGCTCGCTAACGACTTCGTAGATGCCGGGAACCGAAATAAGTGTTCCGTTTCGGCCCTCGTCCTGAACGATCCAGGCAAGCTCCTCATCGAAGAGTTCTTGCGTCACCCAAGAATAATCTTCCAAGTCAGCCATCTACAGGTTCTCCGCAGAGATGCGATCGTCGTAAAATTTGGTCACCGTGCCGGTGTCGACGTCGATGCCAATGGCCATCGGCGGCGCCGATCCGTAACACTCTTCAGCATCAGCAATCTCCGCTTTGAATCCCTCGAGGGAGGCACAAGCGACCAGCGTCAGGTCGCCCTCGGCGTAAGTGACGGTCACCCGCTCTTCGGCGTTCACCCACACGCCAAAGTAGTGGGCGTCTTGGTCTGTGTCGAACTGTTCGAAGCCGAGACTTGGTGTGCAGATCTCAAAGTCGAACTTATATCGATCGACGCTGCCAATGTAAGAGGACGTAACTGCGTTGCCTCTTTCATTCACCCATTCTTGGAACGAGGCACCTAGGCTGACGATATTTTTCAATCGCTGAATATTCTTCTTGACGGATTCTTTTTCCATTTTCAATTCCTTCCTTTTACAACTTCGGTCTACAGGTATTTAACTGGCGCGTCTTTTGGGATAGGAAATTCGTGGTGACAAATCGAGCACTCGAGTCGTTCCTTGTCACCACCGTCGCTGTACCTCGTGAACCTTCCGATGATTAGAGTGCCATCACCTTCGATATCCTTTACCTCTCTAATGGAGGTAACCTCATCGAGTAAATTTAAAAATCGATTGGAGCACTTCGGGCATTTAATCACGTCCGATCCATCATCCGCATTTTCTGATGGAGAGGGCTCGTTGGGTTCAAACTCGATCATCCTGGATGTCAGTTCGATGCTAAGGCTTCCGTCTGGCCATTTGATATGGAAGATGGTGCCCGTGTTTTGGTTGCTCACTACGGCCGCAAGCTCGCCCCATTCGTCCCAATGTTTTACAAGGGGTCCGCCGCTGCCAGCTGGCAGTTCTTCGCCAAACCAAGACCTAGCGTAGCGAGCTTTTTTGCCGATCAAGCTTGTCTGGACGTTTTGTGCCTTACTCACGAGTCACCTTTTAGAATTGCCGAGTACTGGTCTCGCTGCCACTTGGATTCATCAGATCTCTCGATGAATTCCTTGCGAACGAATTTGTCCATGGCTAGCGCCGTCATTGCCTCGAGGCTGACATCTTTCCACCCGTTATCCTCGTGGGCGAGGTTGTAGACGGTAATCCTCCCGTCTTTATCCGCGTCCCATTCTCTCGGAACATATTCCGGTGGGATGAATTTTCCAGAGTCGGCGTAATCTCCGGCGATAACAATCCGGTCACCTGCCCACGATCCAACGATCTTTGGGAGCGGTTCGTATCGATCACCGTTGCAGGACTTGCACTCATTCGCCAAGCTGCTCCCGCCGCACGCCTTACAGGGGACGCCGAAGAGATCTCCCCCGCCGCGACCGTTTCCATCTGCAAGGAGAATGGCGAGGCAGCTCATCATACTCATGGAACTCAAGGCGAACTCCATGAGTTTGGCCCCGTCCCCACAGGCATGTGGGTGCATGAACTCCTTCTTGTCGAGGTTTACCGCTTTGTAGTATTGTCCCATTATTCTTCGCTCCATCCGAAGTCGATGTAGTTGTGTGCCCAATCGGACACGTGTTCTTCGATTTCACTTTCGATTTCGCGCGCGCTCATGGTGTCAAGTCTTTCTTGTTCAGAGTCAATGAGATCGCCAAGGGTGAAGGTCTCATCTTGACGACAGTCTGACAGTCCAATCCCTAAGCTCATGGAGATCTTTGTATCAACCGTATACTTATGGCTCTTCACCTTCGGAGTCTTCCTCTGAGCAGAGCACGCTGAACCGCAATACTCTGCATCAGCGTAAGCGAGAGGATTAGAGCAGCCTTCTCTTTTGCAATTGGACATAGCAATTAATCGATCAAGTTATCCGTGTCATAGCCGAAGAACTCGGCCGTTTCGATCCACACCTCTCGAGCCCTCTGAGGCGATATACTCGCCTCACGTAGGTACTCATCATCAAGGTGCTCGTCTTTTGGATGGTTGCGCCTCTCAAATACATCCGACGCCCGCCAGGCGATTGCCGACAATCTGGATATACCATAACGATATCTTTCACCACCTGAACGCAATTCGTCTAATGTCTGAAACCCTGCAAGCTCAACAAATTTATTAAGAAATTCAGCTGTCGCAGGGTTCTTGATGTGATCTGGTGTGCAACCTCTCTCTCCAAAAGCAAGGGCCGCCCACCCAACAAGACAGCACTGGGTGTCGCATTGGTAAGCTAGTTTCTCAGCCTCCCCCTTGCTGATGCTCGCATACTCATCCTTCGCCCTGTCCGCAATTTCTAATAGGCTTCCCTTAATCGAGGAAAATGTTCCATCAAGGAAGTGCGGGTCAGGATCAACCCAATCGCCACGCTCGAATTGCTCTTCATCCGGGATGGCCAGGAACTTCGGCCACTTTGATTTGGGATCTCGTATTTTCTTTTCGTTGGGCATTTTCTTCTTCCTCTAAAATTGCATCTGTTGGTTGTTCTGTTACTCAATCGCCTACGAAGTTATCGACGGAGCTGAGGGTGGAGATTAGGCCGTCTAGGTCGTCGCCTAAGATCTGCTCCGCTTCGAGCCTGAGTTCCCTCCGAATGCCCGCATCTTCATCAGCCGGCTCGCAGCCGAGGTTGTCGCCGCAGCAACAACATTTCAAAACAGCGACGATGGTACGCCCGAACTCCCAGCCTTCATCTTCGAGTCCAGAGCGCATCTCCTTGGGGATACTTGTCTTTGGCCCCGACTCGAAATCAAGTACGGTCTTGTGGGAATCGGAACCGTCTTCGCCGTCCCAGATGTCCCAAGGTAAATCGTGAAGCAAGTGGTGGTGGTCCCACGGCTCTTGGCAAGTCGCACACGTCATGTCCATCTTTTTTCTCCTTATCCTGGATCTAAATCCGATTCGCGTTTGTACACTCGACCGCACTCTCCGGTGCAGTAGTGGTACACACCAAGCCCTCCACCTGCGAACCCGTACCCGGACTCAAGCTTTTCACCGCAGCAGGTTCCGGGAATAGCCTCACAAAGAACATCGCCACGGATACTTCCGGCGGTAACGTGAATATATACCTTATCCTTGTCACTCATCATCGGTTTCCCTGGGAAGGATACTTGAGCTGCTATACAGATCGAACTTTGGAAAACGAGATTCGTTACCGCCGCCGGCCTTTGCAATGGCCTCCGCCTCTTCGAGATTCGTAGCCAATACGGTTACGTATTTCGTTTTGGTAAATGTGTATTGGGAAACAGACTTAGGTAAAGGCTTGCGCTTGGACTTGGACTTGGACTTACGCCCGCCTGTATTCCTGGATACCCAAGAAGGTGGCTCCGCACCCCAAGAGCCCATCATCGATCTCCAGCAAAGTCCGCACGTGACCTCTCCGTCCATATCTGTGACGGTAGACGCAGCCGAACCTCTGCCGCACATCGTGTGGCCGCTACCCGAGTACTTTCTATGAATCTTTTTCTCTTTAGCCATAGCTTAGTGATTGTCCAGGAACTCGCCTGGGTTGATGCCTTTGTCGCGTGCAGCCTCGAGGATTTGGTCAGTTAAATCACAGCCTGAGCTTGCCCATTCAACTTCCACAGTTCCGCTGATGGCTTTGCATTCTTCACGTCGAGCCTCAAGAGATTGACGCGCTCTAAGAACATCAGATAACCCCTTCGTATTAGATCGCAATTCAGCAGCACGCAGCCTTATCCTCATGGTGTGCCCGGCAAGCACATAACCTTGAGCCACTCCAGCAAGCCAGAGCCAAAAGGTCATGCTCACTCCAAAAAGAGTACCTTCCACACTAGCCTTCTTCCTCGGCTTCAGGGTTCCCTTCAAAATAACCGATGCGGGCCATCGTCGCGTTCCAAACGCGGGCGATCCAATACTTGTTCTCGTCGTCCATGACGTCATCATTGAACCCGGTAACCTCTGTGTATAATCCACCAGTAAATGCCGATATCGATTTTTCTAACTCTTTGACTACAAAAAGATTTGCAGGAGACTCCACGAAACGAAATGAATCTAAGTCAACTCCTCTTTCCAACCCTGAGAAGTTGACGGCGGCAAGGCCGAGTAGGCAGTGCTGCTTATGACCCTTTCCCCCCGATAGCTCCCCGCAGTGGATATCTCTCGCCGTAACGATGTCGACCCACTTCGGGAACTTAGAGCCCTTCGGGAATCTGCCACGCTTGAGACCTTTAAGCCCCTTCATGCGCGGCATCTCTTTCAGATGTTGATCTATTTTTCTAGCCATCTTTTCACCCTTCCCATTCGTCTTTGAATTCGTAGTAGTACGATTCGTAGTAGGGCAGCTTGCGCCCGCGCTCATCGAAATCGATAGAATCGCCAGTCTGTAAAAGAGCGCAGGCAAACTCGTGACCGAAATCGTGAGGGTTTTCGGCTTCGCTTTTGAACTCTTCGATTACGCGCTCAAGAGTGAGCGAATTTTTATCAAGAAATTCTTGAATCAGGCGATTGGATGTCTTGAGCGCGCTGGCCGGCGTCTCCGGTGCCGCTGAGAGGATGTCACAGCCTCCACGAAGCTCTCCACGCTCGTCCGCCTCATCGTACCAAGCTACCGACCACAGCGTACGTGAGCAGCTCCTGGCGACCGTGTCGAAAAGCTCGCTGGGCTCCACGGTTCCGAGGAGGGCTTTCATGGCGTGGCAGATCTCCACAGCGCTCGAGTGATACTCGCCTTCAGGGTCCTCCGCGTTACTCTCCATGTTGGCAAGTGCGTTTTCGAAGACGTCCCGCGGAACCGGGCGCTTTGCCAGGCCGGACGATGACACGGCGTAGACCGGATCGTTCTGCGACGAATGCCAATAGCTCAGCTGAAGCGCGAGGCTTTTGGATACGGTGATTTCTTGCATATGAATCACCTAATAAGAGCAGGCGTACTTGTCTTCGTCGCCCACATCTTCGCCGATTTCGTTTGGCAGATTGTATTTCAAAGCCACAGCCTTGAAGAATGGTAATCCGTACTGCGCGTACAAGCTGTCGGCCTTGCCGTGAAGGTCGTCCTCGAGCACCCACATCCACATCTTGACGACGCTGTGCATCGTCCCGGCTGATATACCACGTTGGTCCAGAGCTTTTTCGAATCCGAACTCGAGGTCACGGGCGAGCTGGGCGAGCACGTTCTCCTCGGTCCACTCGAAGATGTTCTTGTCTCTCTCGGCAGAGTCCGCGCCGTCTGCGAGTCCGAAGCCAAGCAGCTCCAAGTTCTCAGTTTCGAAAAAATCTGCAAGACGTCCGTAGTCACGGCCGTCGAACGTATCGCTTTTGCGACCCGCCTTCACTTGTTCAAGTACCTGTTCTTTTGTCAGCATGTGCTCTTCTCCGTATTTTCGTTTGGTCTAGCTCTTCCAGAACATCAGCCCGCACTGAGAGCAGGCATGAAGAGACTTGATCCCCATCGCTCCCTCGACGGGAAACGATGCGAATGAAACGTGTCCTTTATCAAGGCACTCCGAAATCCCGTCGTAAAGGTTAGGCACCTCTGGCATCGCCAGCACCTCAGAGGTTACCGCGGACCTAGGCTGCCGTTTATTGCTCGACATCCCTCACTTCACCTCTTGGCAGACGCAGGCCTCGCGGCTCCAACTAAGGACTCCGCGAGGCTCACACATTTTGCTGCATTGAAATGCGTCGACAGATTTGTATGAACCCCAAGGCGTGGTAACTGATAAAATCAAAAGGGCAATTCCTGAGATAAGAAAGAGCGTACCCATAACAAATTGGATCTTGCGCTTGTTACTATTTCTCATCTAACACCCCATCGCCAATTGCTTGGCCCACTCAGAGAACTTGTTCTTGCGGTATTCCTCGAAAATCGCATCGTTGCCACGATGCAGGATCTCTCCGGTTTCGGGGTCAACGATCACGTCGCCGCTCCCGAATGGGTGCGTGCTCCTGAATCCGTTTATCACTTCGATGCAGATGGGATATCCATTGTTTCGCATATTCGAAGCGATGATGGATTCCTTTCCCTCCGATTTGCAAACGTCTTCGAAATCAATGAGCTTGCCGCCCAAGAAGAAACGCCCACGGCGCTCCACCTCTTTCGGATTCACTATCATCTCACCGCCCTCCCCGTCGTCGACAGGGGGTGAGATGATACGCGTAACGATATCAAATCCGAATGGCCTGGCCTGGTAGCGCTCGACCACATCTTTGGAAATCCTGACAGCCTCCTCCACGGTTCCTTCATGAAGCTCGATAAACCGGGATTCATGAAGGAATGTTCCGGGGCTGTAGAACTCGGCAAACTCTTTTCTTCTCGCGTTCATTTTGAATATCTTTCTTAGGCTAACACCCCATCGCACGCTCTTGGCATTCCTCACGAATGTGGTCCATCTGAGCTTGATCTCGGTCGTTGACCATTTTCTCGAGCCACTTCGGGAAAATGGGAATCGACTCAACCCGCAGTCCCCTGCATCGCGTGCAGGTGATGTCGTACCTGCCGGAGAAGTATTCCTCCTCAAAGTCTGGGTCATCATCGAATTCCTCTTGAGTAATTCCGCCGCAATCAATGTTCGGGTCCACTATCTTGCCGGAGCCGCGACAGAGTCCGCAGACCTCGTACTCCATCGGGACCTGGAGGCGACCGTCAGGCATGAGACCTTTTTCTTTAAGAAGCGCGGCCTTATCGACTTCTTTCTCGGCTAAATCGTACAGCTTGCATCGTTCCGAATAAGCTAAAGTTCGAGAAGCTTTCAGGTCTTCGTATAGAGAATCCATTTCCTTCCTGACCTCAGCGGAGATCTGCCAATGGTATTCAACTCCCTCGGACTTCATGGAATCATCTCGGAGTCTAGTGCGCGCCCCCTCGATTTCATCCGCGCGCGCTTGAGCATTGCGGTAGGCCTCTGTGCAGCCCCTACCCTCGGCTACCCACGAGTCCCCTAGATCGACAATCGCCTCTTCCTCGAGCTGCTCGGCAACCCAGTCATCCTCAAAGCTGATGAGCGCCTCTCGATCACTAGACTCGTCGATGCTCCAGCATGAAGAGAACATCGATGCCTGAACCCGAGAGTCTCGGTAGTAGTTGTAGGTCTCCATGGCTGCGTTTTTGTGACTCATGATGCTACTCCAACTTCCTTATCCATACACAACGTCTTTCAGAACGCAGCACTGGAAGTAAACATCGCTGGTTTCCGCGTCGTCGTTCTCGTTGACGATGTCCTGGAAATGCTTCGGAAACTTCGCCGCCATAATTCTCAGACCTTCGAGTAGATCTTTCTTGAAGACACGGACCGTCTCTCCGGGGCCGTCTTCGTTATCGTTGAGAAGTACTACATCATAGTGTCCGCCGCACATCACTGCGGTGTAGACTTTGCTCACCTCCGACCATTCACGAAGGTTCTCTTCCGACTCGCACCATGACCAATCAGGCTTATCAGCTTTAATAAAGTCATAGTCATGCATCCAATAATTTGATGCGCCAAGGTCGAAAACTCCGACGAGAAGGCTGCATATGCGGTCGGCGCTGATTTCGAACTCCACTTTGATTTTGCACTTGTCAACCATGATTACTTCTCAAGAGCCTTACCTGCGATAAAGTCTTCTGCCGAGACAACTCTTGTCGTTGCGCCATTCATGCCAATAGTTGACACCACGGCTCCACCGTCAGCTTCACCATTGACCCTCACTTCCCTCTCCTGGACCGCCGCTTGCTTCATTCCGCGCTTCATTGCTTCCACAACTGACGGGCCATCCGTGCGGCCTTCTCCGACGGCAATCTTAGCGCGGTCGAGACCTCCATACGTCGTCTCTTCATCGTGCAAGTACAATGCAAAGCGCGTGTCGAATTGCCCTTGGGATTCGATGTGGAAAATAAATCGACTGAAACTGGCCTTACGCATGATCTCCATGATGAGCTTGGGGTCGGCGTCCTGTCCGCCGTACATGCCATGCTCGAAACTTTTTACATGCTGATATCCGCGATCCGAAGGGTCGTCGACAATTGTGTTGCATCCGGCGCTGTTCTCGAGGCCCTCGAGGTACTCTGCCTCATCCATGCAGTCGAGGCAGCATTTCTCCGAAGTCCCATCGATCTGATAGTAGCTAGGTGTCCAGCTGTAACTGTTTGGAGAAGTCCGGACGAGACGGTGACATTCGTGGCACTCATCCCACTCGTCGGACCATTCCAATTCCACCCCCAGTTTGTCTAGCACGTCTCCGAGACGACACGCTGTATTATCGACAACGATGTTCTCGCGCGTCTCACTGTTATATCTATCGATCGAATTCCAGTTTCCGATCGCCACGATTCCGCACCATGATTCGTCGAATTTATTGTAGCCAGGCTCCGCATAGCCGTTCGTGAAAAGCGTGACATCATCAATGCGATTAAGGACGAAGTAGTAGTTATCCTTCTGGAGCGCGACCGCTTTTGCCGCCTCGACCGCCCATTCGGCGCGGGCCAGTACTGCTTGATCCACTTTTACATCTTGGATTTCACTCATGGTTATTACTCTTCCACCTCGGTGACCGAGGTTTCATCTTCGTCGACCGTGCAGTACTCTGAGGTCTCATCATAGAAGAATCTCCCAGATTCTAGCGCGGCGTCCAATAGAGCGGACGGGTCAGCGTCGGTGGCGATCACAATGGTTACTGAGTATTTGGTCATCAGAATCTCGGCTCTCTTGATTTGTCTGCTCGAGCGTCAAGCTCGATGGCTCTTTGGTCCAGCCAATCTGCGGCGTCGAACCATCCTGTCAGCGAGTCTCTCGATCTTTTGAATGGTCCAACTTGGTATTGAGACTTTCTGCTCAAGGCCTCAAGTCGAACCTGTCTCGCAAACATGCGGTGAAATTTTGCGCTGAGCCTGTATCTGATTCTGTCGTATCTGTTACTTCGCATCGTCTTCCATCCCGTTGATGTGGCTCAGCATCCACCACCCTCCGCAGATGATCCCTGCGGTGAAGGACGCGAGCAAGGCGAGTGGGATTACCATGGGTACACCGCCACGATAGCGGAGTTCACCTGCTCGAAGCCAGCGTCACCGAGGAGGTCGGAAGCTTCTACCCATTGCTCGATCCACCTGACTTCTTCGTTGCCTGGGATTTCAAGCGACTCAATGTTCACGACGGCTAGCGCGTTAGGTGACCACTGTCCGGGGTCACCCTTTCCTGTGTGGACATATTTTCGAAGTAAGTCCTTTGCAGCGCATGGGTCCTTTGGGAGGTAATCTCGAAACACAATGGAAAGAGCTTCGACAACCCGGTTGACGATCTTTTTCTTTTCGTATTCCTGAGGATCGTAGAGGCCTTCTCTCCAATTTTTAGGGTCTGATTGTCTACCCTTCATCTCCAAAAAGTAGAGAGCATCCGATTCGGAGGCCATGTGCGCGAGGCAACTTCCATTTTTCATATCATGGATGACGAACCCGTTTTCGAACGGACATCCGGTCGGGCTCTCTTCGATGCGAAAGCGCAGGTGTAATTTTTCGGTCATTTCGGCTTCTCCTGAATGTGAAGTTCTTTTCGGTTCTATAGGTGGAGCCGCTGACGCTTCACTTCAATACGTCAGCAGCTCCGGCAGGACTCTCTTCCTGCGCGTCGTTACCCGATTGGAGGGCCGGGACCCCAGGGGCACCACCGGATTAGAGAGGCGCGTCCACCATCCGCTGAACGATCAACAGAGCTTTTTAGCTCAGGGACATATAGAGTTCGGGGCGGTTTGACTTCAGCCACAAAATCGCATCCCCCTCATCCACACTGACTTCGAAACCGGAAAGGTTTTTAGGGATATCACTTCTGGCGCCTTCTATGTATGCGAAGACCCTATCGACATCTTGACTGCGCTCCCTCATCCATTCGGCGACTGCGTCCGCCGGGTAATCTCCTGACCATCCAGCATTGGATAAATCAATAATTTCCCGGTCTGAGGCCTGCCTGAACCATTCAGCCGCATCAAAGTTTGCCTTGGCAACATGATCGTCAGAGTGCACCTCTGCGCGCACCTGAGCTGATCTTCCGACCTGGTTATTTTTTCGCGTATTCATGTCAGTCTTGCCTACGGTTGAGAAAGAGCTGCAGTCTTCCAAAAGGCTTTCGATTCCTCGAGCGCATCTACCTCGAGCGGTTCACCTTCGAGGGTAAGGGCTCCGGGTTCTCTGGGCGCTTGAGGTCCACCGTACATGGTGAAGAGAATCATGCCGGCAGCTGGATCTTCAGGATGCGGGCCAGCGACCACGGTTACCTCTCGGACCATACGTGGCGGGCGTTTGCAAAGGCGAGAAGTGTACTTTCGATCGCCTCGCTCGGCGTAATGGACCTCGCTTTCCGGGACGTTCAAGTGAAGTCCGCATGGGACATCTTTCACTTCCATGTCGCCGGCCCATCCTCCTGGATTATGCCAGTAACTGAGGCTATGTCGGATCTCAATGCTTTCGGGCAAAGTGATAGTCTCGACGAAGAACTCGTTGCGATCCCTCAGGGTTCCAAGAACATAGTGCACAACCTCCCTCGGGATCCCGTGGTCCATGTGGCTGTCTTTATGAATGCTGATTGCCATATCGATATCCTAGGTGTGGATCGACCAGCCATCGGTCGGGGACATGTTGACGCTGAAGGTCGGCGCACTGCCGTCGCCGCCGTTGTCGTGCGGGCCATGAAAAATCATGCCGCCGCTGTACTGATGCCCCCACTCCTGCTCGCCTTCGTATTTCACTTCGACTGAAAAGTAGAAGCTCTTGGGCGCGAAGTCTGGTCCTAGGTGGACTCGTGCAGCCGCACGTCGCCCCCAAACGGTAAGCTCTTCATCCGACCTGTCTCCGTAGCAAAGCTTGCTGAGACAGTGATTGAAGCCCTCCAGTTTTCCGACCTTCTTTGCAAAAGCTTCGACTTCGTCGAAGTGCTCTTGGTTTCGAATGTCTAGGCGCGAGAACCATGCTGGTCGATTTGTCTTTCCTTGTTCCATCGCTATTTTCTCTCTTCCGGCTCGCTGCATACGAGGCAAACGTCGTGGCATGGGTCTTCAAAATGGTTGTAGATACACTTGCCGACTGGGCTTTTCGTGCAAGTCCAATCCTCGGTCACGGTAATATCGTCCGTGTAATACCCCTTGGACTTGAGTACAAGATTTTGTATGTGGCTTAGATCGTCACGCGCGCATTCAAGTGCAAACTGAGCCTGCGCGACGGATTCCCTGGCTGCTCGAATCACCCTGAGGTGATCTTTTTCCCCCATGTCGCTCAGCTCAAGTTTCGCACGGGCTGTATTCAGCCTGCGAACACTCATTACGCAAAGTGAGCACCAGATGTAACCGGAAAGATGTGGCACCATGCGGGCGCCCTTGCATTTTTCACATCCGTCCATTTCCTCTTTGATGGACTCTATTTCCGCTTGTATGCTCATAGCTTCGTCTTCTCCAATACCTTGCGTACAGGACAGTCATCTTCGTGGTATCCGGACTTCAAAGTACAGTGACACCACTGGCACCGATCGAACGGAGACCATGGTCTCGTATCCCCAAACTGGTGCTTGATGATGTCCTGCTCTGTCTTTCCGGCTTGCCATTTCGCAGCGTGCTCAGGTGTGCAAAATGCAGTCCACACATCATTGTGGGTGATCCTGATTTCGAACCTCTCTCCGCACTCGGCGCATCTGAATCCCGTTAGCGACATTGACTACCCCCAGCTTGGTGAGACGTTGAAGCCATCGGGCACTTCGAAGCCGTTACCGCAGGCTGGGCAGCATATCTCATACTTACTATCGAAGGTTACCTCATCCCAATCAACACCATCTTCGGGCCATATAGTTCCCTTTGAATCGATCTCATCGACATCCCAAAGGATAACTGCAGTGCCACGAATCTTCCAGGTGCCGCTGGCGTTTCCGCAGTTCGGGCATTTCATCGATTTAGGACTTGTTGCTTTCTTGGTCGTTTTTTTCTTCGCCATAATTGAATTTCCTACAGCTCTTGGAGTTTAGCTAGCTCTTCTATCAGTGGTAGTGAGTCTGGGCCGTGCGTGATTTTGGCGAAGAGCTGGGCCTTGGGATCCCCCTTGGCGACGCCGCGCATCATGCCGGAATAGATATCGCCTTCAAGCATCTCACGGTGGGTAGACCCAAGTAGGTTACCTGGCGAATCCATCCTGGATTCAAAGTACTCTTCGTCTCCGGCAAGCGCCTGTGATTCATCGGCGGCATTTTTGAAAAGCTCATGCAGGTCGCTCCCATTCCAGGAGGCTAGCTCAGCTCGAACGCCTGCGGAATTCATCGCCTCGCACATAACGAGCGCGATAGTCTTTTTATCGTCCGCTTCGGCAATGATGTCACCGCAAGACGAAACAATCGCCCCATCTTCATCTTTGTAGTACCCGCAGTAATCGAGGGCGCTTTTAGTGCAGTCGTCCGGCAGGGACAGGTCCAGCTCATTGAGGCTGAGGTGATGGGTTTCACCGACCTCCTCAGCCTCTCGCTCTCCGACGGCGTCCTCCCAGTTGAAGATGGAAACGACTTGGAATCGAGACTCGTCGATTTTTCGGTACCAAGTGCCGCCGTAATCCTCCCAGCAAGTGTCGCCGGAAAGCCATTCGAATCTCTCGTCGAACTCCGTTACGCCTGTTTTGTAGTTGTCGTTTTCCATGTCATTCCTCGAGAGGTGTCCGTCTTACCTAAACGATTAGATGTGGCAGTCAACGATGGTCAGCAAAGTGTCGTCAGGCAAATCGTTAAAGAGGCGGAAGACCTCCTCATTCCATTCGCCTTGATCTTTTTCGTCACTCGACATTCCGAACCATCCCATCTCGCCCTTTTGGTGCCATTTTCCATCCTTGACGATGGCATAAGGCACCAACGCACTATGTCGACATTTTTCGACATAGGCATCTCGGTCGAACCCATACGCGTCCACGGGACAGCCCCAGCAGATTGCATCCATCGCCAATTTGGCGGGATGCGTACGATACTTTTCGCGAGCTTCGTCGATGGTCAATTCTCCGGCATCCACCCTCTTCCGGAAAGAAGACCAGGATTCCGGCTTGCCGCGGTCGGTGAATTCCGCCTCCCACTTGTCGAAGTTCTTGTGGGCCTCGGCCGAGGCCTCACCTCTTGCTTTATCAAAATCGACGTCGCCCAGCCGGACTTGATCTGCCGTGCCCGGCGCCGCCGGCGCTGTCATGAGGCCAGGCTTTCCAACCGCGTGCACGCCAGCTTCGGGCTTCAGAGGGAAGAACCCTGTCCATCGACCACCGACGACGTACCAGTCCCATTTTTTGTTTGGGTTGGTGCGATCTATGTAGCGGGCAACCTCTCCATTTTCGTCAAGCTCGATACGGGAGTACTTGTGATTCTCACCAGGCTCTTCGTCGGGCTTCAAAACGGCATCCTCACCACCGTAGTTGTAAATGATGTACTCGAGAAAGGTCATGACCTCGCTGGACGGAACCTCGACCTCTTTCCATACATCTGGAACCTCTCGGACTTTTGCTCGATATCCCCGGCCGTCGCCCCAGTCTTTTGAGGTCCAACTGATTCCGCCCCTGCCCCCGCCGCCGGTGCCCATGAGCCCCACTTTTCCGAAGCCGTGTTTTTCGATCTCCTCTTTCGTGGGATCCCGGTAGAACATGTCATCGTACGCATCAACGCGATTTCCGATAAGCTTGCTCTTCGAACCCGGATAGTCGACGAACTCGCACATTGTCTTGGTATCCTTTTCGTACGCATCACGTAGCTCGTCCGTTTTGTCGACGTCGATGACGTACTCATCATCGAATCCAGTGCACTCGAACTCGTGGTAAGGAGCAAGCTGCTCGTCGACATTGGGACCAATTACTAGAACTGAAAAATGACTCATCTTTTTTCTCCGAGAGACAGCCGTCTCAACCAACGCGAAAAATGGGACAGCCGTAGCTGCCCCATTTTAGAGAAATTCATCATCCGTACCGAATCATCGGTAGTTGTACTTCTGATCGAATTCATGCTTGCTCTGGGACAGGTATACGATTGCTTCGAGAAAAGCGACAATCGCGGGGATGAAAGTCCAGCAGAATAGTAGGTACACGATCCCCATTCCGCTTTCGCCAAGGTAGAACTTGTGAACTCCAAGTCCGCCTAGAAAAAGGGCCAAGACGACTGCGACGCCGCGCTCCCTATCGCCAGTCTTTTTCGGCGCCTGCTGTTGCATCTGTTGCATCTGTTGCATCTGTTGCATCTGTTGCATCTGCATCATCTGCTGTTGCATCTGCATCATCTGCTGGGGCGTCATTTCTGGTTGGGGGTTTGGGGAATCTCATTGGAGGATCTCCAGGATCGGCGCTTCGGGGTCCCCGTCGTCGGAGTGGTCCGACATTTTGCCAAGGCCCTCAATGCCCAGGAATTCCCCGTGGTTCGTGTCCTGGTACTGGATCTCGTTGTCCAGGTATTCGGGCGAAAGGGCTTGGAGTTGGGTGAGTAGTTCTCGGTAGGTCATGCTGCTTCCTTACTTCTGTTCTACTTATGTTCTACTTCTCATCAATTGGGCAGAATGCCGCCTGCAGCTCGCAGCATGGCGCCCATGACAGACTCGGGCTCATCTTGCCACTCGGAGCGATCGAACGAGACAATCTCTCTGCCGTCGTCGGTAATGACGTAAACAAATTCTCCGGCTCTATATTTTACACCTCCGCTGTAGACGCGCATGCCATTATCGAGAACGAGACAAACCCATTCTGATTCGACTGTCGTACATCTCGGAAGGTCTTCCCAGAGCCCGGTCTTGTGATTGAAACGGGGGCGTTTCATGAGAACCGATTCTCCCAGGCAGCTTCGAGCTTCGCGTGCAGGTCGTCTGGGATATGTGCTTTCATATCCGAAATCGCGTCGTCTCCAACGAATCCCCAGCATGAATCATCCACATCGCCATCGGCACCCGTGATCTCAAATCCCCAGACATTACCGGAGCCCAAGTCGTTCAGATATTCGATCTGGGCCTTCACGCCTTCGCGGGCCTTTTGCCGCGCATCCTCCGTGTCCTCGTTGTAGATGCTGATCAAATCTTCCGGGGTAAAGACCCACCAACCTACTTGCCCGCTGTCCCAGCGGTCACTGAAGGGCGCGAGGCTCATCACGATGCCGCTGTGGTCGTACGCGTAGATGGGAATCTTCAGGCATCCCTCGGGTAGATCGCGCATGAACTGCGCCCCCTTTTCCCCGTTTAGTTTGCCGAGATTATAGCGCCGATGACCCGCAACAAAAGTTCCGAACTCGTCTTCATCCAGATGTTCGCTGTACCTGTCTGAATCATCGTCATGTCTGACTTTGATCTCAATCGGGCGATTCTCCTCGACCTCGATCTTGAATGTGGAGTTCTGCTCACCGTTTTCGCCCGCAGTGTCGGGGTAGCAGCGTACAGCTTTGTAGGTCACCGGCTCCAGCTTACCAGTCAACGCGTTCTTCATTACCAGAACGACGCGACGGTCGCCCTCGCACAGCGACGCTTGTTGTCGCAAATCTCCGACAGTGCAAATTTTTTCTTTTTCTTCTGACATAGGTCCTGCTTTTATCCTCAAAAAATAGGGTCACCGGAAAGTGCTTCGCGGATCTCCTCGCTCTTCACGGTATCCGTAAGTCCCGGCTCAGAAAAGTTGATCTGAATCACCTGGAATCGATCCGGATGATTTTTCCTCATATTCTCGATGTCCCGCCTCGTGTAGTAGCCTGAGTCGTAGATGTCGTGCAGTTCATCGACCTCATCAGCCGTCTCAGTGCGCTCGTCATCGTCATCCGGAAAACTTTCTGGGACAATGCCAACGACGTCTACGTACACATGCGGTGTGAAAGAACAGATGTGAATGTCGACGCTGTCGTTGAAAAAGCCGGAGTAGAACAATTTTCCACCGCACTTTTCAAGCAGCTTTTCATCTGTGACGTATTGGGAGATGTCGATTTTGCATGCGACATAAACGTCGCTGTCGTCACACCTATCCATCTTCGGAATCCTGCCAATCGAGATGCGCCGCCTCGCGTAGATCGTCAATGCGCTCGCTGTCGTACACTGCGAACCCTCTTGATTCGAGATACTCTTGAATCTCTTTACGAGGCATGTTTGTGAATTTACCGAATCTCTTGCTCACTCACGCCCCCGGACAGTATCCGATACCAACATATGGATCGAGGTAGTCAGCAAGGCTAGATTGCCAGTACTGGATGTTGCACGGCCCGTTTGCGCACACCTCTCCATAGAAACAGATGTCCGCGCAGCACTGCCCGATTCCGCCTTCGCATTCCATATTTGGCCACGCGCCATCCCCTGCGATGCAGATATATCCGGTTTGACACCCGCTATGGCCCCAGATGCAGGTGTCACCGTAACCGCCGGCGTCAGGGGGAGGGTTTTGGTTATCCAAGATATTGCATTTGAAGACCGTTTCGTAATCATTTCCACCGAGCCAGTTGTGATCTAGCGAGCACTCGTAATCTCCGCCGATGTCGAGGCAGGTATCGAGGAAGGGGTCGCAGTTGTCTCCTGGAAAGCGATCCTCCCCAGTTCCGCCATCCCCATCACCATCGCCATCGCCATCCCCGTCACCAGAAGATGTGCTGGAAGAAGAATCACCATCGCCGTCACCGTCGCCGTCGCCAGTCTCAGGAGCAGTCCCCACCGATTCTCCGTCATCGTCTCCATCGCCAGAGCTAGAATCCACACCTGAGGAAGACCCTGATTCAGACCCACTCTCAGAAGCTGAATCAGTACCAACACTCCCAGACTCCCAACCGTCACCGCTCTCAGGATTCGAAGAAGAATCTCCTTCTTCATCCCCAAGACCATTGGAGGCGC
>CAYSBQ010000027.1:0-22781 GCA_964429315.1 uncultured Desulfobacterales bacterium
AGTGTCCATCCATCAATGTTTTTAACCGAATAGGCACTAGCGTGAGTTTCCAATTCATAAATGAGCAATTTTTTGTCTGAGCAAGGCCGCACAAGGGTTTACGCCGAGACGTACTTTTCGTACGTCGCAGGCGAAAACCCGCGGAGAACGCCGCTCAGAGAAAAAAGGGCCATTTATGGATGGAAACTAAACAATATAAAAGTTGCCTGGGAACACCGTGTTTGTGTAGTGGAAATTGGATAAAGGCTTCGTTATTGTCCAATGAAGGTGGTTTAATGGAAACGAAAAAGACATATCGCATTGTGATAGCTGAAGACTACAGGATACTCAGAGAAGGTTTGCGTGCTCTGGTTTCTTCAGAATCGTCCTATTCGGTTGTTGGAGAGGCGGATAATGGCCGTGATGCCATCCGCCGTGTTGACGAACTGAAACCGGACCTGATCTTAATGGACCTTTCCATGCCCCGCATGAACGGTCTGGATGCCATCTCCGAGGTCAAGAGCAGGTGCCCTGACACAAAGCTTCTCGTTTTAACTGTGCACAAAGCGGAGGAATATGTTTTCGAGTCATTGAAGGCCGGTGCCGACGGCTACCTTTTGAAAGATGCGACTCACGCCGAATTAATGTTAGCTATAAGCAGTGTGCTGGACGGCAAGAGATATATTAGCCCGGGAGTTTCGGCAGCGTTGGTCGAAGGCTTCCTGGAAGGGAGAAAACCTTCGAGGTCGGAGTCGTCATTTGAAGCATTGACCAAGCGGGAACGCCAAGTGCTCAAGCTGATTGGGGAAGGGCATAAGAATAAGGATATTGCGGACTATCTTTGCATCAGCGCCAAAACAGTGGAAAAGCACCGATCAAACCTCATGAAGAAGTTGGATCTCCACAATGCCTCTACACTGACAGCCTATGCCATGGAGAAGGGATTGACCAACAAATAGTGCACTCATCTCCGGTCACATCGGCCACAAGGCCCGCACAACAGTACCTGCGCCAGGGATGGACTCTACGGCAAAAGACCCACCTGAAAGCTCAGTTCGCTCTCTCATGCTGGTGAGGCCAAATCCTTCCTTGAGAGTCTTCATAGAGCGTATATGTTCAACGTCGAATCCACGCCCGTTATCTTCCACGAGGAATTCCAGCCTCCCGTTTTTCTCTTTTAAGGAAATGCGCACAAAATCGGCTTTCCCGTGTTTGGAAATGTTGTTCATGGCTTCTTGTAAGACTCTGAAAATTACGATCTTCAGGTTCTCAGGAACGTTCCTCTCTTCTATGCCTATCCGCTTTTCGATCTTTACATTCGAATAGACTGTTTTAAACTCCCTGCAGAACCACGAGATAGTTAATATGATGCCCAAATCATCCAACAGAGAGGGCCGCAAGTTCGTGTGGATTTTTCGCACCTCTTCACTGGCCTGTTGAGCCACCGGAATGAGGGCTTCCAATAATTTAAGGCTCTCATTCGCCCCGTGACGGGAGATTCGATCAAGGGCATTCTCAAGCCCAAACTTGATAGCTGTAAGCGACTGCCCGATACTGTCGTGAAGCTCGCCAGCGATCCTTTTTCTTTCACCTTCCTGTACTTCGAGGAGTTGGGATGACAGTCGGCGAAGCTGCGCCTCTGATTGTTGCAGTGCTTCTTCTACTTGCTTCCGCTCGGTGATGTCCTGAACCGTCCCGATCATGCGGATAGGCTTGCCGTTGTCATCAAAAGTGATCTCGGCTTGTTCATGCACAACGCGGTTTGTGCCGTCAGGCAATACGATGCGATGATCAATGCTGTATGGTTTGTTATGGTACAAGGCTGCATCGACAGCATTTATTACAAACTGTCTGTCATCCGGATGCACTGAGTTAAGAAATACCTCATAGGTCACACCGAATTCCAGGGGAGTAAGGCCGAACATCCGATAGATCTCATCGGGCCAGTGCAACTCATTGGTCACAATGTTCCAGGTCCAGTTCCCCAGTCTGGCAATCCGCTGGGCTTCCATCAGGGTGGCCTCGCTGCGCTTCGCCTTCTCCTCCGATCGCTTGCGCTCTTCTATCTCGCGGTTCAGACGTTCATTTGTTTCAACCAACTCGGCAGTTCTTTCCTTCACCCGTAGTTCCAACTCGTTTCGAGCTTTTCTAAGGGCTTCCTCTGCACGTTTCAGCTCAGTGATGTCCCTCAATATCGTCATCTTGGAAATGGATCCATCTGCGTGAAACACGGGCGAGTGGGATACGTGGTAGCTGCGGCCGTCTCGTGGGCTGACAATAACGGTTTCAGCAAGATTACCTCCTTGCACTTTTTCCTGAACACACCATTCGCATTTTTCGTTCAGACCGTGCAGTGCCCTGTAACAAGTCTCTCCCGTGAAGTCACCTCCCAACCATTTAATCATAGCTGAATTCATGTATACTATGCGGTAGTCAGGTGAACACATATAGGTTGAGTCAGTCATGGCTTCCATCATGGAACGATATTTCTCCCGGCTTTCCAGGAGCGCTTCCTCCAATAGCTCACGTTCGGCGCTTTCTCCCTTCAGCTTTTCGTTGGTTCTTTTTAGCTCTACCGTTCGTTTTTCAACCTGCATTCCGAGTTGATCGTGGGCTTCTTTCAGTGCCTCGAAAAGCTGCGAATTCAGCAACGCCAGTGCAAAACAGGGGGCAATTCGTTCCAAGATCTTGCGCGTTTCTTCGGAAATCCCATCTATTTTGCTGGAGGCGCTATTCAGCGTTCCAAAACACTTCCCGCCCAATGTAAGAGGCACCAAAAAATCGGACCGAAACCCTTTCTGGAGGAGACTGGTATCTGTTTCGTATTTTGTTCTCTCCCCCAGGATGTCGCGGCGGTACAAGGCCTTGTTGTCTTGAAGCACCTTCGAGAGAACGGTGGAGTAAAAAGGCAGAAAATGACCTGCCGGCATTTCTTTAGAGTCGCTCCTCACGTCATAAATCTTGAAACCGTTTGGATCGATCTCCCGCAGCGCCACTGATACACGAGCAGCGCCTAGCCTCTCATGAATGAAATCAAGCCCTTCGCTGATGATCTTGTCCAGGTCCAGATGGGCCATTTTTTTGTCAACACCGGCCAGCGCCTGCCGGATCTCATGTCCTGATGGCAAGTCTTTTTTTACTCCTTTCAACCTCTTCTTGTCGTAAGAACCTGGTAGGGTGGACTCCGCCCATCAAGAATTTCGGCTCTTTGGTGCGGTGGTCGGGGTCTACATGAACAGAAGAAGGCTTAACACCATCTGAAAGAATACGTATCGGGCCGTACCAGGCGACAGCCTTTTCGCCTGTGTTGTCAGTATCCGTCATAATGGCAATGGCCCCTACTTCGGGTGGATCTTGGCCAAAATGCTTGCGATAATCGGAAAGGACGTTCCTTCTTTCTTCCACCCATTGCCCGGTCCGTTCCGGCCCGCTTTCCACGGCTATCATGACGGCATTTTGAGCATAGGGGTTGGGAACAGCCTTCCCCCGGGGAAGCTTGTTGGCCCAGATGTAGATGAGGGTTTTAGTTCTCCAGAAGACCAAGGAAGGAAAAATCACATAGACGCGGGCGGCATAGTCATCCCCCTTTTTCTGAAGGGCATTGCCTTTCGAAATAATTCCGTTCACCTTCCATCGCCATTTCAGGACTGGGTATTCTTTGGCATCGTACTTTATCTTGTAGTAAAGGGCTGAAGCAGAGGCATTGCTCGTAGCCTTAAGGCAGGGCTCACCGCCCTCTCGGATTACCTCGTATTGTGTTTTTCCATCAAAGGATTTTTCTTCCCACTTTGGGCTCAGGCCTCCCTTGTATTCATCAATGATCATCTCTGCGGCTGAAACCGGTAGGCCTGCAAGCATGAAAATAATGATAGTCAAAAACCACACAGTTGCCACCTGTCGGCCAACACATTCGACCCTTTGACACGGAACCCAATGCAGGTTTAATAACCTGAAGTAGCTGAGCATCAAAGAGAATCCGGAAAGCCCCTTGCCCCCTTTTTCCAAATGGGGAATTGTTCGAGCACTGACGTCAATCAGCGGCATCGAGGTTTCAGGCAATTGGAGATCGAGAGTCAATCTTCAATAGCAAACCGTGCAAGGTTTCTTTTCTGTGGAATGTATTCTCCCACTGGCACAAGCTTCTTATTGAACTTGGCGCAGTCGACAATCAGTCTCCACAAAGTTTCGATCATGGCTGTTTCTTCGTCGTTTTCCGGTTCGAACTCGACCAAGGTCTTTTCAATGTTGATTCGCATGGTGTCCCCTTTACTGTCTCTAGTATTAGGGTTGTACATGTACACAATGGACTGTCTTTCACTGATACTTCATAGACCGCAAAGCCCGATTTCCTCCTGTAAGCATCGATATTTATTACATGAGAATCAGATTCAAATCAAGTCCCTATATGAAACGCCTTCGGCTGGTTTTTTGGTAGGAACAGGTTCAAGTGCATAGCCGCTTGCCCTTTTATCTTTGTAAACCTTACCCACGTCTCGTTCCTCCCGGTTCTCCGAGATCCGTTATTTTAAAGGATCGACTATTCAGAGGTCATCTGATGAAATCCCTTTTGAACGTTGTCGTTTAATCAGACCTCGTCGCTTCTTGTTTTTCAGTCGACGCACATCAACCGCTTTGGGAACCTTCATCCTTTGTCGAGTTTTGTCCTGTTTGAGAGCATCATGCAACAATTCCACAAAACGCTCCATCGCCGTTTCTCGATTCGCGGCCTGGGTTCGGTGTTTTTGCGAAACCACCCTGAGAACTCCCTTTTTGTTAACCCGCGTCGGCAAACGGGCCAGGATACGTTTCTTCTCCCAAGCGGAAAGGCTTGGTGAATTGGCGACATCGAACCAAAGGGTCATTCGGGTGTTGACCTTGTTGACATTTTGCCCTCCAGGCCCACTGCTCCGTGACGCGGTAAAACTTAATTCCTCGTCTGGGATATCAATATGGTCAATAATCTTGCTCATGTTTTTGTTCCAGGTACCAAGTCGTTATTTCACCTTTGCATAACACAGGCAATCTTTCGGTTCATCACTCAAATTTGGTGCCTTCGACCACCTTCGTAGTATTCCTTCTTTAACATGTCAACTTTTTCAAGAACCCGTGCTGAAGCCCTATTCTCAACATCACATACAGCCCATACTCGAAATATTTCTGGTTGGGCAAGGGCCGGGCCCAATCGACGACACCTTGAACGGCCTCCGTCATGAAACCATTTCCCCAAAATATTCTTGCCAAAGCAAAGCTAAGGAGAGCCTTGCTATCTCGAATCCAAATTGTAACCGTCTCCATGGGTTTATCTTCTCCGTGCTTCGTCAATATCCATAGGCACTTTGAACCATCTTCCCAGCCTTTGATAAACCGTGTCAAGACATCCCTTATTCCCTCAATGCTTTTGTGAGGATGCCACGTCAAGTATTTCGTAACGGTTAAATTCTGAGCATATTCTTCAAAAAGCCTGTCCTTACCAAAAACTTTGTACCAACTGATTGCATTGAGTTTATTGCCGCAGCCTCGTACAGTCGACGGATATGAAAACTATCATCGTTCCCGTCCTTTCTACCCTGCTTGGTGTGTTTCAAACCCGCGCCCTCTTACAGCTTGAAATCCTGGCACTTCGCCGACAACTATGGTAAAGCACATGTCATCCAAACGCCTTCGGACTAGGTTTTTGGTAGGAACAGGTAGACGTCTGGGCGTGTATGTTGGGTCTCGCGCTCTAAGTTAGGAATTCGGGGACTCAGTAATTACTGAAGGCATACGAATGAGAGACCACAAACTCGCTATTATTAATATCCTGACCTTTCTTGTTTTTTCCAATATTGCCTTCTTTTTCATGTACCCCATTTATCTCTCCGCCCTGGATGTTTCTAAAACGAGCATCGGCTTGATCATGGGCATGTTCTCTGTAGCTTCTTTTATAGTGAGACCCATTGCCGGCAAGTCGATTGATCGAGTAGGGGAAAAACCAGTGCTCGTGTCCAGCCTTTTGCTAATATTTGTTTGCTCCCTTCTCTATCATGTAGTCAATGGAATGTTAAGTGCCATATATATTCTTCGAATTATCCACGGCATTGGCTTTTCCGGCTTCATTGCTGCGACTTTTTCAACCATTGCCAAATTCACTCCACGTGAGATAAGGGGGCGTGCTTTCAGTCACAACGGCGCCACGATGCTTGCGGCCCTGGGATTTATCCCTCTGGCGGGTGAACATCTCATGGATGCATTCGGGCATCCGGCTATCTTTCATGGCGGGGCAGCCACAACATTTTTGGGCTTTAGCCTACTTGTCTTCACGAGAAAATGGGAAAAGATCTCGGGAACGGTTGGATCAAAGTTCAGTTACGTGAAGATCTTAAAAGATCGCTCATTTTTCTTCGTTCTAGTGGCCATGATTCTCTTTGTTAATTCTCAAGCCACTGTACTATACTACTTTCCTCTTTACGCAAAGACCATCGGAATCAGCGGGGGCCTGTTTCTAGGCATGGCTTTAGGTTTGGCAGTGGCCATAAGGCTTTTTGGGGGGCGCGTCCTTGACAGATACAGTAAACTGTTGATCATTCGGATTTGCTTCGTTTTGTTTGGTCTCGGTATCCTGTTGATTTACAAGCTTGATTCGACTTTCTTCTATGTTCTTTCCTTCGTTCTATATGGGTCAGGATTGGGATATGTCTTCCCAGCATTAAATGCCGTGGGAGCAGAACAAGGCTCGCTGGAACAAAAGGCAGGCATGATGAGTATGCTCACCATGGCTATCGATGGAGGGTTCATTCTGGGAAGCGTTTTTTCAGGATGGCTCTCAGATATGATAGGGCTCTCGAACACATTTATCTTTGCCGGCGCAGTCTCCTTTTTGGGAGTCGTCGTTACGTCTTTTGCACCTATCAGAGAACATGCTGGGAAATATGGGTCACGCAATAATTCGAAAACGTCCTATACTTAAGCAAAAAAATGCCAAAATGACGGTGCAGTCGGCCGGCATATTGAGCCAGAATTCCTTTCCATGAAACGGGAAAGGTTAAAAACAGCGTGTCCAGCCTCGCATCGTCAAAGCCTTCCCCCAGATACCGTCCAGTAGCCAGGATAACACGCTCATGCTCATCTCCTAACTCTTGCATCTTGTCCGAAAATATCTGGAAACAATGGGGACCAACCTATACTTTTGCTCCATCTGTTCCTGGGACTCCGAGAGCACCTTTTCAACAAAATTACCATCACCGAGAATACGCTCATCTGATTTCTCGAATATCTTGGCCCGGCGTTTTTCCTTGACTGCTGCCCAACCTTCGCTGCTTCTAATTTGTAAAACTGAAGGGCATCACTGTAGTCCCCCCTACCCTATTAAGGTTTCTAGATGAAATCATGCAAGCAAATCTGACCGAAAGCAACCCTGAACTTTCGACATGTACGCTTTCAGACCAATTACACCTAACGTGCTGATATAAAGCATAATAAATAGTGGGTATATTACTCTCTTTATTGGAAAGATGGAGAACGTGATATCAGGTACTTACGTGACGGGATTTTGCTAGTGCAGGTCGAGTGGGATACAAATAGGATACAAAATTCTTAAAATACCTTCCAAACGGCATTTCCGGATGGCTTTCCTTATATCATATTGATATCTTTATTTGAATCTGGCCTCGATGTCAAAGGAAATCTGTAAGCCACGATGTTCCAATATCCCAGTCGTTAAGAACTTCGATGCTTTTTGCAAATATATTGACAGTTTTTCATAAATGTCTATAATTGCACAAATGAAGAATCGTAATAATAAGAAAGAACAGATACTGGAACTGGTTCGCAATTCAGGGATCGTGACCACTGCTGAAGTGCGTTCCCATGGGATTCACCATGAATACCTCAGACAGCTTCGTGCAGAAGGAAAACTCGTGCTACTCGGACGGGGACGCTATATGCTTCCAGATGCTGAAGTGACGGCAAATCATGGACTGGCACTGGCAGCAAAGGCAATCCCCAAGAGCGTTATATGCCTACTCTCTGCGCTTCGATTTCACGAGATAGGGACGCAGTCTCCACACGAAGTGTGGATAGCCATAGACCGAAGAGCTGCCCGTCCTCGGGTCAAGCATCCCAAATTGCGGGTTATGCGCTTTTCCGGAAAGGCTCTCACCGAAGGCATTGATGAACACAATGTTGAAGGCGTGCCTGTGAGAGTTTTCAATCCCGCCAAGACAGTGGCAGACTGTTTCAAGTACAGAAACAAGGTCGGGTTGGATGTCGCTCTTGAGGCGCTGCGCGATGTGGTCCGCAACCGCAGATGCACGACTGATGAGCTATGGCAATATGCGAAGGTCTGCCGTGTGACTAAGACCGTGCGGCCCTATATGGAAGCGATCGTATGACTCAGGATAAACCATCAAACGTAGCGGCTTCCGTTCGCCAGCGGTTCTTGAATATTATCCGTGAAACCGGGGATGATGCCAACCTAGTCTGGACACGGTACGCCTCTGAGCGGCTTCTCTACCGCCTTTGCGTTTCAGAGTATGCAGGAGACTTTGTTCTTAAGGGAGCCCTGCTGTTCATGGCATGGACAGGTCGTTCACACAGACCAACTGTTGATATCGACTTCCTTGGCCACGGCGAAAACTCCGACAAACGGCTTGTGCAAATTTTCCGCGCCGTCTGTGGTGTCGAGGTAGAGGATGATGGCCTGATATTTGATCCCGATACAATAAAGGTTGCGCCGATCCGCTATCCTACGCTTCTGGACTTCCCGGCGCCGCGTATCCAATCCTATCCGCACGAGACGGTCATCGCCGAAAAACTGCAAACCGTGGTGGCACGGGGTATTGCCAACAGCCGGATGAAGGACTTTTACGATTTGTACGTGTTGGCTCGCGACTTCGCTTTTGATGGTGTAACTCTTACCAGAGCGATCGGAGCCACCTTTAGGAGACGCAGGACCGAGATTCCACAAGAACCCCCGCTGATGTTGACAGAAGAATTTGCACGCGACGACGTTAAGTCTGTACAGTGGACGGCGTTTGTCAGAAAGAGTGGCATTGAACAGGATGTGCCGCAACTCCTGGAAGTTCTCTCTCTTCTCCGACAATTCCTGTTCCCTCTGCTAAAAGCAAATTCCGGCCAAGCTTATATCCCCAAGCATTGGAGCCATGGAGGGCCTTGGCTCTTTGCGGAATCCGATCCAACTTGACATTCTCTGTCCCAAACATCCCCTATTCACCAATCTCATATCCAATGGGCCTTGTGGGAGTGAATGGTACAGGCAAATTATACTATACTTGAAGCAGTGATAAGGGAGTTTGGCTGCGATAAGGATAGTACTTTGGTAAAAGGACAAAAGAAGAACAGAGACAGAGATGTGGCCATTTATCTCGCTTGCGAAATAACTGGGCAGTCAGGCAAGAAACTAGAGGGTGATATAACGCATATGGCTATATTAACCAAAACTCCAAAACAGTCAAGGCTATTTTGGAGTAGCAGGAATCAAGGGGACGTTTGGGTAAGCGGGATGCCCTTAAGATTTTAAGTTGTGACCGGAAATACGAGTTAAAGCGTCTCGTTTATGATATAGACCGGATTGCAGCGAGAGTGGCTGAAATTTACGTAATAGGGGTAGATGATATTTACTTGAAATGCAAACAGCAAAAAAGGGTTAAAGCCAGGAGTCTTTTTTGTTTTTGGGCCGTTCGCGAATTGGGAATTTCACTTACTGAATTAGCCAGGCGTTTGGGGATCAGTGTACCCGGGGCTGGATACTCGGTCGAGAGGGGTGAGACAATCGCGTGCGAGAATGCCTATCAGTTAATTTAATAAGTTTCTTAGAATTTTAAGATGTCCCGCTATCGCTTACGTAGAGGGACAACAGGGCGTTTATTGAGCCGATGCGGTCGATGTATCTCCCGGCCAGGTAGCTTCCCAGGGCCAATCCGCCCATGAAGATGAACAGGACGGTGGCGACCGCAAAGGGGGCGCTGCCGATGACTTTGTCGATCATTCGCACCCACGGACCTGGTAGATCAAACCTGCGGCACCTGAAAAAAAGAAGCAGCAGGAGACGAAAAAAAGAAGACGCCGTGAATGAGAGACCGGCTCAGAAGCTGTTAGACGTTCCGCAGATCTCACGCACGCCTGGTGCCTTTCCACCAAAAGAAGATGCCGCACAAACCGAAGATGATGCTCACACCCATGGCGGTCTTTCCGAATGTGGAAAGCCCAGCCTGTTGATCACCATGGTTGTTCCGGCCTTCTTGCAAAGCGAGTTGTTCATCCACCGGCACCTTTACCTCCAGGCGATGTCCCATCTCATCGTTTACCACCACTTCCCATGCACCTGCCCCATCAGGGAAAAAGCAGAACCGACCATTTCTGTCCGTCCTACCGGATTGGAAAGGAAGCTTTGCGCCAGGGGCCAAAACAGTCACCTTGGCATAGTCCATGGGTTCGCCCGTATCGTATTGGGCGGTTACCATAAGCCCGCCTCTTTCCACCGTTCCCTTTGTCCCATGAGAAAGAGCCGACCCAGGCAATACACAGACAGATGCCGCCAGAAAAACACAAAACAACCATCGCTTCATATAGAAACCTCTAAAACCCAACGGTCAATGACGTACGGTACGAATACCTGTCGCATTCACTCTTGTCTTCGTAAGGGACTTCATGGTTTACCATGAACAGCCATGGCCCGCCGCTGGTTACCTTGATCGCTGACACGCCGTTCCCGTCCGTTTCTTCTTCTTGTGCCCAGTATTGATGCCCGTGGCCTTTTCCTTCAGTTTTATGTGCTTCAGGGGCCTTGTTCTCAGAATTGGCCGCCTGTACTTTTGCCCCCGCCACGGGTTTCCCCTGGAAAGTCACCTTTAACGGTAGGACGGAACCCGTTTTCAATTCACTCGGGTTTTTCAAGGCAACGATTTCAAGCGGAGTCTTGCCTGATCCGGGAAAGGCGGCGCCGGGCGATCCGACCTGGATCAATGCGGTAGCAACCATCCTGAAGGCGAAACAGTCCACGGCGTTCTCACACTCCTTTTTGCTGGCCATTTTGCGCCCCTCCGTGGTCTTGGTCACAAAACCCGGCTTCATGACCGCGATGATCTGATAAAGCCCTTCACCCGGCGGCATGAACTTGAAAACCGCTGTGGAACTCTGTTCCAGGGAGTGTTCTTTCCCATTTGCATCCACGGCATAAATCCGCTCCAGCCGGCCCTCCTTGATAACGCCGTCGTGGGGAAACTGATGCCCGAAGCCGATTTCGATGGAAACCGGCCCCCCAATCTTCGGGGCGTAATTGCTTGCGTTTAGCCAGAGCATATGCGCATGGGCAGCATAAGGAGCAATGAGAAAAAAACACAAAGCAACCACAAAGTATGCAATCACAAAAACCCGTTTGTTCATTTTCTTTTCTCCTTTTCAATGATGCGTTGCATGTGCAAACTCATGGATACTTCTGTTTGCACACGACAACGATCAGTTTTTTTCTTTGTACCGTTTTGCCAGAAAATCGCCCACATAGATGAGATGTTCGTGGGGCAGTTTCTGGCCCTTGGTTTTTTCCAAAACAGTGTCCAGGGTTCCCTGAATGATTTTTTCCCGATCCTTGTATCCTGCAAAAAGGACAATGGCCACAGGCGTGTCACCAGGATAGTGGGTCCTCAGTTTCTTTACTACTTCCTCCATGTCCAGAAACATGGTAAAGAAAACCATAGTGGCCTGGTGCTCGGCGAGTTTTTCAATGCTATCGGGACCTGCGTGTTCCTCTCTGCCGAAAGAGGCCGTCAAGATGACCGAATGGGCCTTGATTCCGGAAGTGACCCCTTTTTTCAGGGCTGCATTGGCTGCATTGAAGCAACTGATGCCCGGTACGATTTGCGGATTGAGATCCTCAAAGGCCTCCATGTACCAGACATTGGGGCCATAAATGGTAGGGTCTCCGCTGTCGAGCACGGAAACGGTCTTTCCGGCCTTGACCGCATTGCGAATAATGGTATTAATCGCGTCAAATTCCTTCATTTTTTCTTCGTAGTTGAACCGTTTGCTCTTTTTGCCTTCCTCCGGCGTCTTGCCGTAAACGCCAAAGATGCCGAAACCCGGATCGTGGATCTCCTTGCCCTGCAACATAATCGGGAACCGGTCCCGCATTTTGGTATTGCAAAAAATGATCTCCGAGTCCTTGATGACATTCATGGCCCGCAGGGTGATGTTGTCATGATCACCGCTGCCCACACTGACGAGGTAGAGTCGCCCGTTTTTTCCGGCGTCGGCATATTGGCTCCCCATTGCGACAAAGAAAAATGCCAACACCGGCAGGACGATCATCCGGTTGATGTTCCAATTGAATCGTTCGTTCATGTGATTTCCTTTTCTCAAATTCTTTTGCAACGTTGCACCCAAGCCAACCGATTCTGCAAAAAAAGGGCAACCCGGGCCTTGATTGTCTGTCCGCGTTTCTCAAGGCCCGGGCGGGTGGGTAAATGACGGTGAACCCTAAAAACCAAAATCCAGTGCGACACCATAGACCTGGTCGGTTGCCGGCAATCCGCTCGATGTTTTGTATCTCTCATTGAAGACATTGTTGACATAAAATTTCAAACGGGCATCTTTCAACACTCCCCATTCGTTGAATAGGGTCTGTTGTATACCGAGATCTACCACCTCATAAGGGTCTATCTGATTCGAACGCAGATATTGGTCGGTGTCCGGGTCGTATTCATCTGTAATCTCTTTGGACACATGCTTGAAATCCGCCATCAGGAGGGTATTTTCAAAAAGATCATATCGCAAGCCGGCGGAGACCCGGTGCTTGGCCCGCTGATCCAGGTTTGTCTGCCCTGCCGGTTCCGGACCATCGTAAATGAAGTCCTGCCAGGAATACGTGAGGTAAAACGAAAGGCTGTCCAGGAGATGTCCCCCGAGTTCCACGTCAATGCCGTGCCTTTCCACCTTCTCGCTTAGGTTGAGCTTGTAATCGCTGTAACGGAGCGGTCCCGCCGATGCGGCTGAATAGTCGTCGAATTGGCTGTTGGAGACAATATAGTCCTTGATTTCATACAAGCCATAGTCCACTTTCAGCTTGACATCGTTCCATAGCCTTCTATTCAAGATGAGGTCATAACCGATCCCGTGCTCCGGCTCCAAAAAGATGCCCGAGGGGATACCCTGGCCGTTGTAAATCCCATGACTGTCAGGGGCGTGCCATATCTTGCTTACTCCCAGAGACAAGGAGGTGTCCTGCAACGCTTCGGCGAGGTCATCCAGTTCATAGGTGAGAAAAGACTTGGGTATCAGCTCATCCCAGTTTCGTTCCACCATGGAAGGGTAATAGGTGTTATGTGAGTTCGTGACCCATATCGTGACATCCTCGTACCGGAGCCCGGCGGTCAGGCTGAGCCTGGGAATGATAGTCCATTCATGTTGGGCATACCAACCGTCCCTGTTGATGCGCTCGGTTTTCCTGTCTGGTGAGCTGTCAAACAATTTCTGAATATCATAACCGAGCGTGGTAGTGTGGTTTTCGGAAAAATGTATCTCGTCCTGGATCCTGCCGCCCTCTTGCCACCAGGTGGTCTCCGATTCCGTATAGGTGGTGCCGGCTGTATTCCAGTAATTTCTTTGCCGATTTTGCTTGCTGGCGAGATATCCCGCCGTCCACAGGCCGATCGGCGACGGTTGTTCCAGGTTCAGCCGGTAGTTGGAGGCCTCACTGTCCCACGTGGACCCCAGACCGTAGTTTAAGGACGTATCCGCCTCAGGGTAGTCCGGATCATAGCCTGCAGTTCCGGGCAGGTTATCCACGGGGATCTGTCGGTCCAAATCACTGACCGATGCACTGAACGTGATGAATCCGTCGGCCGGGAGAATGTACCCCAGCCGGCCGTACCATGTATCGATGTCGGCCTCGTTCTGTTTCAAATACCCGTCGGTATGGTACTTGTCATAGGCCAGGTCATAGATCACGGAATCGACCCCGCCCCTCAGGGTCATATTTTGATGCTGGGTTCCATAAGAGGCATAGCTGGTGGACAGATGCCCATCCGGCTTTAAGCTGGAATATCTCTCGGGGCGTTTCGTGATGAAATTGAGTACGCCGCCGATGCTCTTGCCGGGATACAATGCTGAATGAGGTCCCGGCAGGACCTCGATCTTATCGATAAGAAACGTCGGGAGAAGGGCGTAGTCCACATTGTGACTGCCTTTCCTTCCCCCTGTTTGCTGGAGCGTCAAGCCGTCAATGGCGGTGGTGAACCGGCTGGACTCAAACCCCTTTAGGTAGAAACTGTCGGACTCGGGGACCAAGTTGCCTGCGTCCCGGAAATCCACCATGGCGCGGTCTTTTAGGAGATCGGCTGCGTTCTGGGCGATCCCGGGGGTCTCATAGTTCTGAACATCAATTACCGTCGTCTCCGGGGCGAGGATTACTCCGGTGTCCTCCCTGGGGGCGGTGACTTGAATCTCGTCCAGCTTTGTTGTCTTCTCATCGGCTGCGGCTGTTTGGCAGAACAAAAAAAGCAACAACCCTGTCCATATAAACAAAACTTCGATTTTTTTCATCTATCCTTCCTTCCTGTCTCGAATTTCAATAGCGCATTGTCATCTTTGGCTTCTCAGTTGAGAAAATCTCCTACATACACCAGGTGTTCGAATGGGAATTTTTCCCCCTGCACCTGTTCGAGAATCGTGTTGAGGGTTCCCTTGACTACCCGTTCCTTGTCCTTGTATCCAGCATAAAAGACGATAGCGATGGGGGTATCCAACGGATAGATGGTGCGCAGCTTTGCCACGAGATCCTCGAATTTCGTAAACATGGTGAAGATCACCATGGTGGGATGGCCTTGCGAAAGTTTTTCGATTTCCCGGATGGTCGTGAGGACCACGGCCCTCGTTTCTTTTCCCGCGGCCACGTCTGTCCCAAGGGCCGCATTGGCGGCGTTGAAACAACTGACGCCGGGAATGATACGGGGATGAAGATCTGCAAATTCCTTCAGGTACCAGCGGTAGGGCCCCCCATAAATTAGAAGATCTCCACTTCCCAGCACGGCGACCGTTTTGCCGGCATTGATGGCTGAACGAATTGCGAGAATCAATTCTCCTCGGGACTTCCTGTCTTGCTCGCACTTGGCCCGAGCCTTTTCATCTCCCATTTCCGAGCAGTTTTTCTGGTAGGTGCGCCAGCCGGCCCTAGAGATATCGATAAATTCTTTTCCCTTGAGATAGGTCCCAAGCTCCTCCCATGTCTCTTTGCGGCATATGATGACATCGGATTTGGCAATGGTATCGATGGCCCGAACCGTGATCAGATCCGGGTCTCCCACACCCACGCTGACAAGGTAAAATTCCCCCTTGCCGGTTGCCATGGCCGCGCCATGCGAAACAAAGCCGATTGGAAATAGGACAAGGGCAAAAAATGCTGCAAAAAAAACAGTCTTCCATTCCACCCGTTTTTTTTCTTTCACAGTTGTTGACACAGTTACCTCCTTGAAAACAGGGACACCCTCCAACTCTGCGAAGAGGCTCTTGACCCCGCGACTTTTTGGTCTATTGTTCATATGCGCTCCGTCCTCCAATACCCACGGCCTTCGACGGGGCTTCTCGCACCATCCACAACCGCCTCAGGGGAGACACCAAGCTGAAGAAATTGCACACGAGATGCTTTGGTGATATAAAGAAAGCTGAAGTGCCCCTGAGGGGCCTTTGGGGAGGGCGGCTGGAAAACCTTAGCCAGTACCTGCCGCCTTCCCCGACTTTCGCGACATGTTCCATTCTTACACCTTTTTGCCAATCACCCCCTTTCCGTCATCAAGATTTTTTCCGTGCCCCAATGGCCTTAACCCATTGACGCCACGTGCTATTTTTGAGAAACACAAATAAACCAGCATGCCGGCGCCGATTGTGCCGAGCCCGATCAGAGATGCCACTGGTCTGCTTTTGATCGAGAAGCAGATAATCCACAGATTCCCCATGATAAACAGGATCGGCGTCACGGGATATCCCAGCGTCTTATATTCCCGTTTAATTTCCGGCTGTCGGAGTCTCAGGAGGAGCATTCCGATCACGGTGAGTGTGGCACACAATGAAAGGGTAAAACCGATGTATATGAGAAGCTTTTCAAAAGAGGCGGTGACAACCATAAGCATGGCAACTCCGGCTTGGAAAAAAATGGCATGGGCCGGTGTTTTATGGAATCGGTCGACCTTGCCGAAAAGTTGGAAGAAAACTCCGTCCTTTGCCATGGCATAATAGACCCTTGGACCTGCCATGATCATGGCGCTCAGGACCGACAAAAGCCCTATTGCAATCGCCCCGGTGAAGTACTTGCTGAAGTTCGATCCAAATAGAGCGCCGGCGGATGTTGCTCCGACTTCAAGTACTCCTTTCATGTTTTGAGAGGAAAGTGCATAGAGATACAGCGCATTCAACGACAGATACAAGACCATGACAACGAGAGTACCGCCGATAAGCGCCGAGGGAATGTTCGTGGTTGGCTTTTTGATTTCCCCCCCTAAATATGCAGCGGCATTCCAGCCGCTGTAGGCAAACGAGATAAAGATAAGAGAGACGGCGAATTTTTCCTGGAATATAGATCCGAAATGAAACGTGCCGGAAAAATGTTCAATAGAACCGTGCCCCCCCAAAAAACCGGTGACAACAAAAACGATGATGAGAAGGATCTTAAATACGGTCAGTATATTCTGGACACGCGTTCCAAAGGATACGCTGTGGTAATGAACGATCGAGAATATAACGATCATCGCCAAGGCAAGTACTGTGACCGGAGATATGTTGATGACGTCTCCCCTAAGAAAACGGGTGGTATTGCCCCAGTTCTCGATACTTGGAAAAAGGCGCAAACAATAGGCAGCACAAGCGATAGATGCTGCAGCGATGGGCGCCGAAAACCCGACAATGAGAGAAATCCAACCGGACAGAAACGCCACGAATTTGCCGAAAGCTTCTCGCAAGAACACATATTCTCCTCCTGCGTGAGGGAACATGGCGCCAAGCTCTCCGTAGCAAAGAGCTCCTGAGAGGGCAAATATTCCTCCCAAAACCCAACACAACAACATTGCCCCAGGACTGTCCAATTCTGTCATTATAAAACCAGAGGTCGTGAAAATTCCGGTACCGACCATATTGGCAATGACGAGGATAGTTGCAGAAAAAGGGCCGATCTCACGGCTCAACTTGCTGTTATTCAATATATTTTTCACTCTTGTCCGCCTCAACAAACACCGTGCTGGCACATATAGGCTCTTCTCGCATTGCATCCGACCGCCTTTTTGGGTTTGGAACGACTCAGCCGCAAAACCCTCCTTCAAATCCTACCTGACAATGTCTAAAAGAAGCCCAAAAAAAAGCCACGAAGTCATCCCACCCGTTCTCGGGTGACAGCCTTCGTGGCTCGAATTGCTTTTGTGTGTTTCTAAATCAACTCCGGGCGGCTTCTGCTGCCCTGTCTCAAGGTACAATAAATCAAATACGGGATTTCAGGATTTCTATCAATGCCAAATGTATCATGTCCGTGTTTTGATTTAATTTTATGCTGCCAATCACTGTAAAGCCCGCCAGCAAAACACGCCGACCAACGCCGAATCATCCATCCAGTGCATGTCTTCTCGCTTTACAAGCTTTTGCTTGATCTCATCGCGTTCCCAGGTGTCGGGGCGACGGCCGTTATTGGCGGACCAATGCTCCATCGCCTCGTTGACACTGTGGTAGGCAAAGGCGCTACCTGTCTTTTCTATCCTGGCATAGTGCATGTAGTAATTTGCGGATCGCACAGGTATTCTTATCTCCGGCGAGAAAAGCTCCGTGATGACCAATACGCACTTTGGCTTCACAGCAAAAACCTTCGCAAGGGCAGGGGAGAAACCAACTCCGGTGAGATGCAGGCTGTTGCAGGCCAAAACGAGATCATAGTCTCGAAACGTTTCACTCGGAACCGCATCCCATGTTCTCCCGTCGATTTGCATGCCCTGGCAGCCGTCTTGCTCCATTTTTTGTCTGAGCAGGCGTCTCATTGCCGAAGAGGGCTCCAGGGCCGTGACCTGGCATCCCATGCGGGCCAGAGGCCTTGAAAGTACGCCGTTTCCCGCCCCGATGTCCAGCACCCGCCATGTGGACGCTGCCAAGGAGGTTATGGTCTTGACGATCCCGTCGTGGTAACGGCTATGGGCTATCCATTGCTGGTACCAGCGGGAATACCCCTGCCAGAAGGACGGTGTGGTTGCTTTTTTCCAGATTTCTTTTTCCATCATTCACTCACAAAAAAAGGCCACGAATCCCACCTTCAGGTGGATAGCCTTCGTGGCCTGCATGTTATGTCTATGGAGGTTGTCTCAAGGATCCTTCAAGGATCCATTAGGAGATTATGCTAGCAAGTAATGTGCCAGCCTGAGCGGTTGTCGATATCTGGCATTTTCTTAAAAGGTTAAGGGCCTACAAGAAAAAAACGCTGGGCAAAACTTTTCACAAAAGACCTCTTGGTAAGAAAACAAATACCTATTTTGGGAATCTCTTTCACCATAGTTGCCTAGGTGAGTTCGAAAACAATGGTCAACTCCAGGGGGATTTCTCCTTGAAAAAAGCGTCGGGGGGGAGTTGAAAAGGGCGCCGCAGCCTGCACAGCTTTCACGGCAGCCGCGTCGAGGTCTTTGTTTCTGGAGTGTTTTGTGATCTCAACTTCCCGGACAACTCCTTCGGGCGTGATGATAAAACGGATGGTCACACGGCCCTCGATGTTTCTCACCCTGGCCAGGTCGGGGTATTTCTTATGCCTTTCTATCTTGAGCCTGACCATTTCAAGGTAGTTCTGGGCGGTCAGGAAATCTCCTCCGGTTTCGTCAACCAATGTCCCGCCCGACCAGTCTGCAACCTCAAGGCCCGACGTATCGGGTATGTCCGGCACCGCAATGCCTTCCATGAGCCCGTCCGGAAGGTTTTTGTCAGGAGGCTCTATCCTTATCGGTTTTAACTGAGGCATCTGCCGTTGGATGACATTAATTTTTTTTACTTCTTCAACTGGTGGCGTCTTGGGCCTGAACCGGGGCCTGGGGATATCTCTTGCGACCGGTTTGGATATGTCGTGCATGGTCAACTCGATGTAGGTCAAGGCATTGGAGTTGTAAAGGCCCGTCACATGTAAAAAGATGACTGCGTGAACAGCCAGAGAAACGCCGATGAGGCCGCGAAAGAGCCAGTTTGGTTTGTTAGACACGGATTTAGATTACCTAATGTTTTCAAATATCTTTCGTTTGACCTGGACCGAGTGACCGAAGTTAATGAGTAAACCCACCTCTATTCCGGTTGCTTTGAGATAGTTCACCAATTGGACTTCGTGTCTAAAAATCTTTCTCAGTGGCCAGGCACAGTCTTCCTGCTCCGGCGGCTTTGGCAATGTCCATGACTTTGACCGCTTTGTTCAAGATCACGGCCCTGTCGGCCCGCACCACCACGAGTTCGTCCTGCCTGGAACCTATCCTTTCTTTGATGCGATCAAAGAGCTTCGCCAGAGGGACCTCGTCGGTCCCGAGGAAGGCCCGGCCCTGCTGGTCTACGAAGACGGTGATGACTTCTTCGGTCTGGGGGGCTGCGGCCTTGGCTTGAGGCAACTTGATCTTTATCCCCTCGTCCACCATGAAGTTGGTGGTCAGCAAAAAATAAATGAGCAGCATGAAAACAATATCGATAAGCGATGTCAACGGCGCCTGAATCTGGTATCGCTTTCTACGCTTGCTATGCGAGAACATCTGCCTTCTCCTTGTCCTATGCCCTATGCCGTGTTCTAATGCGCATGTGTGTGGCTGTGGTCGTGTGTATGGGTGTCTCCGATATGACCGTGGATCCGGAAGCCGATGGATTTGATAAAAACCACCACCCCGTCCTGGAGTTGGGCCTCATATTTGTCCACCCGGCCCACGAGATAGCTGTGGGCCACCATGACGGGAAGGGCCACCGCCAGGCCCAGGGCCGTCGTCAACATGGCCTCCCAGATGCCGCCGGCCAGCACCGCTGCATTGACCTTGCCTCCCATGTCCTGAATCACCATGAATGCCTTGATCATGCCAAGGACGGTCCCGAGCAATCCGAGCAACGGCGCGATGTTGCCGATGGTGGCCAGGGCCTGAAGATAGCGAGAAAGGCCCCGCACCTCTTCCTCCGTGGCATGGACCATGACGGTCTCCAATGTCTCCCGATCCTGGTCCTTGACCTCCATGCCGCTCGTCAGAATTCGGCCCATGGGCGTATCGCTGGCCCTGGCTATTTCGTAAGCGTTATGGTCTTCGCCTGCCCTGAGATGCACAGCCACCGTTTTCACCAGGCCGTAGCCGCGAATCTTCACACGGCTGAGACGAATGAGTCGCTCCAAAAAAATGGCCAGCGCCAATACCGAACAGAACAAAATGGGACCCACGAGGATCCCGCCCTTTGCAAGAAAATCGAACATGTTCAGCCTCCCTGCTCACCCGCCACATCCTCGATGTCCGGCTTGCCGTCAAAGTTCAGATCTTTCGACCGTTTGACCAGGGCCTCGGCCCTGTCATATTGCTCCCACAGATCGGGTTTTCCGTCTCCGTTCGTGTCTTCCTCCACGGCAGCCAGGCTTCCCTTTTCATAGCAATACCAGGTGTCCACCTTGCCGTCACCGTTGTTGTCTTTCTCCGCCCGGACGGCCTCTTCGGCGTCATTGTAGAACCACGTGATGGTAAAACAGCCTGCGCCCCCGTCCTCTTCAGCCTTTTCCAACTTTCCCCGTGTGTTGTAATGCTCCCTCAGGTCCGGTTTGCCATCGCCGTTTTCATCGATCTCTTTAAGCCTCAGGACACCCTCTTGGTAGCAGTAGCGCCCTTCCGGGGTTGCGTCTCCATCCGCATCCAGTTCCATGACCATGGACCACGGGGCCCTGTCGAACCACTGGGTGATCTCAAAGCGCCCGTCGCCGTCCTGATCCCTCATGAGCCGTTGTTTGCTTCCCTTTTCGTAATACACCCTCAGATCCACCTTGCCGTTGCCGTCATCGTCTCTTTCGGACCGGACCAGTTCTCCCCGTTGGAAGTACTCCCAGGCATCTGTTTTGCCGTCCAGGTCCGTGTCGCTTTCAACCCGTTCCTTTTCTTCCTGGGCATTAAAAAAAATCGTCACATCCACCGTGCCGTCTTTGTTGGTGTCCTGAGTCTGCAGGAATGTTTTGCCTTTTTTGAACAAGGTGATCGTTTCTTTGAATCCGTCACCGTCGGCATCATAGACGGTTTTTTCCGGCTCACCACCATGGTAGGTCCGGACCCGGTCTATGCGGCCCGTGTACCTGGTGTCTTCCTCCACTTTTTCGGAATAGCCTTTGGCATCAAAGTGGATAAACACATCTTTCTTTTCATCAAAGTTGGTGTCCTTCTCCTGGTAAGATGGAAGTCCTTCTTTGAAAAGGGTTGTGACGTCGAAGCGGCCGTCCCCGTTGGTATCCTTGTCCTGTTTGACCGGCTTGTCGTCTTCGAATAGCGTGACGGTCTCAAACCTAGCGTCTTGATCTTCATCTTTTTTCTGCTCCTTGAGATTTCCCTTCTGATACAGGCGCACGGCCTCCATGTGGCCGTCTCCATCCAAATCATGACGGCTTGTGGCGGGACGGCCTTCGTCGTCATACTGGATGATGCTTTCGACATTGCCGTCGCCGTCATCGTCCGAACGTCTTTCCAGGGGTTTGTCGTCTTTGTAGGTGAGCCACAGGTTTACCTTGCCGTCGGCGTTGGTGTCCTTGGTGGATCGGACGAGCTTTCCCTGCTGAAAATAATAGAGGGAATCAAAGCGGCCGTCCGACGTGGTGTCCTTTTTCATCTCCAAAGGCCGCTCATGGGCGTCAAAGAAGATGATCTCCTCCAAACGGCCCGTATCTTCAGCGGCCCGTTCGTGTCGGATCCTTTTGCCCTTTTCAAAAAAATCCCATGTGTCGATCCTCTGGTCGAAGTTGCGGTCTCTTTCAACCTCTTTAATTACATCTCCTTCGTAATACTGAAATCTGTCCATGATGCCGTCTGCGTTGCCGTCGATCTCGAGCCTGATGAGCCTGCCCTTTTTGTCAAAGTGGGCGACCTGGTCGATTTTGCCGTCCTCATCGGTGTCCCGCTGAACAAGGGATGTCTTTGCCAGGGCCGTCCCGCAAAAAAGAAGAATCGTGCCGATAATCAGTGCATACGTTGTCCGGGCCATGGGCACCTCCCATAAAAGGACAAAAAAAAGCCACAAAGGTATCAGGGCTTCCTGCCCTTTGGCCTTCATGGCTTAAAGTGTGCTCAGTTTTTAATGATACAACAAATTATGGGCCTGCATCTTCAACGATGCAATTGTCACTACTATATACCAAAAAAAAAGCTTTGGCAAGCACCAATCTGCTTGCTCCCACGAACCATCATATTTCTTGACCTTTTGCCCTCATGTGCTCTACTTGTCCTGTTCACAATACCTGTTGTTCTTGGGAGGAGAGCACCTTATGGATCTGAGGATATTTGAAAAATGGATACGGCCGAACTCAGGAAATACCTGGAGTTTCTCCTTTGGCACTACCGGGTGATGGATGCCTTCTGGTTCATCAAGGTGGCTGAGCGCTTTGACCAGCCTACCGCGGAGAGGCTCAATGAGGATGTCTGGGAGCGGGTGGCGGGGATGGCAGCGAAGGATCTTGTGGACCGCTTTGAGTATTTTGGGGACGTCCTTGACTTTCAAAACTTATTCTCATATTAGAGAGTATAATAACACCATAGAAGATAGGCCATGCCCAGAAAAGCCAGGCTTGATGCACCCGGAACGCTGCATCACATCATCGTTCG
>CAYSBQ010000028.1:0-21178 GCA_964429315.1 uncultured Desulfobacterales bacterium
TAGCTGAAACTTCTTGACTTTTTATGGTCTATTGCCGACAATTATTAAAAGCAAACTATTTGTATAAAGGAGTATCATGTTCATCATCGGTTATTTTCTAAACGCTCTTGGCACAGTTTTGGATTATGCTTTATTCTTTTACATGTGGATCGTTATCGCACGCGCCGTGCTCTCGTGGGTAAGCCCAGATCCATACAACCCCATTGTTCGCTTCATTCATAATATTACGGAACCAGTGATGGACCCTATACGACGACGGTTCCCAATATGCTTTGGCGGCATTGATTTTTCGCCTATGATTTTGTTACTTGCAATTATTTTCCTTCGCTCCTTCGTAGTTAATAGCATGTTACGAATGGCAGCAAGCCTGATGTAGGATAAAAGCCTAATGGCCAAGATTGATGCATTCTTTAAATTAATGCACGAGCAAGGCGCCTCTGACCTTCATCTCGTTGCAGACCAACCGCCAATGCTTCGAATCGTTGGTGATATGGAACGCGTCAAGTATTCCGTTCTCGACAATGACACACTCCGAGCCATGCTCTACGAAATCACACCTGAAGACAAGATCAAGGTCTTTGAGGAAACAGGAGACGTCGATTTTGGATATGAGATTCCAGGACTTGCCAGATACCGCGCAAATTTCTTTATGCAAAAAAATGGGGTTGGAGCAGTCTTTCGAGAAATCCCCGACAAAATCGTGACCGCCGAACAATTGGGGCTGCCATCTGTAGTATCCAAACTGGCCTCACTCCCCCGTGGTTTGGTCTTGGTCACCGGGCCTACAGGAAGTGGTAAATCGACCACCTTGGCGGCGATAATTGACCAAGCCAACAAGACCAGGAAAGATCATATTATTACAGTTGAAGACCCCATTGAATTTGTGCATGAAAGCCAAGGATGTATTGTTAACCAACGTGAAGTGGGGACTCATACGAAGTCATTTTCAACAGCACTCAGAGGCGCCCTCCGCGAAGACCCTGACATTATTCTCGTAGGAGAAATGAGAGATCTTGAAACAATCTCCCTGGCTATAGAGGCTGCCTCCACCGGCCATCTTGTTTTTGCAACGCTGCATACAACTAGTGCTATTAGCACTGTTGATCGAATAGTTGAAGTCTTCCCAGCCGATCAACAGGCCCAGGTCCGTTCAACTCTAGCAGACGGTTTGAGAGCAGTCTTAGCCCAAGTGCTATTCAAGCGGATCGACGCAAAGGGTCGCTGTGTGGCTCTTGAAATTCTGATTGCCACCCCTGCAGTGCGTAATCTTGTGCGAGAACGCAAAACGCACCAGATCCCCTCTATGATACAAACGGGGAAAAAATACGGCATGCAACTTTTGGATGACGCTATCATGGAACTCTATAAGCAAGGCCGCATTAGCGCAAATGAGGCCTATGCCAAGTCTAATGATAAGAGCAGATTTCGTCCCTTGTTGGAAGTGCCCCCCACGGATTTTACCGAGGCATGAGAAAACAAGAAATAGAACATATTATGACCAGGATGCTCGACTCTCACAGCAATGTGTCTGACCTTAACATTACTGTAGGCAAGCCATTCCAGGTCGAAAGTGATGGAGTGCTCTATCCGGTTGACTTTGATCCGTCATTTAATGCACTGACTCCCTTCCAAGCGGAGGTTTTTGCGTTAAACCTTCTAAACCAAGACCGGCGCTTAACCGAAATCCTCTTAAGAGAGGGTTCTTGTGACTTGTCTTATCAACTCCCAGGCAAGGCCCGTTTTAGGGTTAATATTTTCGCCCAAAAGAGTAATTATTCTGTCGTACTGAGAAAACTGGAAACAAAGATTCCCACCTGTGGGGAACTCAAGCTCCCCAGTGCTTTTTACAGAATGGCCGAAGAAAGAAACGGCCTAATTCTGGCGACAGGGGCTACTGGAACAGGCAAATCTACTTCCCTTGCAGCCTTGCTAAATGAGATAAATGAAAAAGACTCAATCCACATAATAACACTCGAAGATCCTATTGAATACGAACATCCCCATAAGAAAGCCACATTCAACCAACGAGAAATGGGTACCAATTTCGATACCTTTGCCAACGGGCTTCGTGCTGCCTTACGACAAGCCCCCAAGGTAATAATGGTAGGAGAAATGCGTGACCGTGAGACTGTAGAAATTGCTTTAAACGCCGCCGAAACCGGTCATTTGGTTCTGTCAACCCTCCACACAATTGATGCCGGGCAAACAATACACAGACTCCTAGGCATGTTCAATCCTTAAGAAGAAAACCAGATCCGGATCAGGCTGGCCGATACAATGCGAGGGATTGTCTCACAAAGTCTCCTTCCTAAAGAGGGTGGGGGGGGCCGCGTGGCTGCCTTTGAGATTATGGGGGCTAGTTTAAGGATAAAGGACAGTATCCTTCATGGCGAGTCAGAAGGAAAAACCTTCTACGAGATTATTGAAACCGGCCAAGCCTTTGGTATGACAACCTTCGATCAATATATCATACAGCTTTATGAGCAGGGACTTATCAGTGAAAAAACCGCATCGATCTACTCGTCACAAAAAGCTGTAGTGGCACGGGGAATTGATCGGATAAAGGGCAAGCGTGGCGAGAAGACTACAGATATTGAAGACTTGGAAGTGGACCTGGATTACCAAAAGACCCAGGAGCGAGGGAGCTAACGAGCTACATGGAGGTTATCTGTCAGAATTGTAGCGCCAAATTCAGCGTTGCTGATGAGAAGTTGCCGGCCGGGCAGGTGGTTTTCTTGAAGTGCTCAAGATGTAAAAACAAGATGCAAGTTGACACGAGATCCGATATGTCGGTAAGTTCTGCACCTAAAGGCCTAGAAAACATCGTTCGTGAGGTGGACTCTAAGGCTTACGATGCTTCTGAGAAACCATTCGATTATCTTGTAGAAGGAGAAAAAATTGCCCTCCTCTGTGAACAGGAACCCAAGAGAAGACAAGAGATAGACAAGACCTTAAAAGGCATGAATTACCACGTGGTAGAGGCGGCTTCAGCGCGAAATGCCTTAAAATACATGCGCTTTCATACATACAATCTGGTTGTGGTAAATGAAATGTTTGAAGCCTCTAGCGCCGATTCAAACCATATACTACAATACTTGACACAGCTTCCCGTTAGTGTTCGGCGCGATGTATTTGTAGTCCTTATCGGGGGAAGCTTCAGAACCATGGATAATATGATAGCTTTTAACAAAAGCGTAAATCTGGTGGTAAACGTGCAAGACTTGGGTGATATCGCAAAGATTCTCAATGGGGCCTTGACAGACTACGAACGTTTTTACCAGGTCTTTAAGGAATCTACGAAGAAGGCGGGACGCTTTTGATGTCTTGCTTGAAAGTAAGGGTGAATAGACTGAAGGCTGAAGCCATACCATTCCTATCAAATCAAAAGGGGAGAATCACGAATAAGGGGTTTACCGCTTTACAACTAATCTTTACGGTAGCCATTATACTTGTTTTGGTAAGCATTGCTTCATTAAGTTACAAGAAGATCCTTGAGATGAGCAGGGAAAAAGTGTGCGCAACAAACCAGCAGGCTCTAACCAACGCAGTGGAGGCCTATGTTAGCAGCAATAACTACGTCATTCCTGCAGTGTTGGGCAATCTCAAACTGAAACATCTTAAAACAGGCTACGCCCAAGTTATGAAAAAAGCCGGCTGGTCCACTTTGTTTGCCCATTTTATCGTTAGGACAAGCATGTCCAGTGAGGCCTATGCACAGTTTCTAACCTATGATAACCTCAAAAACTATGGAGTATCACAGGATTTTTTCCTTTGTCCCAGTGATCCCAATGGCGGAATATCTTATGGGATAAATGCCAACATAGCAGGCAAGCCCTGGTACCAGATAAGCGACAATGTTATCATCGTTGGGGATTGTGATAGCCATACTTTCTCTTCTCAGGGAGAACTTAGGAAAAGACACGGCTCCGGAAAAGTTGCCATTGTGGTAACAAAGCAAGGGGCAGTAGCAAAGATTGAAGACGGATCCGTTACCAGTGACACGGATAACACAGATCCCGCTTTTGACGATGACGGTGATGATTATGACATCGATGATGATTCCTTTGATGAGGTGCAAGAGGGCCTGCAAACGATATTTGACGAAAACACAGGAATACTTCAGGCAAGGGCCCAAAACATTATTACAATGATACAGTCGGCGAAGGCAAAGGTAAAGAGCGGGCAGATGATGGAGGCCGTATCGGGACTCGAGGCCGCTATCGGCGTTGTTCAAACTACGGTTGGTGAAGGCCTCCTGGATTCTACCAAAGGGCAAGCGATTATCGATAAGCTGGAGTCCAAGGCCGAGATAATACGCAACCTCTAAAATTAACGACCATAGTCACGGCGATGATTTTTCACGCCAACAGCACCGCCGGGTGCATCACCTGATAGCGGGTAGCGATCAAGTGGGAAAAACCGCCTTTCGCCTGAGGCAAACAAGGTCGTATTGGCCCTTTCCATGTTGAGATCCTTTCGAGACAAGGAGTTCTACCACCCCTTCCTTATCTGGCTCATGGTACTGTGCTGGTATATGTTCCTGGGCGGTGATCTGCTCTCTACGCCTCAAACAAAGCTGGCCAATCTCATCGAAGCCCAATCCTTCTGGTTTTTCAACGATCCGCCCCGGCACGCCGACGACATCACCATCGTTGCTATTGATCATGCCTCACGCAAGCATCTCGGTTTAAAATGGCCGTGGGAAAGAAGTGTAACCGCCGCACTAATCCGAAACATTGCCTCATTTTCTCCCAAAGTCATCGGACTCGACATCGTCTTTTCGGGAAGTTCGCAAGCGGACGAAGACAGACAATTAGCTTCAGCGCTCAGATCGCATCCGAAAGTCGTCCTCGGTTACGTACGCGAGGAAACATTTCAAGACAAATCAAACGAAGTGTTTTTAAAGGCAGCCTCCTCCATGGGTTTTGTTGATAAACCTCTTGAAGGAAATTTCATAAGCGACTTTGATACATATTTTACGGATAAGGATAAGAATACCGAGTTTTCCATAGAGATAGCCTTGCTCAAAGAGTACTTTGATTTAGACAGCGGGAGTATTAGAATTGAGGAAAACGGGGTATATCTCAAGGACAAACTGTTCATTCCCTCTCAAAAGGGCAGGACGAGACTAAACTACTTAGTATATCCCACCAGGTTTAGGATAATTCCCGCATATCAAATCATCCATGGAATGGCAAACCCATCGGATATTAAAGACAAAATTGTCCTGGTTGGTGCAACCGATATGTTGATCCATGACGCCTACCCCACGGTTCTGGGAACCCTGCCGGGAGTTACCATTTTGGGCAATTCGCTGGTTATGCTCCTGAGTAAACGTTTCATTCATCAGCTACCTGCGGGGACTGGTCTCTTGCTTGCTTTTTCTCTGGGTTTCCTCATCATTCTAGTCAGTAAGGAACTCAGCTTCGTTAGGGCGCTCCTTCTTTCCTCCGGATTTCTATTCTTGACCTATTTGTCTTTCATCTTTCTGCGGGCTGGAGACATTGCATTGCCGTATTTTTTTATCCTCTTTTCCGGTGCAACCGCCTATATTGCCTACAATGGGTATAAGCACACAAACTTGCTCTATGTAACCAATAGCCTAAGGAGACAGGCTGTTGTTGATCCCTTAACCGGTGTATATTCTCCCAGGTATTTTTTGCTGGAGCTGGATGAAAGGTTAAGGGCAAGAAAGCCTCTTACCTTCATAGGCATAAGAATAGGAAATTACGAAAGGCTGAGTATTGATTTAGGCTTTGATCAACTAAAGCATGTGGTCAGGAATCTTACCACTTTGTTTTCCAATGAAGTAAAGAATAGCTTTTCCAAGACCTCTGTTTCGCGCATTTCTGCGGACACTTTCGGAATTAATATTGAAGGAGAGGAGAGGGATAAGACGGAAGCTTTTTTCAAACACATTTTAGAAAAGGTAAAACATATCGACTCGGAATTGGGGAACATGAAAGTAGGTAATGCGCTAAGAACATGCTTGATCTACAAATCGAAAGGTAGTGTAGGCGCCAAGAAAGACCTTCTTTGTCAAATGGAAGAACTTTTCAAAAACGGCAAAGAAGAAAAGGGCCTCGTTGAGGTGTTAAAACAAACGGGAGGCAAGGAAAAGTCAACAGCTTATCGTATGGATATGCTGGACTTTATAACTTACGACTGGGAAGAGAGGAATAAAGAGCTGGAAAGAAGTTTGAGGGAGCTGATAGAGACTAACAGGGATCTGGACAAACTGAACTGGGGCACTCTGACAGCACTGGCCAGGACAATAGACGCCAAGTCTTCCTGGACGGCCGGTCACTCGGAGCGGGTCACACAACTTGCCCTGAAGATGGGCCGGGTGCTGGGACATAACGAGAACGAATTAGCCGCCCTACATCGCGCAGCACTACTCCATGATATCGGGAAAATCGCAACACCACAGGCAATCCTGGATAAACCGGGCAAGTTAACGGATGAAGAATATAGGACAGTATGTAAACACCCTGGAATAGGCGCACGCATCCTGGAGCCCATTGAAGCATACAGGGAAATTTTACCCATGGTCAGGCAACACCACGAGTGGTTCAATGGAAAAGGCTATCCTGACGGCATTGTCGGAGAGGCGCTAACTCAAGGAGGCCGGATTCTGGCCGTAGCCGATGTCTATGATGCTGTGATTTCTGATCGACCATACCGAAAGGGGATGCTTCACGATCGTGCTGTCGGCATTATCGAAAAGGGAAGCGGGACTCAGTTTGACCCAAATGTAGTAGAAGCATTTTTAAAGGTTATGGCTCAGGGCAAAAGTCAGGTTCTTTCCAAGAAACCTTCAAACCACCTTTACGCAGAAGGATTAGTGGTTTCCGGCACAAACAAAACCGGCAAAGGAAGTCGGCCCGATTTTTCCGGAGCCTAAGGACTTGACATCTGCAGGAATTGGTGGGATCTTCAAGTGCGCAAGAAACTCTGTGGGTGTTCACAGGTTCAACGTTCAGCACCGCCTCTGACCGCCGAAGCGGCCAGTTTGATCGAAAAAGAGATTCCTGCGTTGCGGAGTCACATACGAGGGTTAGCGCAACTTTTGAAGCAGCGAATGTCTACATGCAACCTAACCGCACCCGCGCAGGCAGAGTAAAAGTAAAGAAGGGATCGATTTTTATGCCTCGAATGAGCATTTCCCTACCTCATGAGCTTGGCGTGAAAGAAGCAACAAAGAGGATCAAAAGTCTCCTAATGGAATTCAAGACTCAGATTGGAGGCAAGGTGACTGATGTCAAGGAATCGTGGGTTGACGATACGTCTAGCTTTTCCTTCCGTATTTTAGGTTTTTCTGTTGAAGGAAACCTCTACGTAAAAGCATCTGAAATCCGCCTTGACGGCAAGTTCCCAATTGCCGCCCTTCCTTTCAAGGGGATGGTGGAAAGAGATATAAAGGAAAAGGCTCAAGTGTTGCTAAGCTGATTTTTTTTGAAAGGAGCGAAAGATGGTTAAAGGCATAACAGTAACGGAGCATATTTTATCCAGACAAAAAGAACGGCCAGAGGCAACCGGTGCCTTTACTGCAATACTGGCAGAACTGACAGTGGCGGCAAAGATTATTGCCCAGAAGGTAAATAGGGCAAACCTAACGGAAGATTTTGGCTTGGCGGGAAGTGAAAGCATCGATGATGAGTATTTCCAAAAGCTGATAGATTTTGCCGACAGTACCATTAAAAATCGTGTCAGCCATGTGGGACACCTGTGGTGTATGGCCTCTAAGAACAAGACTGACTTGATTCGTGTCCCGGCAAAGTATTCGAAGGGAAGCTACATACTTGTCTTCGACCCCCTTGGGGGCATTACAAATATCGATGCCTATGTCACGGTGGGCACTGTCTTTTCCATACTCAAAAAACCGGACATGGCGGATTTGAGTGAAATGGCCAATGTGCTTCAACCTGGTTATAACCAAATTGCCGCAGGCTACTTCGTATATGGGTCCGGCACAATGATGGTATATACGACCGGCAGCGGCGTTCACGGCTTTACTTTAGAACCGAAGATAGGTGAGTTTCTTCTTTCTCATAAAAACATCCGTATACCTGAAAAGGGTAAGACATACGGTGTTAACGAAGGAAACTACTACTTCTGGGATGAAAGAGTCCAAGACGTGGTAGAATACTTCAAGACGCCGGACATAAAGTCAGATCGACCCTACGGCCTGCGTTATTCAGGATCTTTTGTTGCCGACTTTCACCGGAATCTGCTTAAGGGCGGAATCTACATCTATCCGGCAGATTCAAAGGATCCCAAAAAGCCGCACGGAAAGCTGATGTTGATGTGCGAGGTTAACCCGCTGGCGTTTGTTGTGGAACAGGCTGGAGGTGCTGCAAGCACTGGAACTGAAAGGATCCTTGATATCGAGCCGGAACACCTTCACCAAAGGGTTCCCGTGTTCATCGGAAGCCGTGGTGATGTGCGAACAGCCGAAGATGTGTTTCAGGGGAAAAGATAAGGGGTTCACATGAAAGAAGGGCGTCTGGAAACAATACTCTCAGTCTTCAAGGGCAAGAAAGGCGGCTTGATATCAATCCTGCAAAGGGTGCAGGAAGAGTTCGGATATTTGCCTGAAGAGGCTCTCAGCGAAATCGCCGTTTTTATGGGCTTGTCTTCAAGTCAAGTCTTCAGCGTGGCAACATTTTATGCCCATTTTTACCTTAACCGTCGCGGGGATCATCTTGTCAGGGTTTGCCAGGGAACCGCTTGCCATGTGCGTGGTGCCCGTAACATTTTAGAGACGGCTCAATATAAGCTGGGGATCAAGACCGGCGAGACGACCAAAGATTACAAGTATAGTCTTGAGCGGGTTGCATGTCTCGGGTCATGCGCCTTGGCGCCGATTGTGGTGTTCGATGATACCCTTTATCCGCAGATCACCACAAAGAAGATGACTGAAATCCTCACCAGCGATAGTGATTGTGAGAAGAATGAAGGCACGGAATTGAGGAAAAGTTGATCTGTGACAGAAACAGGAGACATCCGAGACAATGCCCCCACGTCAGAAGGCCAAAATAGAAACACCTGAGAGTTTAGAGCGTCTCAGGGAATCGATCCTTGCTCAAGAGAGGTTGGGCGCAAAGACCGTAGTTGTCTGTTGTGGAACAGGTTGTCTGGCCTCTGGAAGTCACGATGTGATAGAATCGTTTGAACAAGAGATCAGAGCTCAAGAGCTAGATGGGGATATCATAGTCAAGAAGACAGGCTGCCGTGGATATTGCGAACACGGACCGATCGTGGTTGTTGAGCCGGAGAGTATGTTTTACCATTGTGTGGCAACGGGGGACGTTTCAGAAATAGTTTCCGAAAGCTTACACAAAGGCGACAGCGTTGAAAGGCTTTTGTATGAGGACCCTGCCACGGGCAAGAAGTGCGTTCATGAGATTGACATTCCTTTTTACAAGAAACAAAGAAGGCTTGTTCTCAGAAATTGTGGTCATGTTGACCCCACCGACATCCAAGATTACGTAAGATCCGATGGATATCAGGCGTTGGCAAAGGTTATTTCTAAGCTAAGCCCGGAAGAAGTTATTTCCCATATCAAGGAGTCAGGCCTTCGCGGACGTGGTGGGGCAGGCTTCCCAACGGGGCTTAAATGGGAGTCCTCAAGAAACGCCCCTGGTGAGGCGAAATACATTGTTTGCAACGGCGATGAGGGGGATCCCGGCGCATTCATGGACCGTAGCGTCATGGAAGGTGATCCGCACAGCGTGCTGGAAGGGATGATGATAGCTGGCTATGCTGTAGGGTCTAATAAGGGGATCATATATGTGCGGTCCGAATACCCTCTTGCGGTTCAGCACTTAACAACAGCCATCGCTCAGGCAACCGACCTGGGACTCCTTGGCGACAACATAATGGGAAGCGGCTTTGACTTTGAGATTGAAATCGTAAAAGGCGCCGGGGCATTTGTATGCGGAGAATCAACAGCCCTTATTATGTCGATCGAGGGGAAACGAGGTTTCCCGCTCCCACTGCCAAGACCCAACACGAGCGTGACAGGACTGTGGGGAATGCCTACAGTCTTAAACAATGTGGAAACCCTTGCATGCGTGCCCGTTATTATCCAAAAAGGGGCAGAGTGGTTCAGCCACATCGGTACCGATAAGAGCAAAGGGACAAAGGTCTTTGCTTTGTCTGGTCATGTTAGGAATACCGGACTTGTGGAAGTTTCCATGGGAACTACGTTGCGAGAGATTATATATGACATAGGCGGCGGGGTTAGAGGAGACAAAAAGTTTAAGGCCGTACAAACAGGAGGCCCCTCCGGCGGCTGTATCCCGGAAAGTCTCTTGGATCTTCCTGTCGATTATGAGTCCCTCGCCGAAGCAGGATCAATTATGGGCTCCGGCGGAATGCTCGTAATGGATGAGGATACTTGCATGGTGAATATGGCCCGCTACTTTCTCGATTTTGCCCAAGAAGAATCGTGCGGCCAGTGCACGTTGTGTAGGCTGGGCACGAGGCAAATGTTTCAAATATTATATGACATTACTAAGGGAAAAGGCAGGCCCGGCGATATAGAAGTGCTTTTGGAATTGGCTGAAGCCGTAAGGGCAGGTTCCATTTGCGGCCTGGGTCAAAGTGTGCCCAACCCCGTAATCACTACTATTAAGTATTTCAAAGAAGAATACGAAGAACACATTCACGAGAAACGCTGTCGCGCCCTTGTGTGTAGGGAGCTTATCTCTTATCGTATCAAGGACTACAGGTGCAAGGCATGCATGCTCTGCTTAAAGGCCTGTCCCGTTGACGCGATCATCGGAGCAAAATGGCAAGTCCATGAGATCGATCAGACTAAATGCATCAAGTGTGGCACATGCATGGAGGTATGCCCTCCCAAGTTTAAAGCGGTCGAATGCGTCTCGGGACAAGAGATGTGATCAGTTGCCGGTTGTCAGTTGTCAGTGGATAGTGGTCAGTGATCAATAACTTTAGCGCACTCTAGCGCACTCAAAAGGACCAATGACTAACACCATCTCGTTAACCATAAACGGCCTGCAAGTGAAGGTCCAGGAAGGCGCCACGGTCCTGGAGGCAGCACAAAAGGCCGGCATCTATATTCCCACTTTGTGTCATTGCCCTGATCTCACTCCGGAAGGGGTATGTCGGATATGTCTCGTCAAGATCAATAACAAGAAAAAACTCCATCCTGCCTGCCGGACACCTGTTCAAGATGGGATGGCTGTCGTTACGGATGATGCCGAGATTGAACGAGTTCGGCGTGTAACCCTTGAGCTTTTGCTAAGCGATCATGACTTCAACTGCCTTTTATGTTCAAAAAGCGGGAGTTGTCGCCTGCAGGAATTAGTCAATCGAATTGGCTATGATGAGTCCAGGCTCAATCGTTTGGACCTTGTTGCCAAGAACCTCCCGGTTGATAACAGCAATCCTTTTTTTAGTTTTAATCCCAACAAGTGTATCCAGTGCGGCATTTGCGTTCGGACCTGCCGTGAGATCTCAGGAGTTAGCGCCATCGATATGGTCTATCGCGGTTATAATATGAAGGTAAGCACCTTTGGCGACAAACCTTTAAAGGGATCCGTTTGTGTGTCCTGCGGAGAATGCGTCGAACGTTGCCCTACGGCGGCGTTAATACCTAAAGCGGAACAATTCCCAACTCGCAAGGTCAAAACAATATGTGCGTTTTGCGGTGTCGGTTGCAGCCTTTATCTGGGGGTACGCGGAAACAAAGTTGTCAGGGCCAAAGGAGACCGCATCAGCCCTGTAAACCGTGGGGAACTTTGTGTTAGGGGACGCTATGGTTACAGATTCATCAATAGTAACAGCCGCTTGTCTTCTCCACTTGTTCGGGCATATGATCGCTTCCCGTCATACCAGAAGCTTGATGAAACGGAAAACCAAGATACGCCACTGACATCTCCACTTATTAAGCAGAAAGACTGCTTTGTCGAGGTAAGCTGGGATCAAGTAATCAAGTATGTGGCTAGCACACTAATGCATTATAAGGGCAAGCAATTTGCCGCCTTTTCTTCGGCAAAATGTACGAACGAAGAAAACTATATCTTCCAAAAGTTTGTCAGGACAGTGATGGAAACAAACAACATTGACCACTGCGCCCGCCTCTGACACTCACCCACGGTAGCCGGTCTGGCTGCCAGCTTCGGCAGTGGCGCCATGACAAACTCTATTTCCGAAATAGCAAAGGCTGGTTGCATATTTGTCATAGGGAGTAATACCCCGGCTACTCACCCTATAACAGGCAGACAGATCGATAGAGCCATTAAGGATGGAGCAAAACTGATTGTCGCCGATCCTCGGGAAATGATGCTTTCCCGCAAGGCCGACATCTGGCTTAGGATTCGCCCTGGCACAGATGTGGCCCTTTTAAACGGCATGGCACGGGTAATCGTAGAGGAAAAACTGTGGAATGAGACCTTTGTAAAAGAACGATGTGACGGATTCGAGAAGCTTAAAGCCGCCCTCATGGAACTTGATCCTAATCTGGCGGCAGATGTTACGGGAATCCCTTATGAACAGATTGCAGAAGCTGCCAGGATATATGCCGCCACTTCACCTGCAACTATCCTTTATGGTATGGGGATTACTCAACACTCACACGGCACTGATAATGTGAAGGCGGTAGCAAACCTGGCCCTTCTTACAGGCAATATCGGAAAACCCTCGGCCGGGGTAAATCCGTTAAGAGGCCAGAATAATGTTCAGGGCGCCTGTGATATGGGCGCCTTGCCCAATGTTTTTCCTGGTTATCAATCAGTTGAAAACTCTACTATACGGAAGAAATTCGAAAAGGCGTGGGGGTGTCGCCTGAGTTCATCTCCCGGGCTCAGTTTAACGGAAGTGTTTGAGGCTGTTAATTCAAACAGGATAAAGGCCCTATACATAATGGGCGAAAACCCCGTATTGACTGAGGCTGATACGACCTTTGTTAGAAAAGCAATCTCACGCTTGGAGTTATTAATAGTACAAGATCTGTTCCTAACAGAAACGGCAATGCTGGCCGATATCGTTTTGCCCGCAGCCACTTTTGCGGAGAAAGATGGAACCTTTACTAACAGTGAACGGAGGGTACAGCGGGTTCGTAAGGTGATCGAACCGATAGGTAATAGCCGTGCAGACTGGGAAATCATCTGTGATATTGCCAAGCATATGACGGCAAAAGGTTTCGATTTCGAAAGTCCTGAAGAGATTATGGAAGAAATTCGTGCCCTCACGCCAAGCTACAAGGGTATCACATATGAGCGCATTAACAGCATTGGGCTCCAGTGGCCATGCCCTGATGTGGAGCATCCCGGGACCCCTTATCTCCACAAGGAAGCATTTTCCACTCCCAATGGTCGAGGACAATTGATGCCGGTGTCTTATCTGCCGTCCGCAGAGTTAACCAGTCACGAGTATCCTTTGATCCTTACAACGCGCAGAAGCACTTTTCATTATCATTCCACTCTAACGCAAAAGGTGGCCGGCTTGAATATCTTGGGCGGTGGAGAAGGCGTAGAAATCAATCCTGTAGACGCCGATGTCCTAGAGATTGAAAACGGTGAAACCGTGAAGATAATTTCAAGGCGCGGCACTGTAAGGGCGAAGGCCAAGATCTCGACAAGTACACCACCCGGGGTGGTTTATATGACATTTCATTATGCCGAAACGCCAACTAACGTACTGACCCATTCCGCCTTGGATCCGATAGCCAAAATTCCGGAATTTAAGGTTTGCGCGGTCAAGGTTGAGCCGGAAATAGACTATCGCAAAGAGTTTCTGGGATGGGGGCACGGGAAATCAGTGCCAACAAAGAGTTGATCTTATCCATCCTTATTCCAAATTCCTCCTTTCTCCTATCTTAGCGATTCCTAGCACACTTCTTGCATAATATTAACTTAGGGCTTGTCACGAAATAAGTGTCTCAAGATTGCGAGGGATTTTGGGCTGTATTCAAGGCACTCGGACGGGAGCATGCTGAGGTATGCGACCAACCGAGCAACGCAGAAGACGACCTAAAAAACCAGCAAGATGTGACAGTTATTGAGTGACAAACCCTCAGCCACTCTTATGCAGAAAGGATTAATTCGATATCAATATGTCTGACAAGTTTGAGCTTACCATTAATGGCCAGGCAGTCCGAGTTAAGCCAGGCGTCACTATTCTCGATGCCGCTTCTAGCGCCGGCATCATCATCCCCACTTTGTGTGATCACGCCGAACCTCCTTGTGACATATGCGTTGTTGAGATAGAAGGCAAAAAAGGGTTATCGCAGGCATGTTCGACAGAGGTAAAGCCTGGGATGGCTGTAATGACCGAGAGTGACATTGTTCGGGCACACCGGAAACATACACTCGAACTAAAGCTCTCGCATCACTATGGAGACTGCATATCACCGTGTTCATTGACCTGTCCGGCAGGGATTAATATCCAGGGGTACATTGGCCTAATTACCCAAGGCAGATACGCAGAAGCCATGAGGTTGATCAAGGAGAAAAATCCGCTCCCTTTGACTATTAGCAGGGTATGTCCCCAACCGTGCGAGACCATGTGCCGGCGGATATTAGTTGAAGAACGGATACCTATAAACCACCTGAAGAGATTTGCCGCAGACTGGGCCACAGATCTTCCAGAAACTCATAGTCTTCATTACTTTTCACCAACTGGGCGTAATGTTGCCGTTATTGGAGGTGGGCCTGGGGGACTCTCTGCAGCCTTCTACCTGGCCAAAAAAGGTTACGCAGTGACCATTTTTGAGGCTATGCCCGAACTGGGTGGGATGCTCCGTTACGCTATACCGGAATATCGACTTCCCCGGAAGGTCCTGGAACAGGAAATAAAAAATATCATCACAATGGGGATAAAGGTCAAGACCAGTCAGCGCTTCGGGCAGGACTTTACCCTGGAAAGCTTGGCCCACGTGGGCTTTGACGCCGTATTTGTTGCTACAGGCGCCTGGAAGGCACGGCAGCTAAATATTGAAGGGGAAGACTTGCAAGGCGTACTTCACGCACTCGATTTCCTGAGAAAAGTACGCACAGGCAAGAGTGTAAGATTGGGCAAAAAGGTGGCCGTAATCGGAGGCGGAAACTCCGCCCTTGATGTCGCTAGGACCTGTATCAGATTGGGTTCAGAAGAGGTCACGATTGTCTACCGCCGTAGCCGTATGGAAATGCCGGCCAGAGAACATGAAGTTCGCGAAGCGGTGGCCGAGGGGGTAAAACTTTTCCTTGTAGCTGCGCCTTCAAAAATCACGAGGGGAAACGGACGACTGAAGCTTGAGCTACTCAGGACATCACTGGGTGAGACTGACAGTACTGGGAGACGCCGCCCCAACCCACTTCCCGGCTCAGAGGTTGTCATTGAAGTGGGTAATATCATAGCGGCGATAGGGCAAACGCCGGACCTTTCATTTATTGGTTCAAAAGATAACGATGCCGAACTCGCCGTATATCACAATACTCTGTTCACTGCACCGAATACCTATGAAACAAACCTGCGGGGTGTTTTCGCCGCCGGAGATGCAGTTACCGGCCCCAGAACAGTTATTGAGGCCATTGCGGCCGGCCGGAAATCAGCAGATGCCATACATGCTTTCCTCGAAGAGGCCCCCATACCAGCACGGAAGAGGGAGGTTAATGTTACCAAAGGGTATAACCTTTGTGATGTATCTCTGAAGAACTTTGATGATATCCGGAGTCGATCTGCCGAGGAATTGCCGGAACGGCCAGTAAATATTCGCAGGAAGGATTTTTCCGAATATATCCTTGGCTTTTCCGAAGATATGGCTCTCCGAGAGGCAGAGCGATGTCTGGGGTGCGGATGTGTAGCACTTTCAAAATGTGAACTCAGAAAGCTTGCTACGGCATACGATGTAGATTTATCGGTCTTAGGCACCCCAAAGAGTCCTCAATACACCATCAATGACAACCATCCCTTTATAACGATCGATCCCAATAAATGCATCTTTTGCCAGCGCTGTAAGAACAACTGCCGGTATGGTGCGATGGAACTTGATGGTTCAGACTTTGACAAAGACGGGTTTCCGGGTAATTTGTCCATCCAGATGAATGAGAAGTGCACTTCCTGCGGGAGGTGTGTGGATAGTTGTCCTACCGGCGCCCTTGTAAATAAATACGTAAACCTCCCCGTTTATCCTGACGAACTGAAGAAAATCAGGACTGTTTGCGACTATTGCGGGTGTGGTTGTAATATTACACTTCACATAGAGGGTAGATCGCTCGTTGAGGTAACCTCTGATCCCGATCACGCCCCCAATTTTGGTAACACATGCGTTAAGGGCAGATTCGGATACGACTTTGTCAGTCATCCGGAACGTCTAACTGTACCCCTAATAAGACAGGGTGAGTATTTTATTGAAACAACCTGGGATGACGCTCTTTCGCTTGTCGCGGAAAAGTTCTCTAAGCTCAAGGCAGAATACGGTCCCCAAACCCTGGCCGGGTTAAGTTCCGCAAAGTGTACTAATGAGGAAAACTACCTCATGCAAAAGTTCATGCGCACGGTTGTAGGCACAAACAATATAGACCATTGTGCGCGGCTCTGACATTCTTCGACTGTGGCCGGTCTGGCCGCCGCCTTTGGAAGTGGGGCCATGACTAATTCCATGGCAGAGCTTGAAAAAGCAGGCATAATCCTGGTTGCAGGGAGTAATCCAACAGAAAACCACCCCTTGGTTGACCTACATATTAGGCGGGCAATAAGTGAAAATGGTGCGAAGCTGATCGTAGCAGACCCTAGGAAAATAGGATTGGTAAAATATTCGGATACGTGGCTCCGTCCCAGACCGGGAACAGATGTGGCCTGGCTTAACGGTATGATGCACGTCATTCTGGAAGAAGGCCTATGGAACAGTGCCTATGTTGAGAAGAGAACGGAAGGTTTTTCCGCATTGAAAGAAGTCGTAAAAGAATACAATCCCGAATATGTTGAAAAGATTACGGGTATTCCCGTCGAAAACTTAGAAAAGGCCGCCCGTGATTATGCCGGCGCCGAGGTTGCTGCCATTGTCTATGCAATGGGAATTACACAGCATGCATCTGGAACTGATAATGTCAAATCTCTCGCAAATCTTGCCATGTTGTGCGGAAATGTGGGCATAGAAGGCGGTGGAGTTAACCCCCTTCGCGGCCAGAACAATGTACAAGGCGCCTGCGACATGGGCGCCCTTCCTGATGTACTTCCGGGATACCAGAGTCTTTCCGACAATAAAGTCATTGAGAAATTTGAGAAGGCCTGGGGGGCAAAACTAGAATCAAAACCCGGCCTGGCCCTTACCCAGATGTGGCCTGCCGTACTCGACGGAAGACTGAAGGGTCTCTACGTAATGGGAGAAAACCCCATGGTAAGCGATCCCAATGCCAATGAGGTAAGATCTGCTCTTAAGGATCTGGAGTTTATCGTGGTTCAAGACATATTCATGACGGAAACAGCAAGACTTGCCCACGTAGTCCTTCCAGCGGCAGTGTTTATCGAAAAGGAAGGTACGTTTACAAATACCGAAAGGCGCATTCAAAGAGTCAGGAAGGCATTTAATCCTGAAGGCCAGGCATGGCCGGATTCAAAGATCATCTGCGAGCTGGCCAAAAGGATGGGCTATCAAATGGACTACGGATGTGCTGAAGAAATAATGGAAGAAATCGCGGGCCTGACACCCATATACGGCGGCATACACTATGATCGTCTGGAGCATGATGGCCTGCAGTGGCCTTGCCCGACCCGAAACCATCCCGGGACGCCATATCTCCATAAGGGCAGGTTTATCCGAGGCAAGGGGCATTTTCACCCAACAAAATTTATTCCCCCAAAGGAACTTCCAGACAAGATCTATCCGCTACTTTTTTCCACCGGCCGCGTGCTCGAACATTATAATAGCGGCACTATGACACGCAGGGTTAAAGGACTAAACCTTATTTGCCATGAACCACTGCTCGAGATCCATCCAAAAGATGCCGAGCAATTTGGAATCCAAAAAGGCTCAATGGTCAAGATCTCCTCTCGCAGGGGAGAAATTAAGGCAAGGACCACCTTGACTACAAAGTGTCTGCGAGGAATGGTCTTTATGCCATTTCACTTTGCAGAGGCGGTAGCTAACCTGGTAACCATTGATGCTCTGGATACTATTTCAAAGATACCTGAATACAAGGTATGCGCAGTCAGGGTAGAACCGGCAGAGTGAGATAGACCCCGGCACTCAAGATATCTATGTCCGTGGCGGGCTTTCAGTATAGGCATAGGCGCTGTGGTTATGGATGCTTTCAAAATTCTCCGCTTCCACGCTGAACCACGGAAACCTCGAGTCAGAACGCAATTTGTCGGTAATCTCCCTTACCACATCTTCGACAAACATTGGATTATTGTAGGCATGCTCCGTAATATACTTTTCGTCCTCCCTTTTCAGCAATGCATAAACCTCACTGCTGGCTGAAGATTCCACCAATTCAATAATCTCTTCAATCCAGAAAAACTCCTTGTAAAGCAAGGTAACCAAGACCATGCCCCGCTGATTATGCGCACCATGGCTGCTTATCTCTTTGGAGCAAGGGCAAAGGGTGCATACGGGAACCTTAACACACACAAAAAGTTCGTGCTTGTTGCCGTCACACTTTCCTAAATATTCACAGCTATACTCCATCAGGCTGGAAACTCCCGATACGGGCGCTTTTTTCCTTATGAAGTAGGGAAAGCTTATTTCAAGATTGGCAGCCCGTGCTTCAAGGGCATCTTTCATTACGTCAAGTATTTCGAAAAAGGTCTTTAGGCTCAAATTACCACAATAGTCATTCAGCACCTCAACAAATCTACTCATGTGCGTTCCCTTAAACTTGTGAGGCAAATGAACATACATATTGATAGTAGCCACCGTAGCCTGTGTCTTGTTGGCACGATCCAGCACATTGACGGGATACTTTATTCCCTTTATGCCGACTTTCTCTATATCAATATTCCTATGGTCTCGAGAGTTCTGGACATCTTTCATTTCTTGTATTCCATTCAAGATCTGACTTTTAGCAAAACCGGGAGGGATGTCAATTCAAAAACCAAAAACGCCTTGACGTTTGAATGGCTTTTGTGGGAAGATCATCATCCCGAATCACGGATAGACCGACATCAAACACACGTTAACAGCAGCAAGGGGGCGCTTATGGGGATAAACGTTGTTGAAAAGATTGATCGACTCGTAAGGGTCAGGCATGTCCTGGTCAGTGTATCAAACAAAACCGGTCTTGAGGACTTCATACCAGCTCTTCTGGAAGCAAATCCGGACATCCAGATCTACTCAACAGGCGGTACCTATGGTAAGATCGAACAAATTTTGGGAGATCAGGCGTCTTCCTGTCTGACACCCGTGAGCAGATACACAGGCCAACCTGAAACCCAGGGAGGGCTGGTAAAAACCCTCGATTTCAAGATCTATCTTGGCCTACTCACAGAAAAATACAACGATTCTCACCAGCAAGATCTTAAAAGGACCGATGCCGTTCCAATAGATATGGTTGTGGTAAACCTCTACCCCTTTAAAGAGACAATATCTAGACAAGGCGTTACGGTAGAGGAGGCCAGAGGCAATATAGACATTGGTGGGCCATGCATGATAAGGGCCTCGGCCAAGAACTTTATACGCGTTGCCTCTGTTGTAAATCCCCAAGACTACGAAAAGATTATTTCTGCCATGAACGGAAATGACGGTAAAGTTTCCCTTAGCTTACGCTATGAATTGGCTCAAAGGGCATTCGAACATACGGCGGAGTACGACCGCCACATTGCCGATTTTCTGGCAGGAAAATCGATTAATGATGTTCAAGCTTGTTATCAGATAATGGAGGGCTAGTGCTATGGCTGAAGATCTCAAGAAAATATACAAGACTATCATGGATGATCATTTTCCTCCGAATATGGAAATTTCATTTGTGGAAGACGACAACCGCCAGACACTTTTTTATGAAAAGGTCACTTGGGTGGTCGGGGATGTGCAAAAAGGTTTAAGATATGGCGAAAATCCAGGCCAGGAAGCCGCTCTTTACAAGCTGGTAAACGGTAATCTGGCCCTTGGCGAAGCCGAAAGCATTCAACCGGGCCAGTATCTCGCGTCTGACATCGAGCTGCTCCAGTCCGGCAAGCATCCCGGCAAAACCAACCTCACAGATGCGGATAACTCACTTAACATACTAAGATACTTTACAGAAAAACCAACCGTGGTAATTGTTAAGCACAATAACCCATGCGGTGTTGCAAGGGCGGATTCTCTGCAAAAAGCCTATGCAAAGGCCAATATGGCAGACCGTGTGGCCGCTTTTGGCGGGTGCATTGCTCTGAATCAGTCCGCGGATAAGGCCACGGCAGAGGCCATCAGCGAGCAATATGCCGAGGTAGTCGTAGCCCCCGATTTTGAGGAAGGGGTGATGGATATTTTTGCCAAAAAGAAAAATCTCCGGGTTATAAGAATTTCCAATATTGGTCGTTTGCAAGGCTTTGTAGGCAAGCGTGTGGTTGAATTTAAAAGCCTTATCGACGGTGGGATTATTACCCAGTGGTCCTTTGTTCCCCAAGCTCGGACCAAAGATGGTTTTAGGCTTGCAGAGTCTGCATACAAGGGCAATATCTATCGCATACAAAGGGAGCCAACAACTCAAGAGTATGAAGACATGCTCTTCGGTTGGCTGGTAGAATCCGGAATTACGTCAAATTCTGTAATATATGTAAAGGACCAAGTAACTGTGGGAATTGGAACTGGTGAACAAGATCGCGTGGGGGTAGCCGAAATCGCCAAGGAAAAGGCATACCGTAAACTTGCCGACAGGTACTGTTTTGAGGAACTAAAAATCGCCTATGCCAACCTTACAGATGAGGAAAAGAAAAGGGAGTTTGATCAAAAGGTGACTGAAGCAAAAGGAGGCTTGATCGGAGCCACGATGGTAAGCGATGCCTTTTTTCCCTTCAGAGACGGGATAGATGTAGGCCTCCGCGAGGGAATTCGGGCCGTTGTACAACCAGGCGGATCACTGAATGATTACCAGTCCATTGAAGCCTGCAATGAAGCGAATGTGACCATGGTGTACACCGGCCAGAGGAGTTTCAAACACTGACGCTTCCGCAAAAGGTCCATCTGCGGCGTTTCACTGCGTCTTTCGTCGTTGCGGCGTACTCATGTGTACGCCTCACTCCTCAAGAC
>CAYSBQ010000028.1:21278-22748 GCA_964429315.1 uncultured Desulfobacterales bacterium
GGACTTTCTTATGATTTCTTCCCTCGATAACCACCTCGAAACCCTTTATCGGTTGAGGCGTTTTGGAATCAAGTTAGGGCTGGAGTCTATTTCTCGACTTATGAGGGGTCTTGGAAACCCTCACCATACCTACAGCTGCATCCATGTGGCAGGCACCAACGGCAAGGGTTCTATTGCTGCACTCCTTTCTTCAATACTCAGCCATGCGGGTTACAAGGTCGGCCTGTATACTTCACCCCATCTCGTTTGCTTCAATGAACGTATTCAAATCAACGGTCATCCCATATCTGACCGGCATGTTATAGAAGCCGCCGAAGCAGTCCAACAAATATATACCCAGAGCGACCCCCCAACTTTTTTTGAATGTGCTACAGCGATGGCCCTCTACTATTTTGGCCTGCAAAATGTCGAGTGGGCGGTGCTGGAAACCGGCATGGGCGGACGCTATGATGCAACGAATATTGTGCGTCCCAAAGTCTGTGTTATTTCCAACATCAGCAAGGAACATACCGAGTATCTCGGAAATACTCTGACCAAGATAGCCGTGGAAAAGGCAGGCATCATAAAGTCGGGGGCGGGAGTCATAACAGGCGTTCGACAAAAAAATGCACTCGGCGTCATTGAACAGATAACCTTGGAGCAGGGAGTACCTCTACGAAGATTGGGAAAAGAGATCAAGGTCCGAAATAGTCGGAATGGTTCATTTACTTACATGGGAACAAACAAATATTGGCGAGGACTTAAAGTGGGCCTTCCGGGGGCTCATCAGATCCAAAATGCCGGTTTGGCCTTGGGGGCAGTGGAGTTTCTTGCGGAAAATGACCTGGAGGTTTCTGATGAAGCCATACACGCAGGCCTTCGCACGGTCGTGTGGCCTGGACGCCTTGGAATAATATCCGAAAATCCCCTTGTTATCATAGACGGCGCTCACAATCCATCGGCAGTGGGAACACTAAAAAGGTTCTTGCAAAAAACGCTCGCACGTCGCAGGCTGACGATAGTGATTGGTATCCTAAAGGATAAGGACTGGAAAGTAATGCTACGTGACCTTGCCGGAATTTCAGATCGTATGATCCTAACCAGCCCACATTATGAGCGAGCCGGTGATCCGGTAGAACAGGCAAACTTTATTCGTTCCTTGGTTCAGGATGTTCTTGTCATACCCTGCATTCCAGACGCCGTATCCTTTGCCATAGATAGGGCAACTCATAATGATGTGGTATGCATCACAGGATCTCTTTACACAGTGGGCGAGGCCAAGGCGTACCTGGATAGTTTCCATCCATAAATGGCCCTTTTCCGCAATCTCGGCGTCAATCTGCGGGATCGCTTGTGCGACGTACCACTTGTACGTCTCCGCGCAATCCCTTGTGTTGACTCGGGGCATCCGTGCCCCTCGCCCTTACGGGTCTGCTTCAGGCAGATCCAATTCCGCTGTCCTGCGGAATAGTTCTTGACCTTGCGAAAAAT
>CAYSBQ010000029.1:0-22741 GCA_964429315.1 uncultured Desulfobacterales bacterium
TTACCGGGAAGCAAAAGCTTCAATTGGAAACTTACGCCAGTGCCCATTGATTTATGAAAGATTCGTGGATGGAAACTAGACTAATATCCAGAAAAGATCGCATGCATCCTCCTCCTCTGTGTATTGGGAAATGTAAGAAAACATAAAAAGGGGACTCGTTTCGTGTTTCGAAATTCTTCATCAACGTTAGAACATTCCAGTGAATTCGCTCTCCCGTCTATCCTTAGTAAACACCGTTTAGTAGTTGGTTGTCTACTACTCGTCATCGCCCTCCTAGTTCGCATGCCAAATTTCAACGAAAGCCTGTGGTACGACGAGGTCTGGTACACTTCCGTAATGCTTGACTCCACCTCGATTAACCAGGTGCTTTTTCACGACGTACACCCACCATTGTATCCACTGATAATGAAGGGATGGATTAAACTCTTTGGAGATAGCGAAATATCCGTGCGTTTCCCATCACTCCTTTTCGGCCTGGCCTCACTTGGTGTAACCTTTGCTCTCGCTCAAGCCTGGTTAGGGTACCGTATCGCTCTGCTGGCAACCCTTCTAATGGTCTTGTCGCCTGTGCACGTCTGGCATTGCCAAGAGGCCAAGAATAACATGCTCTTGCTACTGCTTACACTGCTTTCCGTATATGGTCTCCAGCGCGCTCTTACCAATAACAGCAGAAGGGATTGGCTACTTTTTATCGTTGCGTCAGTACTTGCCCTTTGGACTAATCACTTTTCGCTTTGGGTCATTTTTTCCTCATTTGTGTGGCTGTGGTTTCACGTTGTGAGGAAACAAGGCCCCAGACCACTCAAATGGACTGTGATCAGCACTGTTATTGTGGCAGTAGCCTATCTGCCGGCGTTATTATCAACCTTACTTCAGGCAGAAGGAATGGCTAGAGACTATTTACGCCCTTTTTCTTTTTGTGAAATCTACAAGCTTTTTTTAATATACTTGAGTCATGGCAATACTCTTCGGACAATTTCCCCTTATGCACCCATCCACACGTTAGCAACACAGCCTTGGGGATTCTTCCTGATAGATGGTTTTTATGCCATCTTATTATGTTGTGGCCTTTTCGCTGTTGGTCGGAGTGCTTTTATTAGGTGCAGAAAACACCATATACTTGAGCCCACGATTCCAGACTGTCGCTCGTTGCTCTTAGCTTATTTTCTCATTCCACCGGTCTTGCTGTTGGCAGCTTCGTTCATCTACCCCAAGATCTACATTGAACGTAGCATGATCATCCTGTTACCCCCTTTCATGATGTTGCTTGCATACGCTCTGATAACATGTCCGTGGCCTAAATGGCGCCGTATCCTGATTGGGTGTTTACTTATACTCAACTGCTTCTCATTATATAATCTTAATTTCACAAAAGCAGATACATGGACCGTATACAAGCCTAATCCCGATTGGAGAGGGTTCGTAAATGACATCAAAAAGGATATGGACGGAGCTATTATATTTACAAGTTGCTGGCCTCTTGCAATTCATTACTATCTGAAAGATGCTGCATTCCTCGCCACGCCCATGAGAATGTTGCCTGATGCTGACAAATTGGATGTCAAAGTATTTATCCGGCGGGAGTTCAAAAGACGCCTTATCCGCAACCCCAGTTTTTTTTATGTAGCAATCAACAAGCATTGGGACGCGTTCAAATTACGAAAATTGAACGATAATATCATCGGCAAGATGTATCGGTTGGTTGAGACTGGTCATTACGCTGGACTAGACGTGTATAAGTACAGCCTCTATAAATAATGGATAAGCGTCAAAAGTATGGCTTTGGGGGACTTCCTCAAGGAGACGCTAAGGCAGGTTGTCTGCGGAAGCGCCAAAGCTCCGACTGAAGAACGCAGACGGCTTCTCAAGGCCTTCGGTGCAACTATTGCGCCGCTTCTGTGAAGTCGTGCCTTTGTCCATGGAACGGAGTGGGCACCAATAACGCCGACATCCGACTATGCTCCAGTCGTTCGGCGTTCCACAGTCAAACACCGGGAGTTACGTTCAACGGACTCGGGTTATTACACGACACTGACGGTAATTGAAGAAGCAAAGCAAGCAGCCAACCATAAGCGGCGGAGTTGGGTGCCAATATGGTGCATCTTCATTCGATCCAACAGCCAACAATTCTATTTTAAACGAAAGGGTGGGGTATGACGAAGATTGCTTGCGTTACAGGCGCTGGAGGGTTTATCGGGACTCATCTTGTTAAAGAACTTTTGAATACGGGACATACGGTGCGCGGGACGGTAAGAGATGGTAAAAACCCTGAAAAGACCAGACATCTCTTTAAAATTGCACAGGACCTGGGAGCCCAAGAGAGGTTTTCCATCCATTATGCGCAACTTGATCAACTCGGTGCGTTCCATAAAATAATTGATGGTTGTCATTGGGTATTTCATCTCGCATCAATTGTAAAAACTCATGCGGATAACCCAGTTCAAGAGATTGTTGAAGTATCTGTCAGAGGCACCCAAAATGTCCTGGACGCCATTGAAAAAGCTTCATCCGTAGAAGGTCTTGCCTTAATCTCGTCCATTACCGCAGTCACCAGCCTAAAACCGAGATCCGATCATACCTTTACAGAAAAAGACTGGTTCGATGGCACCAATCCAAACCAAACCCCCTACCCCATAAGCAAGAGTTGGTCTGAGAAATGTGTCTGGCAGTTCCAAGAACTCAAAAAGAATAAGCGAAACATCACAACCTTTGTGGTGAACCCCTCTCTTGTTCTAGGACAGCCCTTGTGCAGACACCATTTGCACACAAGTTTGAAAGTAATCGAAAACCTCGTGAAAGGACGCTATCATGGAGCCCCCCGGCTCAGCTACGGAATCGTTGATGTCCAGGATGTAGTTAAGGTACTCCGGATGGGATTGGAACAAAAAGTCAGCGGCCGATATATTTTGCACGAAAGGAGTCTGTGGTTAAGCGATATGCTAAAGGTGATAAAAACGCAGTTTCCTGACAGAAAGATCCCGGATAGGCCAATCCCCTCGTTTTTACTATACTTACACGCCCTTTTAAAACGAAATGAATCTATTGCCAATCTAAGGGCAAACCTGGGACGCTTCGATCAGATCTCGTCCAAAAAGGTAACTGAGAAATTCGGCATCACCCTTCGCCCCGCTGAAGATAGCCTGAAAGATTGCTGCCATACCCTGGGTCATTACCTCTGAAACAATAATTCTTTTTTGAGAGGAAAACTGCTTTGAAGATAGCATGGATTGATATGATGGAGCTGGCTGGAAAAGCCCTTTTGCCCTGGTTGGAAAACCAAAGACAATTGAAACCCTAACCAAGGAGAATCAAGTTGAAACATATTGCTTTTATCGGTTGTGGCTATGTTGCAGATTATTATATCAACACCTTACACAACCATCCGGATTTAACGCTTCTGGGGGTCATGGACATCGATAACGCCAGGGCCAAAAAGTTCGCAAACTTCTATTCTCTGCCTATTTATTCGTCGATAGAAGAGCTTTTAAATGATGATCGTATCGATATTGTTGTGAATCTTACTAACCCAAAAAGTCATTTTGTGGTTTCAAAAGCCTGTCTTTCGGCTGGCAAGCATGTCTATTCTGAAAAGCCTCTAGCAATGCGCTATGACCATGCCAAGCAGCTTGTAGAATTAGCACAAAGCAGAGACCTGTTTATATCCGCAGCCCCCTGTAGTGTGCTGGGAGAGTCAGCGCAAACACTTTGGAAGGCAATAAAAAACGAGAAAGTCGGAAAGGTGCGCCTTGTTTACGCCGAAATGGACGAGGGTCCCATCCATCTTATGAATACGGGGAAATGGATTAGTAAATCAGGCACTCCATTTCCCTCCAAGGATGAATATGAAGTTGGATGCACCCTGGAACATGCCGGATATCTAGTCACCTGGCTGACAGCTTTTTTCGGCCCGGCGAAGTCGGTCACATCCTATTGCACATGCCTGGTTCCGGACAAGGGGGTTGCGGTAGACATTATTACTCCAGACTTTTCTGTAGCCTGTATTCATTTTACGTCGGGAGTTGTGGCCAGGCTCACGTGTAGCAACTTTGCACCTCACGATCATTCATTGAAAATTATTGGTGACACCGGTATTCTCTCCCTCGATGAATTCTGGAATTACGGAAATCCGGTTCGTCTTCAAAAATATTCCAACATCGGGTTAAGGGCGGATAAGTATACCTTCATAAGAAATAATTGGCTGGCAAGAAAGATCTTCAAGTTGGAAAGCACGAAACTACCTTTTGTCAAAAACCCGGATCGCGGACATCTTTACAATAAATACTATATGGATTTTTCGAGGGGTATTGCGGAACTCGCCGGCGCCATCGACGCAGGAAGGTCTCCGCGCCTTGCAGCAGATTTTTCTCTCCATGTGAACGAGATTGTACTGGCAATGCAAAATCATTCAAAGGATCAACGAACTTACAAAATGGAGTCGACATTCCATGCTATGGAGCCATTGTTTTTTTAATCACATAGAGGCGGGTATCCAATCGTATTGAGCTGCCGGCGGCACGCAATGAAAAATCCGGCGGGGCTTTGAAGTTGGCAAGCGACCTTATTAACGTGACGAAACACTACCAAAAGTGTTATGTAATTAAGAATAATGAAACCATTAGAGATGTTTTTTTCAGTTATTATACCATCATTTAATCGTTTTGAACAACTGGTGGACTGTTTGCAGGCGATAGCAAAGCTTGACTATCCACGAGATTCCTTTGAGGTGATTGTCGTAGACGATGGAAGTCAAAGGCCATTGGATGAAGTAGTTACACCGTTTATGCAAAAAATCAATTTGACTTTGATTAGGCAAGAGAATGCCGGTCCAGGGATTGCGCGAAATGCGGGTGCGAAGCATGCCAAGGGGGACTACCTGGTTTTTACTGATGACGATTGTACTCCTGCTTTCGACTGGCTGACGGTTTTTGCAAAATACATTAAAAGCAGGCCCTCCTGTATTGTGGGTGGGCGCACAAAAAATCAACTGCCAAATAATTTGTTTTCAACCACCACACAACTAATCATTGATATTATTTATCGCCGTTTCAATGCCGATGCCGACCATGCACACTTTTTCGCTTCGAACAACATGGTCATTTCTCGCAAGGACTTTCTTGAAATCGGGGGTTTCAATGCACGGTTTCGAACAGCTGAAGATCGAGAGCTCTGTGATCGCTGGCGACACCGGGGGTATCGTTTAGTCTATGCCGAAGATGCGGTTGTTTATCATGCACATCATTTAGATTTGTTTTCATTTTGCAGGCAACATTACGAATATGGGCGAGGTGCATTTAACTATCACCAACTTCGGGCCAAGCGCGGTTCGGGAAATATGTTTGAGGATATAAAGTTACATCTCAACGTTGGCAGTTGGTTATTTTATCCATTTAAGAAAGAAAATTTCAAAAAGGCTTTTCCGTTGGCAGGTGCATTGCTGCTTTGGCAACTGTTAAACGCCGCAGGTTTCTATTATGAGTCATTTGCGAACAAACAGAAAACCTGAAGTAGATAACAAAAAATAACAATGAGGTTGAAGGATCTCATTAACCGGGATCTTTCTGCTTAGCTGAATTGAATGGGACAAACCAAATAGCGGCAGTCTCTTCAATGACGAATCGAATCCGGCTTGCAGTTAATATGGACGTTTACCTTAAGATTGTAAAAGTGGAAGGACATTCCCATTGGATGATATTTTAGAAAGAATATCGATGGGCTCCGACATTTCAGTAGATTTCGGCTATGCTATATGTGGAATCTTATACCTCATTGCCCTGCTAGTTTTTTTGAGTTGGGTATTTCGGTCACGTTCAAGGTACAAAGAACTTACTCATAGCTGCGTTTTTCTTGTTTTGTTATTTCTTGCTATTACCACCGCTTTGTTTTCTGGACCCAGGGTAGATTACCCAGGCTATCTACAACAATGGCAATTGGTCATGGATGGCCTAAATCCGTGGGTAACAAACGCAGGTGAAATGACTTCAAACGCCTATGGACCCGCGTACAACCTCTTGGCACTATTCTCTCATTTGCACCCCTTACTTCCGAAATGCCTTTTCGTTTTTGTCTGGTTTGGAACGATCTTTTGGTTGGACAATCATCCCATCCTGAATAAGAAGTTGGGTCCTACCGAAAGACTCATACTTTATTTATGCCTATTAATGAATCCCTTTTTTTGGAACTGGTTTGTAATTTCTGGACACTTTGACATTCTGGTTGCTGCATGTTGCCTCTGGGCAATACATTTTCAAAGAGTTCGTCGAGACTTTCTCTGTGGTATTATGCTTGCGTTAGGCATTCTTCTGAAGTTCGTTCCATTAGTCCTATTCCCATTTCTATGTATTGAAAATCGAAGGCTTCGCCCAAAGATTCTATTGTCTTGTTTAACTCTTCTGGTTTCTGCGTTTGGACTAAGTTACTTCCTTTGGGGAGATGCGGTATTTCAGCCCATCCTTTTTGCAGGTGAAAGAGCCTCTACAAGGCATTCAATATTCCGGTTTCTCCGTGGGCAATACTCACCATTGCTCTTGGTGACAGATGCTCCGAATGTTGACTTCATGAGCTTACCTCTAATGGCAATTTTTTCGGTAAGCCTCTTTCTGCTGCATCTTAAAAAGAATTTCGAGATAACAACCGTCTGTCTGTTGATGGTTATCGGGATACTTCTTTTATATAGAGTCGGACATAGTCAGTTCCAGGTTATTCCTATCTTTATTGGAAGTTATTGGTTTGTACTCCATAGTCACGGTAATATGGACAAACATGGTCTTGGATTATTAGCGCTTCTTTATCTCAGCTGGATATCTATTTTGGCGCCTGCTTACCAGATTGCAGTTGGTTTTCAATTTGCAGTGGAAACAGTTGGACTCATCAGCTTCAGCATTGGCGTGTTATTTTGGATTCTCTTTCTAAAAACAGCACTTTCAGAGACAAGACCATGATCAGGAGACAAAGAGTTCAAAAGGAGCCGTATTGACATGGGCAGGCCATTCAATCCCCCAGACACCACGGTCTCTTCCGGCGCAGTCCGGAGTTATGCCGGTCACCTTGCTTCCGGCACAATGCAGAGCTTTTTTTCATCAGCTATATGCTTGCCCACAGGTCTTCTGACAGCAGCATTTCTAACCCGACAACTCGGCCCAGTTGACTATGGGCTCTTCACAGTTGCCACTACTCTCATAGTATGGATCGAGGGAGCCATTACTGTGGCCTTTGGTCGATCCGCCGTAAAATTTGTGACTGAAACTGAAAACTGGCAATCTGTTTCAACCAAGTTCTTACAGGCACAACTTCTAGTCGCCCTGGGAGCAACCGCGCTTTTATCAGCTGTTTCCCCAATCCTCGCTTCATGGTTGGATGCACCTCAAATGTCCTTGTACTTGCGCATCTATTCATTGGGCATTCCCATCACCGCGCTTAGCAGGATTCACCAGTCTTTCCTGATAGGTCGAGGACAGTTCGGACATCGTGCAATCCTTCCGGCCACCTACTGGTTGAGCAGAATGCTGCTGATCTTCCTGTTTGTCTGGTTAAGGCCAACGGTTACGTGTGCTATTCTAGCAAATATTGGGGCTGCTGTGGTAGTTTTTTCCCTGGCACGACATTTTATCAACCCTCCCATCCTTGCACACTCTGATTTTCCTTTTCGAAACCTCTGGGACTATGCATGGCCCATCTTCTTTTACACCGTAGGGATGAACTTGTTTAGTGGTCTCGACCTTCTTTTCGTGAAAGGACTGAGCGGTATACCTCAGGCGGCTGGATTCTACGGAGCGGCAAGAAACCTGACGATTGTTCCCTCTCTCTTTGCCTTTTCTTTTTCTCCACTGCTCCTGGCAAAATTGACCCATCTGCAGGCAAACGACCTCGAAGAAACTGCTCAAGTCATGACCAGATATGCAATGCGTTTAGTGTTTTGTCTCATCCCCTTTGCGGGGATGGCTGCGGGAGCAGCTCCAGAGGTGGTCGCGGCAATTTACGGTGATCCTTTCTTGCCTGCCGCTCCCATTCTCGCCCTTCTCATCTTTGGCGCCTTGGGAATAGTCATGATCACTGTAACCACCTCGACGTTCATCGCAGCTGGTCGCCCAGGCCTACCCATCATGCTGATCGGGCCATTTGTGGCAATAGCGCCAATAGCCCATTTTTTACTCGTCACACAATTCGGCCCGATCGGAGCGGCTGCAGCCTCTACAGGCCTGGCATGGCTCGCGGCTGGCGTGTGTATTCTGACCGTTTTCAAAACTCGGGGCGTGTTGCCTCCGGCAACAACATTTTTTCGAAGTATCGCCATCTGTGGTCTTGCCTACGCGGTGGCGGTCCTGTGGCCCTCTTCAGGAGTTCTACTCCTCATTAAGCTACCGGTGATTGGACTCATTATTGTGATCGCATTTCTGTTGCTTGGAGAATTCCGCTCCAAGGAGATTGCTTTTATGCGAAGGCTGTTTAATAGACACACGGCAACCGAATGATATCATTATTGGCAGACCCCTCATATCGCCGCGATCTTGGTCGCTTGGGATATGAAGCCTGTTGCCGCAAATGGACCGAAGAGGCCCACCTCAAAGCCTACTTGGAGCTTATTCATGACATCGCAATGCGATCATAAGGCCGAAAAGGAAACGGTCACAATCACTTCAGGGGATTCATGGCGCTATCCACCTGAGACAGTGTCCTTGGGGCAAAACGAGGTTCATGTCTGGCGTGCTTCCCTAAGACTCCCGGCCCGGCAAATAGAAACCCTTAAACTCAACCTGTCAGATGAAGAACTGAAAAGAGCCATACGTTTCCATTTCCAAAAGGACCGTAATCGGTTCATTGTTGCGCGTGGGTTGCTCAGAACCATACTGGGCCTTTATCTCAACGTGGAACCGAAACAAGTGCGGCTTTGCTACAGCGCCAATGGCAAACCAAAACTTTTCAGCCAAAATTGTGACGAAAGGCACTGTTTCAATATCTCACACTCCCATGGCCTTGCCCTTTTCGCTGTTACACGTGATCGGAATATTGGCATTGATCTTGAATATATTCAGACCGGTTTCGCTTCTGAAGGGATCCCAGAACGATTTTTTTCTCATCGAGAAGTTGAGATGCTCCGCTCTCTCCCTGAGGACTTGCAGCAGGAAGCTTTTTTCTATTGCTGGACCCGCAAGGAAGCATATCTAAAGGCTCGGGGTGATGGCCTTCGTTTTCCCCTGGATAAGTGTGAAGTGTCGGTATCTCCTCGAGAGCCGGCTTCCTTGCTTCGGATCATTGGTGATCCTGACGAGGCCTCTCGTTGGTCTTTGAAAACCCTTTCACCAGGATCCGGCTATGCAGCCGCGCTTGCTGTTCTGGGACATGACTGGCATCTGAGATGCTGGCAATGGTTAAATTTTGAAGTGAGCTAAAAGCACTTTCACCTTTTGCTCACTTCACACTCTTTTTTGCATCCTTTCAGTCAAAGACTGATTATCTTTGATCTGGCTTAAGGAACCAGGTTTTCAAGAAATAATCTACAAGAGCAGATCGATTAGGAGAAAAAATGGACAGAGAGCATCAGGAAGGAACTACAGTCTATACCGTCGTGGTTAATCATGAAGATCAGTATTCTATATGGCCTGCCGACACTGAGAAACCCAAAGGTTGGACTTACGCAGGAAAGACCGGGCCCAAGTCAGAGTGTCTGGCCTATATCAAAGAGGTGTGGGTAGACATGAGGCCACTTAGCCTCAGGAAAACAGCGGAAAGAACGATCAATACCGATGCAGCTCATCCTGAGTACCCGTGCATCCACCATCTCTTTGAGGCACAGGTGGTCAGAACCCCTGATGCCGTTGCATTAGTCTATGAGGATGAGCAACTGACCTACCAACAGCTTGACCATCGTGCGAACAGGCTAGCCCGCCACTTGCAGGGCCTTGGCGTAAAACCGGAGATAATGGTAGGGATCTGCGTGGAACGCTCCATAGAAATGGTGGTAGGAATTCTGGGTATCATGAAGGCTGGTGGAGCATATGTGCCCCTGGACCCGGGATACCCGAAGCAGCGTTTGTCTTTCATAATTCAGGAAACTCAGGTTCCGATCCTGCTTACTCAGAAGCCGCTATTGGAGGAGTTACCTGAAAACAAGGCACAAATTGTTTGCCTTGATTCTGACTGGAATTCAATTCGTGATCAGTCCAAAGAAGACCCGAGCACAACGATTTCAGGGAAAAATCTGGCATATGTGATTTTCACTTCGGGCTCCACAGGAATGCCAAAGGGCGTAATGGTTGCACATATGAGCTTGTGGCATTATGTGCATGACCTTCAAGCCCCTCTTGGTGTTTCTTCTGACGATGTGTATCTTCACACAGCGTCCATTTCGTTCTCATCATCGATTCGACAACTCATGCTGCCAATCACGCATGGGGCCGCTGTTTCCATTGCGACCCCTGAGCAAAAAACAGATCCTTTAATGCTCCTCGATCTGGTCAAACGCCGAAATATCACGGTCATAGACCTCAACCCGGCTTACTTTCGAATTTGCTCAGATGCCCTTCAACGCTTGGAGCCACAGTCGCGAAACATCCTTCTGGACAATAAGCTGCGTCTAGTATTTTCTACTAGCGAACCACTCCCTTTCCATGTCGCCAGAAAATTCAGCCTTGTATTAGGACGCAATGCAGGCTTTATAAATTTGTACGGCTCAACCGAGACGACTGGCACAGTTATCAGCTACAAGATCCCTGCCAAAGACGATAGTGAAGCAAAAACCGTTCCGATCGGCCGGCCCATAGCCAATGCGCAGATCTACGTGCTGGATCAAAACAATCAACCTGTTCCTGTCGGGACATCCGGCGAACTTTATCTTGCCGGACTCCGTGTGGCTCGAGGATACCTCAATCGACCTGAGTTGACCGCTGAAGTTTTCCTCCCTGACTCATTAAGCGACGAATCAGGAGCGATCCTATACAAAACCGGAGATCTGGCCCGCTATCTGCCCTATGGAAATATTGAATTCGTTGGCCGTGTCGACAATCAAGTCAGCATCCGCGGATTTCGTGTCGAGCTTGAAGAAATCGAAGTCGTTTTGGGTCAACATCCAATGGTTCGAGATGTCGCACTGGTGGCCGCAGATGGGCAAAATGAGGAGAAGCGTCTGGTGGCCTATATTGTTCCTGTCATAGACGAACCTCCTAAGATTGCCGAATTCAGGAGCTTTCTAAAGACAAAACTGCCCGAATATATGATACCCGCCGTTTTTGTGTTTCTCGACACTTTACCTCTGCTGCCAAACGGCAAGATAGATCGCCCTGTCTTGCCGGCCATCGGCCGTACACGCCCTGAATTTGAAAACAATTTTGCACCTCCTCATTCCTGTGTCGAGAAGGTATTGACGGAAATATGGGCCAGGGCCTTGAATCTTGATCGCTTAGGAATTAACGACGATTTCTTCGAATTGGGTGGGGACTCGTTGTTGGCAACCCGCGTCATCCACGAACTGCGAGGTAGCTTCCATGTAGACCTGACCCTTGGTGATCTCTTTAAAAACCCAACTGTTTCTGAATTGGCGTCTGAGATTGAACTACGTAAGAGCAAAAAGGAGGACGGACATCCTGCTCCAGAGCTTCCAACAATCTTGCCGGCCCAAGAAGAACTGCATATGCCTTTTTCCCTCACCGATGTCCAGCAGGCCTATTGGATAGGTCGTAGCGGCTTTCTCGAACTCGGCCAGGTGTCAACTCATCGCTACATCGAGATAGAAAGCTTCGATCTGAACTTGAAACAATTCGCTGTGGCATGGCAGCATCTGATTGAGCGTCATGAAATGCTTCGGGCCGTCGTTTTACCTGATGGACTGCAGCAGATCCTTGAACAGGTTCCTCCTTATGAAATTGAGGTTCTTGACTTGCGTGAAAAGGACGCTGATACAGTGCAAGTTCAGCTTCAATCGGTCCGGCAACGAATGTCTCACCAGGTTCTTCCCAGTGATAAGTGGCCACTGTTCGAGATCCGAGCCTCCCATTTGGATGATAATCACTTTCGCCTTCACTTCAGCTTCGATGCTTTGATCCTGGACATATGGAGCCGATTCATACTTTTCAGAGAATGGGAGCAACTGTATCAAAACCCGAAAGCCACCCTCAAGCCCCTGGATCTCTCCTTCCGAGACTATGTTCTTGCCGAGAGTGAGCTTCAAAATTCTGAATTTCATATGAAGTCACAGAGCTATTGGTTGAACCGGCTACACACGCTTCCACCAGCACCCGATCTACCCCTGTCTAAAAATCCCGCCTCGGTTACACGGCCTCGGTTTGTTCAACGAAACTCCACGCTGGCAGCTAACGCCTGGCTCCGGCTCAAACAACGGGCTGCCCTAATCGGCCTTACGCCTTCCGGCATCCTGTTGGCCGCCTTTTCCGACGTTCTCAGGCTCTGGAGCAAAAACCCCGCATTCACGATCAATCTTACACTCTTCAACCGTCTTCCTATGCATCCCCACGTGAACGACATCGTTGGAGACTTCACATCTCTGACCCTCCTAGAAGCTGGCAGTCCCACACGGGAGGACACCTTCGAAATCAGGGCCCGAAGCCTTCAACAGCAACTCTGGAACGATTTGGACCACCGGTATTTCAGTGGCATACAAGTCCTACGCGAGTTTTCAAGGAAGCAAGGCGAGACATTACGCGCAGAAATGCCTGTCGTATTCACCAGTGCCCTTCCTCACAATACGATGGCTGGGAATAATAACCCAATGAGTTGGATAGGAGAGGTCAAATACACGATTACCCAGACCCCGCAGGTCTGGATAGACCATCAAGTCTTTGAAGAATCCGGCGCCCTTCTTTTTAACTGGGACACGGTAGACGAACTGTTCCCCGAAGGTCTGCTTTCGGATATGTTCGACAGTTATTGTGGACTCCTCCAACGTCTTGCCGATGACAATGGCAGTTGGAAGGACACCTGGCCTGGTACAGCTGAAAAGCTGTTGCCAGCCGCCCAATTGGCCAAACGACAGGAAGTTAACGCCACACACACACCTTTGCATGACGAAATGCTCCACAATTTATTTGAAGACCAGGTACCGCAACGTCCTGATCAACCCGCCGTTGTGGCCACAGGCAAGACCCTGACATATGAGGAGTTGTTTCGCCGCTCAAATCAAATAGGACACCAACTTCGCAATCTGGGCGCCCGCCCCAATACTCTGGTAGCGGTGGTAATGGAGAAGGGCTGGGAGCAGGTGGTAGCCGTGCTGGGGATCCACATGTCCGGAGCCGCCTATCTGCCGATCGACGCCGGGTTTCCGAAAGAGCGCCTGTGGCACCTTTTGGAACATGCCGAGGTTGAACACGTTTTGACACAGTCGTCCGTTGTCCGTTCTCTGGAATGGCCTGAAGGCCTCAAGCGCATTTGTGTAGACGAAGATGATTCCCTTTACGGGGTGAAAGATCAACCGCTTAAAACGATACAAAAACCCGAAGACCTGGCCTATGTCATCTACACGTCCGGGTCAACCGGTCTTCCCAAGGGTGTAGCAATTGATCATCGCGGCGCAGTCAATACGATCCTTGACATCAACAAGCGCTTTGGTGTGGGTTCCAATGACCGCGTGCTGGCTCTCTCCTCACTGAGTTTTGATCTGTCCGTTTATGATATCTTCGGCACCCTGGCTGCCGGCGGCTCCATCGTGGTCCCGGAAAAAGGAGCCACTCGCGATCCATCAATCTGGGCCAAACTCATTTCTCAAGAAAATGTTACGATATGGAACTCAGTCCCAGCACTGATGGAGTTGTTGGTAGACTACCTGACCACTAGCTCAGTTTCCCTGGAATCCTCACTGCGGCTGATAATGCTTAGTGGAGACTGGATCCCCTTGACCTTGCCGGATCAAATCAAGGCACAATTTGACCGGGCGCAGACCGTCAGCCTTGGAGGAGCTACCGAAGCGTCCATATGGTCGATCCTTTACCCAGTTGAGGGAGTGGACCCGGCGTGGAAGAGCATCCCCTACGGTCGCCCTATGGTTAACCAGCAGTTTCACGTGTTAAACGATGCTTTCTCACCTTGTCCGGTATGGGTACCGGGACAACTTTTCATTGGCGGGATCGGGCTGGCAAAAGGTTACTGGCGGGACAAGGAAAGAACCCAAAAAAGTTTTGTCACTAACCCTCAAACGGGAGAACGTTTTTATCGAACAGGAGACCTGGGCCGCTTCTTGCCGGACGGCAACATTGAGTTTATGGGCAGAGAAGACAATCAAGTCAAGATCCAGGGATTTCGGGTTGAGTTGGGAGAAATCGAGGCCACCATTGGAAAACACCCCGAGGTCCGGTCTGTGGCAGTTAAAGCGTTGGGAGAAAAAGAAAGAAGACGCCTGGCAGTCTATGTTGTCCCTGAACCTGGCGCTGTCCTGTCGGAAGCAGAACTGCGCCAGCTTGCACAGCAGAAGCTTCCAGACTACATGGTACCGTCGGCATTTGTGATGCTGGAAGAACTCCCACTCACCCCAAACGGGAAAATAGACCGCAAAGCCTTGCCTGATCCTGTCCTGTCACCTGCCGAGTCTGAGCAACATTTCCCAGTTGAGGCGTCGGATCTCACAGCACGCATAGCCCGGATAGTGGCAAGTGTCCTGGGTATAGATCAAATAGACTTTGAAACGAATCTACTGCGTTTAGGCGCAACATCAGTAGACATGATCAGAATTGCCAATCGACTGGAGAGTGAACTGGATTTCCGTCCAAAGATGGACGGGCTCTATCATCTCCCAACCGTGTCCGGACTGGCCCGCTCCCACGAGCAGCACGTTCTTGAAAGACGGGGAGCAGAAGAAACAAAGGGGAAACCTGTAGAACTAACGCCGGAATCCGTTCTGGCTTCCTACCAGCCTATTCTCGACCCGGAGGAACGCAATTTGTTCAAAGACAAACAGCCTGGTCTGCGTCGAATAGAAGATGAAAGACCTTCCGTCAGGCTCGATTTGCCGGATCCGGATGAAGCCATGAAGAAAAGATATACTGAGCGCCGCAGTCATCGACGGTTCTCAGTAGATCCGATCCCGTTTGCCAGGTTGAGCGAACTGCTGGAGTGCTTGCGCCAGATCAAAATTGATGAAAAGCCGAAGTACCTCTATGGTTCCGCGGGTGGTTTGTACCCTGTACAAACTTATCTCTACATCAAACCGGGACGGGTGGAAAACCTGGATCCCGGAATCTATTACTATCATCCTTCACACTGCCGACTCACATTACTGTCAGGTCTCGCTGATTTCGATCGAGATGTCTATGATCCGATTATCAATGGACCTATTTTTGATGAGGCTGCCTTCGCCGTGTTTTTGATCGCTCAATTGAGTGCTATTGCTCCAATGTACGGCAAACGCGGCATGCACTACGCAACGATCGAGGCTGGTCTCATGTCACAACTCCTGGAAACTTTAGCGCCTGGTTGCGGGATAGGTCTTTGCCAGATTGGCAATCTGAATTTTAAGCGGATAGAACATCTATTTGAACTCGATCAGAGCCATGTCCTTGCTCACTCCCTGTTGGGTGGTCTGATAGACATCCACAATAATATGCATTGGTCTCCTTTCCAGGAAGCCCTAGGTCATGAACCAGCTATTGTAGGTGAGCGAGAGGAAGGCGAAATATGACCGCAGGTGAGCTCATGGCATACCTGCACACACAGGGCGTAGAGCTCTGGGCTAACGGGAATCGGTTGCGCTATAACGCCCCAAAGGGAGTGCTGACACCGTTCCTGCGCACAGAGCTTACGGAGTGCAAGTCGGAGATTCTGACTATCCTGCACCAGACTGATATGGTGACAAGTCCCACCTCTCCGCCACTTCGACCTATTTCTCGGGCCGGGAAACTCCCTCTCTCTTTTGCACAGGAACGGCTGTGGCTTGTGCACCAACTGGATCCACAAAGCCCCTTCTACAATGTCCCAGTAGCTCTTCGAATCACGGGTCCTCTTAACGTTGTTGCCCTCGAGAAAAGCATCAACGAAATTTTGCGACGCCATGAAGTGTTGCGAACCACCTGTTCAACCATCGACGGAAAACCTGTTCAGGTCATCTCCCCAAATGCCCCTCTGGTTCTCCCGGTAGCGGATCTTCGGGACCTTCCGCAACCTGGTCGAGAGGATAGGGCCCTAGAGCTTGCGACCCAAGAGGCCAGACGGCCTTTTGACTTGGCGCACGGCCCAGTATTCCGGACAACATTACTGTGTTTAAGTGAGGAGGACTATGTGCTACTGCTGACAACACACAACTTTGTCGCAGACGGCTGGTCCATGGGTGTCCTCTATCATGAGCTTTCAACTCTGTACGACACTTTCTCGACGGGAAGGACTTCACCGCTTCCCGAACTTCCTATTCAGTACGCGGATTTTGCGCATTGGCACCAGCAGATGCTGCAAGGAGAAGTGCTTGAGACTCAGCTTACATACTGGAAGAAACAGCTTGCCGGCGCGCCGACCGTAACCGAGCTACCCACCTGCCGTCAACGACCGGCAGTTCAGACTTATCGTGGTGCGATCCAATCGTTTGCGCTCCCCAAGGCCTTGTCTGAAGCTATCAAGGCCTTAAGTAGACGGGAAGGGGTCACCCTGTTCATGACACTCTTGGCTGCATTTCAAACGCTGCTGCATCGCTATACAGGTCAGGAGGACATTGTCGTGGGCTCAGCCGTTTCTAACCGCAATCGTATTGAGACAGAGGGATTGATCGGTCCTTTTGCGAACAATGTCGCGTTACGTACCGATTTTTCCGGCAATCCGACTTTTCCACAGCTGCTCGGTCAAATCCGTGAGTTGGCTGTGGGGGCGTATGCTCATCAGGACCTTCCTTGGGACAAGCTGATAGAGGAACTGCACCCGGAGGTGGCCCCAAACCGGAACCAGCTGTTTCAAATGCTCTTCGTTTTTCATGAACATTCTGTAGAGCAGAACCTGAAGTTACCGGGGCTCAGTGTGAGACCTCTTCGGATCGAATTAGGGACAGCGCGATTTGATTTGAGCCTTGCGATGACGAATGAGAAAAATAATGTGTCTGGGTACGTGGAATACAACACCGATCTTTTTGACCGCGCCTCAATTACCCTGCTACTAAATCACTTCCAGGTATTGCTGGAAGGCGTTGTGTTCGATCCTGACCAGCCGATTTCTCGATTACCGCTCCTGACAGAAGCTGAACGACACCAGATGCTCGTGGAGTGGAATGATACCCAAGGGGACTATCCTAAAGCGTCCTGCCTCCACCAGCTGTTCGAAGCGCAGGTTACGAGAACACCTGAAGCTATTGCGACGATTTTTGGAGACCATCAATGGACCTATCGTGATCTTAATACCCGTGCCAACCAGCTGGCAAATTATCTGCGGACATTAGGAGTGGGCTCGGAAGTATTAGTTGGACTCTGCGTTGAGCGATCCCTAGAAATGTTGGTGGGGTTGCTGGGTATTCTCAAGGCTGGTGGTGCTTTTGTTCCGCTGGACCCCGAATACCCCACTGAGCAACTCAAGTATGTACTTGAAGATTCCCAACTTCCCGTGCTCGTGACTCAGGAACGCCTAATCGAATGCCTGCCCGAACACAGTGCTCAGGTAATCCGTCTGGACAAAGATTGGGATGATATTGCCCGGGAAAAACGAGAGGATATCCCCAGTGTGGCTACCCCTGAGAACCTGGCCTATGTCATTTATTCTTCCGGATCGACGGGACAGCGAAAAGGTGTAATGATTGAAAACAGAAGTGCTGTGAATGCCCTAACCTCTTTTATCAGGTCCTATGGACTCAGTGCAGAAGACAGGGTTTTGCAACAAACATCAATGTCATTCGACGTTTCCGTAAACGAGGTTTTTTCTGTTCTATCTGCTGGAGGCGCAGTTGTTATACCCAGCAAGGATGAAGTCTTGGACTTGGAGAGACTCACTCGCCTCATTTCCAAGCATCAAGTCACGATTATTGGAGCTTCCCCGTCTTTTTTGGCCTCACTCAATGCGGAAGACCATGATCTCTCTACGCTGCGCCTCATCCTGAGTGACGGAGAAGCGTTATCTTTCGGTAATGTAGACAGACTCCTTGAATCGACTTTGTTGAGCAACCTTTATGGCCCCACTGAAACAACGATGTGTGCCATGTCCTTTGACCTCGATTTACAAATGCTTCAAAAGGATTCCCCAATTCCCATAGGGAAACCTGTCATGAATTATCAAGTCTACATCTTGGACAAGAATTTAGAGTGCATGCCTGTGGGATGTCCTGGAGAACTCTGCATCTCTGGTGTAGGTTTGGCTAAAGGGTATTTAAATGCCCCTGACTTAACCACCGAGAGTTTTGTGCCAAACCCTTTTATCCCAGGAGAACGGTTGTATCGGACAGGAGACCTCGCCAAGTGGCTGTCAGATGGCAACGTTGAATTCCTCGGTCGCATCGATAATCAGGTTAGAATCCGTGGCATTCGCATCGAACCAGCAAAGATTGAGGCGATGCTGGACCAGCATGAAGCGGTTCGAAAAACGGTCGTTATAGCCCCGGAAGACCAACGCGGGGACAAACATTTGGTGGCTTATGTGATCCTGCACGACAAGCCGGCCCCCACGATCAATGAATTGCGGGGCTTCTTGAAACAAAAGCTGCCCGTTTACATGGTCCCTTCGACCTTTGTGTTTCTGGACGCTCTACCCATCACACCCTCCGGGCGAGTAGACCGACAGGCCCTTCCTGTCTCCAACTTGGACGACCTAAGGCTTGAAGAAACATTCGTAGCTCCCCACACTTCCCTGGAAACGCATATTGCTGAGATCTGGCAGGATGTGTTGGGTGTTGATCGCATAGGCAGATACGATAACTTCTTTGATTTGGGCGGACATTCCCTCCTCTCGATGCAGGTTGTCGCAAGGCTGGAAAAGGAACAGGGTTTGCGTGTGAACCCTGGAGAACTGATTTTTCAAACACTGGCGCAGTTTGCGTCCTCTTGTGAAGAGCAGACGAATTCCAAAACGCGCCTTGAACCCACAGCGTCCCCTAGAAAATTAATTCCAAAGATTGAACCTTTTTACTTCGGGCCATCAGAAGCTTCGCTTTTGGGCTGTTATCATCCGCCTCTGTCCCAATCGGTTCGAAGTTGTGGAGTTCTTTTGTGCTACCCCATAGATCACGAGTATATCCAATTCCATCGAGCTTACCGGGAACTTTCTCTCCATCTTTCCAAAGCCGGCTTTCCAGTTTTGCGATTTGACTATTTTGGGTGCGGCGATTCCAGCGGAAACTGTGAAGAAGGAAACATCCTCCAATGGCTCGTCGACATCCCCAGGGCCATCTCTGAACTCAAACGAAAAGGCGAAGTCCGCAAAGTCTGCCTGGTTGGCATGCGCCTGGGCGGAACCCTCGCATTGATGGCAGGCGCCGAACTTGAAGATGTTGAAGGAATGGTTCTTTGGGATCCAGTAGTCAACGGCAATACATATGTTCGTGAGTTGAGGACTTTGCACCGGGAGATGCTTGGCTATTCTCACGTGAAACAGGAAAAGCGACCAAAAAGAAAGGAACCAACGGAGGTACTTGGATTCCCTCTAACAAATTCGATGATTACAAGCTTGGAGGCCCTGGAACTTTTTTCGCTCTGCAAAAAACCGTCGAACAACATCCTGATTGTCCAAAGCCATAAAGGAAATGATCAAGAACGACTGAAGAAGCATCTCGAAACCACGGGCGCCCATGTGAGCTTTTTGCATCTTCCTTTCCCTCAAATCTGGATGTGGATGGAAGACTTTGGACTAATACCGGTCCCATATCAGATCTTGAAATCAATTGTTTCATGGCTTTGCAAGGAATTCCAGTGAAAGAAGCATCTTTGCTTTTTGGAAAAGAAAAGAACCTCGTCGGAATCATTACTGATCCTCTGCAACCACATAATCCAATGGATCTTCCGGGTGTTATTCTTCTAAACACGGGGATTTTCCATCGTGTCGGTCCGAATCGTCTTTATGTCAAAATAGCCAGGGATTTGGCATCCGTCGGGTTTTCAGTCCTGAGATATGACTTCTCCGGGATCGGAGACAGCCAACATCGCAAGGACAATCTGCCTTTTTTAAAAAGCGCAATACTCGAAACACAGGAGGCAATGAGTTGTTTGAATGCAGAAAGGGGGGTTGAACGATTCGTTCTAATAGGCATCTGTTCGGGCGCTACCATATCATTCAGGACTGCTTGTCATGATGATCGAGTTGTTGGAGCCCTTCTGATCAACGCCCGGACCCACTTAAATGATTGGGATAATGATTCGAGTTCTTACATAAGTAACCGCACGCTCTCACGTCATTATTGGAGGATAGCTCTGTTCAGCTCGTTTAGGGCGAAAAATTGGCTGAAAGCAATCACGGGAAAAGTTGATGTCTGGGCAAGAGCAAAAGGGATGTTTGCAGGTTTTCGCACAAAAAGCAAATCCGGGAGCAAAAGCAAACTCTCCTCTCAGGTGTCGCGAGCGGAGGCAAATCTACATTCCCTGACCAAACGTGGGGTTCAACTCCTCCATCTTTATTCCGAAGGGGATGAGGGATTAGATTACATCCACGTGGTCCTGGGACGTAAATTCAAAGAATTGACTGACTCCGGTCTTTTGAACATGGAGATTATCGAAGGGGCAAACCACACCTTCACGTTGCTTTGGAGCCAGGAACGTCTTCTAACAAGAATCCGCAATTGGATGGAAATGACCGCACGGAATGTGACAGCAAAGTAAATGCCTTGGCCCAAAGCCGGTTTTCTGCTTCAGGAGGCGGCAGTTGGCAGTCAGCTCTCAGTTATTGAATGACGGTCCTTGGAAGTCAGATAGAATGAAATCGACACACCCAGCATGATCACGCCAAAAAGGGTCTCGCGGGCCTCGCTAATACGCCACGGTGGATTCCCCCACAGATTGGAAAAGAGATCATGGTCACCCATCAGGACACCAATGAACGCGAAAGGAGCAAATGCGCCAGGGCAAAGGGGGATATTTACCCTTTCGAAAACGTAGCGTATTTGGCTTAAAAGCCGGCTCATAACAGGGAGAATGCCAATGTAAAACAGGAAGAAAAACACCATCATATGATTTGCCAGGTGGGTGTTGATATTGTGAAGGTTCAGTTCTTCTTGAATATTGATTGATTTGACTGACTCGGGAACCGCAAACCCTAGCCAGTGTTGCCCCCAACTAACCTCTTCACCGGCCCCCACTAACATCAAAATGCCAAGTAATAGCGACGGCCACTTGGCAGGCATAGACCGGATACGGTCACTAGACTTACATGCGGTGACCACAAAGAAAATCCCGGCTCCAGCCAATGTAATTGCAGTCAATGTTTCCCAAACACCACTTTCCAGCGTCAAGTTATCATACCACCCGACTCCCTTTCCCTCGCATGAGAAACTCCAGCGCATGGTCTGAATCAGAGCGAGCATAACGAAAAAGGTAACCGCCGACCACAACCAGATGAATCTAGAGAGCGTTGCCGGAGGGAGTGATGGATTCTCAACATAGGTCACGTAGTCCTTTTCGATATTTTTCCGCCAGGATGCGTTGCAACCTGCCAGCCAAACAACAGATCCAAACATCAGAGTGAGACCAATCAAAATCAAAACTACTCTACAGATAGCGATTTCCTCAACAGTGAAAAGCTTCAAATTACTATCGAAGCTAACCAGCCAGTCTCTCATTAGGGGCACACACAAGATAGCAAAAACCAATGCAGTCCCCCCCGTCACCATACACAGACGAACGGACAATCTAAACATTACGTATACCTAACCCTTATTCCTGAACTCGATAAGCAGGACCTGCACAGGTACTCTTAGAAGAGACTGTTTGAACACTCCAATTCGTTTGGCACGATACCTTTTCATGTTTTTTCTGATGTGCTCCTTCAAAAACTGATTAACCCGATTAGGAACATACACGAGAAAAAGCCTGCCGCTTCGGCTGCCACCCTCCTCGATTTGTCTAACCACCTGTTCAGCCTCATCCGCCAGTTGACCTGGACGTTTTAGAGGGGTCACCACGTACTGATGGACCAGGTGGAATGCATTGTCTGGCGGATATGAAAAAAAGTCAATTGCGATTTGCTGTCTCTCAAATAGTATTCGAGCAAAGCCCTGGTTAAAGAGGTGCATAAAATAGCATCTCCTATTTCCAGACTGAAGCTCCACCCGCAGAGCGGGTGGGCTCAGGAGGCCCCCCTGAGGGGGGCGATTACTTTGGGAAAGCCCCGTTGGGGCTTTTTATTCATCTTCATCAAATTCTAAATCCAGTTGTTCGTCTTTGTCCTTTTCTTGCTCACGAATATAATTGCGTATAGTTTCTTCATCCAAACCAACTGTGCTAACACAGTATCCTCTGGCCCAAAAGTGCAGGCCGGATACCCTTCTCTTTCCCAATACTGTGCGATGGATCAACACCGCGCTCTTGCCTTTTAGAAATCCTATTACAAAGGCTATACTATACTTTGGCGGTACGCTTAAACACATGTGGATGTGGTCTGGCATCAAATGCCCTTCCAACAACTCCACTCCTCGCTGGCGACACAAATCTCGCAATATACCGCCAACTCGCTTCCGAAACTTACCATATAGCTTCTTTTTACAATACTTAGGTACAAATGCAACATGGTATTTGCAATCCCATCTTACATGCGATAAACTTTTCCAATCGTGCATAGGTAATTCCTCCTGTCTGCCCGTTAGGGCTTTCCCGGGGAATTACCTATATTATTTCTCACCGGATCGGTAGAACCTATC
>CAYSBQ010000030.1:0-22520 GCA_964429315.1 uncultured Desulfobacterales bacterium
CGAGGAAGAATTTCTTGTTTCTATGAAAAATGTCATCTATTTCTCTTTTACCGAGTTGCCTTCTCAGGCTGCCAATTCTGTTCATATCATGAAGATGTGTCAGGCGATTGGCATGGTGGTAAATGAACTAATGCTTGTTGCCAACGTGAAAGCAGACAGTATGGATGATGTCTTTGGTTACTATGGCATTGACAGACGGTTTTCTATTAAAAGCTTTCCAATACTACCGATAAGGATATTGGGCCGGCTTGTCTATTTGATAGTGGCCACCGCTTTTTTTGTGAGGAATGAATCGGAGATGATGTTCTATACACGGGACCTGTATAGCGGGTTCTTATTCACACGGCTGGGTTACCCCATCATTATAGAATGCCATGAAGCCCCTGTGGGTGTTTTTAGTAAATTTCTACTGAAAAGGATTATAGGTCATAGAAACACGAAATTGGTTGTTTGTATTTCAGGGAAAATGAAAAATCGATTGAATGGTTTATTCCGGAAAGCTGGGCTGAAAGGCAAAATCATGGTGGCTCATGACGGCGTTGATTCTAAGAGTTTTGACTGTCTTCCTCCCAAAAGGGCGATACGACGGGCCCTCGGATTGCCGGAAGATCGGCATATTGTCGGCTATGCCGGCAATCTGTTTAAAGGACGAGGCATTGAAATTATTATTGAAGTTGCCTCTCGAATCAAGGAATCTCTGTTTGTGATTGTTGGAGGATATAAAAGTGACATAGACGCCGTCGTACAGACGGCAAAGGAAAGGGGTGTTGATAACTTGCTGCTTACCGGACATGTTCCTAATAGTGTAATACCCAATTACTTGTCGGCTTTTGATCTTTTGATGATGCCGTACCAATATGCAGTGACATTGAGGGGAAACAAAGGCGATACTGCAGCGTACATGTCTCCTCTCAAGATGTTTGAATATATGGCAAGTGGCAAGCCAATACTTTCATCGAAACTTGAAGTGCTGGAGGAGGTCTTGGAAAACAGGCGTAACGCCATATTGGTTCAACCGGACGATATCCAGGCTTGGTGTGATGGGATAGTATCGCTCAGGCAAGATGAGGCGTTAGGCGAGAAGATAGGAAAGCAAGCGAAACTTGATGTTCAGAAATACAATTGGACCGAAAGGGCCAAGAACATTTTCGGGCGGTTGCAGCATGTTTAAAAAAACTGAGGAAAAGGTCGGGCTCAGTTGGAGTTTTTCTACTACACAGAGCTTGCTGTAAGGTGGTAAATCAATGAGCGTATTTATTATTGCAGAAGTGGGCCAAGCCCATGATGGTAGTCTTGGAATTCTTCATTCGTTCATAGATGCTGTTTCAGGAACCGGAATTAATGCCGTCAAATTCCAAACCCACATCGCGGAGGCTGAAAGTAGCATCTTCGAGCCTTTCCGAGTTCCTTTCTCTTATGAGGATGAAACGAGATTTGACTATTGGAAGCGCATGGAGTTTACCATTGATCAGTGGAAAGGCATCAAGGCGCATTGCGACGATGTTGGGTTGATGTTTATGAGTTCGCCTTTTTCGAATGCGGCAGTAGACTTGCTGGAAGACGTTGGAATAGAAAAATATAAAATTGGTTCAGGCGAGGTCACCAACTTGTTGCTGCTGGAAAAGGTTGCCACCACGGGAAAAGACATCATCTTATCAAGCGGCATGAGTAGTTTTTATGAGTTGGATGCGGCAGTGGATTTTTTGAAGCCTTTTGGAAACGATCTTACCATACTTCAATGTACCACAAAGTATCCCACCTCTCCAGAGGATGTGGGTTTAAATGTCATTGGTGAGTTGCGGAACAGATATAAATGCCCTGTCGGTCTTTCAGACCATTCGGGCACCATCTACCCGTCCCTGGCGGCTGTTGCCCTGGGTGCGGAAGTCATCGAAGTTCATGTCACTTTCGATATTAGGATGTTCGGCCCTGATGCCAAGGCTTCTCTGACAATAGCTGGGCTGAAAAGGGTGGTAGAAGGCGTGAGGTTTTTGGAGTTGTCGCTTTCTGGAAAAATGGACAAAAGTGATAACTCAAGGTTTCAAGACGTTAAGAAGATTTTTGAAAAGAGTTTGGCTGTGAACAAGTCGTTGCGAAAGGGGCATGTTGTGGTGTTAAATGACCTAGAAGCAAAAAAACCCGTTGGCCATGGCCTGCCGGCCGGAGAATATAAACACGTTATTGGAAGAAGGTTGAAGGTTGAGAAAGCACCATACGAGTTTTTAAAAGAGGAAGATTTGGAGTGAAGAAACGAAAGATATGTGTTGTCGTTGCCAGTAGAGCCAATTATGGTCGTGTCAAGTATTTGATGAAGGCCATTGATGATCATTCCGATACAGAGCTACAATTGATTGTGGGAGCTTCCACGCTTTTGTATCGTTTTGGCAAAGCGATAGAGATTATTAGGGGCGATGGCTTTAAGCCGGACAGAAATCTTTTCTATATCGTTGAAGGAGAGACCCTTTCTACGCAGGCGAAATCGACCGGCCTCGGAATAGTGGAACTGGCAACGGCTTTTGAGGATTTGAGACCGGATATCGTCGTGGCTGTGGCAGATAGGTTTGAGACTATGGCCACGGCCGTTGCTGCTACTTACCTGAACATACCCCTTGCCCATCTTCAAGGCGGGGAGGTTAGCGGCAATATCGATGAGCGGGTAAGGCATGCCGTCACCAAACTGGCTGATCTCCATTTCCCTGCGACAGAGCAATCCAAAAATCGGATTATAAAAATGGGTGAAGACCCTAAATATGTCTTTAATTATGGATGTCCTGCAATGGATATCCTGGCCAATGAAGATCTTTCGATCAGTAATTCGATGATGGCCCATTATGGTGGTGTCGGCACTCCTCTCGATTGGGAAGAACCCTACATCTTGATGCTCCAGCATCCCGTAACAACAAGTTATGGAGAAGGATTGGAACAAGTGAACGAGACATTGTACGCTTTGCAGGAATTCAGGGATCTTCAAAAGGTCGTGTTGTGGCCCAACATCGATGCGGGATCGGATGAAATATCCAAGGGGATTCGGGTTTTCAGGGAAGAACACCCGCAAGAAAAGTTTCACTATTACAGGAATTTTGCGCCTGAGGATTATGCTCGCGTATTGGCAAATGCCGTTTGCGCTGTTGGTAACTCATCGTCGTTTATTAGAGAAGGCTGCTTCCTAGGTGTTCCTTCCGTAATCGTGGGGGACAGACAGGAAGGCCGGGAGCATGGGAAAAACGTGGTCTTTGCTGCTTACAATCATAAAGCTCTCTACAAGGCCATCAAAGGGCAGAAAGATCACGGGCGTTACGATCCACAAAAAATATTTGGTGATGGCAGAGCAGGAATTGCTATCGCCGAAAAATTGTCACGAGTTAAATTTTCCAAAAACAAAAGGCCGACTTATTAGATAAAATAACGTTGCCTATAAATAGGGCTGAACGGGTGGGACATGGGTAAACGAGTAAGCGGTGATATTGGCACATTTGACCGGAATTGGCGGGTGAGGGGGGAGGCGTTTTATAATCACTGGACTCGGGACGATCCGAAAAACCAGGTTCAACTTGCATTCAAAAATCACTGGTCCCTTTTCAATGAACTAATGAAAAGCTATGACTTCAACGGTGGAAAACGTGTCCTTGAAGTCGGATGTGGAAGAGGCAGTCTTTCGTGTTACTTCAGTGACACCGGTTTCGAATGTACGCTGCTTGACCTTTCGGCGAGTGTCATTGACATAGCGAAACGCATGTATTTTTCAAACGACCTCACGGCAGCCTTCCTCGTAGCCAACGTGGAGGCTTTACCCTTTGATGAAAACTCATTCGATGTAGTATTTTCCGTGGGTTTATTGGAGCATTTGATTCAGATCGAGTTGCCAATGGCGGAGCAGGTTCGCGTTTTGGATAAAGGCGGACTGTTTATCGGTTACGTAGTACCCAAGTATCTTGACAATATTCAGAAAGACTTTGAGTGGGTAAACAATATTATCAAGGGGTACGCGGCAAGGCTCGATTCCAGTGGCGGAGAGAAGGAAGATGTTTTTCGATCTGATGGCGGCTCGGAAGCGTATGTGCCGATTTTGCAAAAGCTTGGGCTAAAAGATGTTCATGCCAGTGGCGTATATCCGCTGCCGATGATCTCTCATTCCATTAAGTTTCCGTTTACTCTAATGCCGGAGGAAAGCGAAAGCGCAATTGTTAAGCATTTTGCTAAAATGTTGGACGACAACGGCAAGAGAACCGGAAAACATCCGTGGCTTTGTCAAGAGGGGTACGGGCAGGCGTTCATTGTATGGGGCTACAAATAATGACTTTGTTGACGATAATACCTGCGCGATGCGGATCAAAAGAGATCCTGAAAAAAAATATCATGGACGTATGTGGGAAACCGTTGCTTTATTATACCGTTGCTCCAGCATTAGAGCTCCTTAAGAAAAAACTTTCTTCCCATGTAATTGTTTCAACGGATTGTGAAGAAATCGCCGGTATTGCTAGGGAGATTGGAGCTGACGTCCCATTTTTGCGACCCGATGAATTGTCTTCTGATACAGCTCCATCGATCGCATACGTTTTACATGCACTTGAACATTTTGAGAAGAAAGGAGATCTATTTGATGCTGTCCTCATCTTGCAGCCCACATCGCCGTTAAGGACTTTCCAAGACATGCATGATTCGATCGAATTGTTTCGAACCCGTCAGAAAGATTCGCTGATTTCGGTATACAAAGAGAAAAAAATCACAGATTTGATTATATATCGGGAGGATAATGGTATCGCCATCCCTTTAAACGAAAAACACAACAAAGGGATTAGGCGCCAGGACCAGAGTCAAATCTTCATTCGTAACGGCGCCATCTATATGGCAAAAACTGAATATGTCAAAAAGACAGGCCGTTTGGTTGGCAATCGGCCACTTCTTTATGAAATGCCCGAGTCTCGATCCATAAACATTGATACGGTTGATGATTTGCAGTTCGTAAGGAGGGTATTGTGCGGATAGGCATACTAGAGCCTTCTCTTTTTTCGAAAAAGGCCATTGGCCATTTGCAACGTCTTGGCAAGGTAGAGCGCTTTAGTGGGAACGACTTGGATGTGTTTTTAAGAGCCCAGGAAGTCCTTTTTGTCCGTCTCGGTTATTTTATCGACGGCACCTTTTTGGATATGGCAAAAAAGATTCGATTTCTTTGTAGCCCGACGACGGGACTCAACCATATTGACGTGGCTTCGGCGACTAAGAGAAACATCGAAATCGTCTCGCTTAGAGGTGAGCAGGATTTTTTATCTCAGATAAGAGCAACGCCGGAGCACGCATTTGGACTGGTGATAGCTCTTTTGAGAAACTATAAGCATGCATTCTTAAGCGCCGAGAATCCCCAATGGGATCGGGATCGTTATCGGGGGGAAGAACTCTTTGGGAATTCTGTAGGCATCATTGGTTTTGGCCGGGTTGGGCGGATTTTGGCGAAATATTTTTCTTGCTTTGGCAGTGAAGTATTATTTTGGGATATTGATTCGACCATCAAGGAAACGGCGAACGCATACAGGGCAGAAAGCCTTGAACAACTGCTTGGCCGCGCTAAAATTGTCATCATGGCTGCTTCGTACACGGAGCAAAACGAAAGGTTTTTCGGCGAACATTACATTGACATGCTGGATGGGAAGTACTTTGTCAACATCTCCCGAGGTGAGCTTTTGGACGAAGAATACCTTGTTGAAAAAATTGAGAGCGCTACCGTAAAAGGCGTGGCTCTTGATGTTATTTCACGGGAGAATAATAGCCCTAATCTGGCAAAGTTGATTGAACTAACGGAAAAAAGAAACTTAATTCTAACGCCGCATGTCGGAGGTGCTACATATTGTTCCATGGCGAAAACCGAGGAGTTTATCGCATCAAAGCTGTTAAAGATTATTGGGGGAAATAGCGCGTCCCTTGAAAAATACTGCCTGTGATGAGCGATTCGTATGGCATAGCGGTTTTTGAAATATGGAAACCTGCGCCAGCGTCCGTTGGTTTTTGACAGTTTGTGGATGGACACTGACTAATGTCTCCTTAAAGGGCTTGTTGGGCATAAATATGAGGAAATCGGAAAAACGCGTTTCTAACATGGCAGGGGCAAAAAGTTCCGATTCGGAAAACGAAACAACTAACAACGCCATCCGTGTCATTATATCTTCTGCACTCACCGGCTGGCTTTCCCGAGGTCTTTCTGTTGCTGCAAGCCTGATAACGGTGCCGATTGTCGTTTCAAAGCTAGGCAAGGATGGCTATGGGGTATGGTCGTTGATTGGGGCGTCCATTGGTTTTCTGGCGCTTACCAACTTTGGTGCTGCTAATTCGGTAGGGCGATTTGTGGCCAGGGCAAGGGGGGTGAAAGACGAACAAACACTGAAAGCATTGTTGAGCACAGTGTCAGGGTTGATGATGGCTATGAGCGTGTTGGTCACGGTGCTGACACTGGCATTATCGCTTTGGGTTCCCGGCTGGCTAGGGTTGGGAATTCGCTATGAAACAGCGGGGCGGTGGGTCTTTTTAATAAGCGGTATGACATTAGCTCTCCAATTTCCCCTACAAATTGGCGCCGGCGTTCTTCAGGGATACCAGCATTATGGCGTCGTTAATAGCATGGAAATAATTAAAACCGTTTTGAACATGAGTGGTGTTTTGCTCCTTTTGGCCTTTGACCGTATTCGACTGGTTCCCTTGGCCCTTGTAGTTTCCATTGCCACGCTTGTTCAATACACAATTTTGACCTTTGTGGCGTGGCGCATCACGGGTTATTTGCGGCTTGGCTTAAGGAGCGTATCTTTTGCTCTGGCAAAAGAGATTCTCAGCTTGAGTCTTAGTTCATTTTTAATCACCCTGAGCAGCCTGGCGTATCGGTCGGGGCTGACGTTGATCGTTGGCAACGTGCTTGGCATTGCACAGGCAGGTGTGTACGGTGTGGTGTTGGTCGTTATGACGCATCTCTCGTCTGTACTGACCCAGATTACCCGTTCGATGGTTACGCTGGCCAGTGAACTATATGCGCAAGGGGAAGTGCAACGTCTGAAGGATTTGGCCAACTTTGTGATGCGCATTACTTTTGCACTGGGCACTACTATTGCTATAGGTCTGGTTTTCTATGGGGAGCCCATTTTGCGGTTGTTGTTGTCTAAAAGTGACTGGACGGACGCTAACTTCAGTTCTTCCAAAACAGCACTTTCCATTATGGGGTTTGGCCTCGCCCTGGGCGCACCACAACTTTCATCCCGTTCAATTCTTCAAGGTGTTGGAAAGCACTGGCCAGCCGCTTTTGGTTTTTTGTTCGCGAGCATCTCCGCGCTCTTGGTCGGTGGAATTGCTATGGCTCGAGGAGCCGGCCTTGTAGGTGCTGCTGTGGGGTGGGGCCTTGTGATGGTTATACAGGGAGTTATAATATATCCTCCAATGGTTTGCCGATTTTTGGGCCAGTCTCCATGGCGAATGTTAATTAAAGTATATCTGCCGGGGGTATTGGTCGGTATGGGAGTGTGGATGACTTCCGGCGCCATATCCGCTTGGTTTCCGCCGACCCACGCCAGTTCGCTTGTTGTCAATGTGCTGTGTTGTTTGGTAATTGGATTGGTAGCCACGATAACCGTTAGCGGGCACGTGACTAATCTCCATATGGTCTTTCAGAGTAACACCGGATTATAGGAATGTCTAAGCAAGAGAAAAAGATGCGGGTTCTTTTTGTGTGTCAGGGTGCGGCACTTAGGATATACCACAAGGCAGTCCAGCAATTGCGTAAACTCAACCAGATAGAGGCGGCTTCATTCGCCGTTGCGGACTATTCTTTTTATCGAAAGTATGTTGCCCGGGAAGGTCCTGTCGAGATTAACGGAGAGGTATTGTGCCAGTGGGAGATTGCTCAGCGAGGGATAAGCCGTCACCCGAGCCCGGAAGAAATTGCACGATGGGAAGAACGTTTAGACGTTCCCAGTCTATGGCCAACTCTTGTTTGCGACCGTCGTACCTATATGGGGCGCCTGTGCAAAGTCCGCCAGGATTACAAACCCTATTTATCTCTCCAGCAGTTGCAGGGGATAGCCGTAGAGTCTGTAGAGACGTTTTGGCATGCATTCGGTCGGCTTAAGCCGGATTTTGTGGTTGGATTTGCACCCGCCACATTTGAAGCAATCATCATCTATTGGATTGCCCGAGCTAGAGGCGTTCCCTATTTGCATTTAAAGTCCACCAAAATCGGCAATTATGTCACCTTTAGCGCTGACATCCGAGAAGGTCATCCCCACATTAAAAAGAGATACAAAAGCTACCTCCAGGAAGTTGGACGGCCACTTGATTCTTTTTTGAAGGCTGCCCGCGAGTACGTGGACCATACAGCCCGCGGCCGTGTTACGTACGAAGGTGTGCTGGTAAAGTCTGCCCGTGATTTGACAATTAGCGCACTATTACGCTTTATCTTCTTTGCACCTTATACCCTAATGGCCGATGTGCGGGCCAAGTTTGAAAAACGAGGGTTTGATACACAGCGGCAACCTGCTTTTCGAACACTGTGGCAGCAGCAGGTGGCACGAAGTTTCAGTGCAAGAGCTGCCCGTAGAATCATGAGACCCGCGGTGTTGGATTTGGAATCACTCTCGGAAACGCCTTACGTATTTTATCCACTGAACACCGAACCGGAAGTAGCGCTAAGTGTTTATGGGCGTTATTTGATGAACCAGATTGAAGTTGCTCGCAATGTCGCACAATCTTTACCTTTGGGCACGCTGCTGGTGATCAAGGAACACCCTCGTTCGCTGGGGATGCGTACTGCCTCGTACTACCGCAAGTTGCGCGAGATTCCCAATGCCAGTTTTGCCCCCGTAGAGATGCCTTCTGCTCAGGTGGTTCGACATGCCAAGGCTGTGATCGTTATATCCGGCTTTGTGGGATTCGAAGCTGTACTTCAACGCAAGCCGGTCATCGTTTTAGGACATTGCCCCTATTCCATGTTGCCCGAAACAATGGTACGTAGGGTACGCAGTTTTGAAGATCTGCCATCGGCCATGCGAGATATGATGAGGCACTATGAATGGAACGAGCACGCTTTGTTAAGCTATGTGGCTGCCGTTATGCGCGAATCTGTTCCCGTGGATTTGTGGTCAACCCTGCTTGCCAAGAAGGGGCGAGTACGAGGCACTGGCGCCGCAGGACAAGGGCGAAGTGAATCGGAGCAATATCATGATTTGGCTGAGTATTTATTACGTCGTATTGAACAAGAGTCTAATTGCAAGAAGTCTGTTAGTCGCATTCCGTACTAAAAAAACGGTTCACGGAGGATTCTGGATGAAACGCAGTACTGGTATTTTCGAACTCATTCCTTGTCCAGTGTGCGGAGCCGGCGAGTTCAAGGAAAAATTGGCTTTGACGCCCAATGAGTTTCTGGGGCCCGAGCATAGTTACTACAACCTGGACGCGCTCAAGTGTGACAGAAGCACCAAATTTTTTTATCAGGAATGTCTCAAATGTGGATTTGTTTGTACAAATCCCCGTCTAAAGAAGGAGTTTAGCAATATTGTATACAATGAAGCTAAATCCGGACAACTGGACAAAAAGGATTGGGCCTTTGACAATTCCGATTTATCATATCTTTACAACACGCATCACAAATGGCGTACCATGAAAATCCTGTTGCTGGCACTGATATTTTTCAAAACACGTTTTTCAAAACCAAAGAACGAAGGAAACAGTAGAATCCGTCTGTTGGATTACGGGTCGGGATTTGGACACGTTTTAGATCTCTGTAAAGGCTTTGGCGTTGAAGGAAAAGGCATCGAGATTGACGAAAACCGGATCACACATTGTATTGCAAAAGGCCTGCAAGTTACCCGTCCCGAAGGATTACCCCAAGAAAAATTTGACATTGTAGTATCTACTTCGGTCATTGAACATGCTGCTGATCTTCATGAATATTTTCAGTATATCAGTTCGCGGTTGATGAAAAAGGGGATTTTCATTTTTGATGGGTTGTCTCCAGACATCATTAAGGTAGAAAGACGAAAAGAGCATTTCAAGAATGTTCATCCTATTGAACATGTCAACATGTTTACTCGGTCATCTCTTATCAAGCTTGCTTCAAAATACGACATAAAGCCTATTCCTGCCAGGACTATCCTAAAAACAATGAATAATGAACTGGCACTGGGGCCTTTTTTAATTCCGTTTTTATTCTTTCGTTCTGTGTTTTTCAGAAATGGGTATTTCTCGGCAATTATGATGAAACATTAGATGGCGAGGGAAGTGGCGCCCACTTTGGGAAAGACGTCGGTCAGAGCACTTAGGGTTCGCGCAAAAATGTGAAGTTATTTTTGCGCGAACCCCGAGTGGATTGAAAACAAGACTAAAAACCGGCTCCGCCTCAGGGATTATAGTCCTCTGGTGAAAGACAGAAATGGCAAGGGTGCCGATGCTAGGTGATGTTCCGTGCTGGGACTCAGCCAAGTTTGTCAAGCCCCAAGAGATATATGTGATACCCAGAGTATCACAAGTATTGCATTGAAGGTTTCAACTGATCAGATGACTAGCCACATGGGTTGACGTCCCGCAGTACGGATATCCTGAATTCCCTGGAAGGTTCGTTCAACGGTAAAGCTTGAAATCTTCGTGGTTCATATGACTCCCATCTTAATAAAAACCTTTCGCCATTGTCCCGTGGCTTGTTCAAGTGTGCTCTCAATAAGAAAGTGAGCAGCCATCTTTTTTGCCTCTTGTGACATTTGGTGATATAAAGTTTCATTTTGTAGCAATTTTTCAACAGCGGTGGCTGCGTGCTGGACATTTCCAACGGGCGTCAAGTACCCATTTTGTCCATCCTTAACCAATTCGCGTACATCTCCAACATCCGTTGCCACTACAGGCACGCCTGCGGCCATTGCTTCCAGAGCCACCATTGGAAGGCCTTCCCAAAAACTTGTAAGCAAAAGGATGCGTGCCTCTGCATAACAAGTCTCCAAATCTTTGCCATGTAAATGCCCAGGGAATTTTATGTCTTTTCCTAGACCCAATCGGTCGACCAAAGACCTGATATGCCAATTGGGTTTTTCACCTACTACCAGGGCCTTCAAATGGCCTCTTCTGCGCTTTACTTCCGCTGCTGTTTCCAGCCACCCGGGGATGTTTTTGTAATCCGCTAGATAGCCTACGTACAATAGGTCCATTGATTTTTCAGGGCTCAGTTCATTTTTAGTTGATAACCAGACGTTTTGTGGAATAAAGAGAGGCCTCTTGTTGCCGAACATTTTGCGAAAACGACCGCGTGTTATGTTTCCCCTGAAACCCACCGCAGTGGCATGTCGAAGGGCCCATTCCCCAAGAAACCCCTTGCATAGCCATTCCAGATCGTTGATTGTAAGTTGAATAACTGGTCGTGAAAATAAAATACCGGCAACAGCTGCATAGATGCCGTGAAAGCGCTGATGACAGCCGATGATGACATCATAGCGCCGGGCATTTTTGAGAAGAGCAGCAAAACGCCAAAAGTCACCACACGGAGCGAAGCAAGAGCAAAAAAGCGGCATGGCAATCCATCTGATCTTTTTTCCGTAAAACGGCTGACGACGATACAGATCGATCCTGCTGACCTCCGGCAGCGCCTGTAACGGCGGCAGCTTTTGGGCCAGTTTTTTGTCGGATAATCCGCTAACAAAAGCGAGATTCAAATCCAGCGCTCCCGAGCTGTCTTCCATTTCTATGTGCGTGGAGTTATTCCACTTCTGCTGTTTTTAGCCAAGCACCAAGTGAAAGCAAACGCCACAGTAGAGCATGATGATCAGCTTTCCTTGAAGCATGTTCATTCAACAACTTTAATACGCCATCTATACTTATCCATTGATTAAAGCGCTGTAGATCGCTATACTGAATAAAGCGTTGCCGGGTGGCTTTAAGTAGTTTTCTTCTAAACCATGAACCGACGGGGGTCGGAAATCCCATCTTCAAGCGGCGTTTCAATATGGCATCTGGTATTCTCTTTCCGGCAACAGCCCGAAAGATCCACTTTGTAGTCCCTCCACGGATCTTCATTTGTGGAGGTAAGGCTGATACATAACCAACCAATCTGTGATCAAGAAAGGGACAACGGTTTTCTACTCCAAAAGCCATGTTTACCCTATCTCCATAACGTAGCAGCGCCGGCAAGGACGTGTCGGTAATAGATTGCCTGAGCATTGGGTTTAAGTGGGTATGTTTTCCCCATGCCGGTCTTTCTTCAGTGAATCTATCTGTCCAGTCCGGTTTTAGAGGGAGGAAATTTCTGTCTCTGGTTTGGCCTTGGAATCTTTCCCATATCATCAGGAGACTATGCTGGTTAAAAATATGCCTGTTTGCCCATGTTGTGAGCAATAGGTCGGGCATCTGGCACAGCTTTTTTGATAGCGATGTTTCACGCCATAAGAGGGGAAGGAAATACATGTATCCCCCAGCCAATTCGTCGGCCCCTTGGCCATCGATCAAGACTTTGACGTTTCTGCCGGCAAGCTCGGCGACCCTCCACTGTGAGTATGGGCCTGGCAGTTTGCTTGGTTGATCTAAATGATAAATGAAGGATTCAAAATCCTGATGGAACAAAGAGGCGCTAGATACGGTCGAATTTGGTTTACATCCCATATTACGCGTTGCCAGATTTATATAAGTTGTTTCATTATATCCATGTTCCTCATATGCTGAAGAAAATACGGGAGGTGCAGACATGCCGGCTTCATTCATCAGAGCAAGAAGCAATGTACTGTCAAGACCACCACTAAGACTTAGGCCAAACGGTGCGTCTGAGCGGAGCCTAAGCCTCACACTGTCATAGAGAAGTTCTGATGTCTTGGTAATTGCTTCTTGTTCATCCACATCGTGTTCTTCGTCTGATAAGCTCCAAAAGCAGCTCCAACGAGCCTGCCTTTCTCCCGGGACGTAAAAGTAGATGCTCGCTGGTGGTAATTCCCTTATTCCCTTAAAGAAGGTATTTCCTTTTCGCTCCATTTCACCGAAAGCCAAATAATGAAAAACCGTCCGCTCATCTGGTTGCCATGGAACCCCAGTAATCTCGCGTAAGGCTTTAATCTCCGATGCAAATGCCAAGAACCCGGCAGTTGTATCTTGGTACATATATAATGGTTTTTTGCCAAGCCGGTCCCTTGACAGGAACAACTGCTCCCCATCCCAGATCGCAAAGGCCCACATGCCGATAAAATCTTCAACACAATCTTTTCCCCACTCTTTGTATGCAGCAAGTATTACTTCGGTGTCAGAATTTGTGCTAAAGTCATGGCCGAGTCTTTTTAGTTTTTCTTTCAGCTCTAGGTAATTGTAGATTTCTCCATTGAAGATAATGACACTTTGATCGTTTGCCACCATCGGCTGGTGGCCTTTTGAACTCAGGTCAAGTACGGAGAGCCTAACGTGGCCCAAACCTACCGTGAAACGGCGCCCATAACTTTGGGACCAAATACCGGTGTCATCCGGACCGCGATGTGCCAACTTGGAAACGGAAGCTTTGAGTTCCGGTAAGGGATCCTTCGTGCCCTGCCGGATGATACCTACAATGCCACACATAATAAGCCCTTTCCGGCAAGCGGCTGGTGGAGCTTGCTCAACCGTTAACCTTTCTGCAAATCATCTTCCACTGCCAGTCTGCAAGGTCCACGCACTGATTAAGCATTTCTTGTCGTTTTACTTGTGCCTTCTTTTTAATGTCGGAGAGGTTTTCCAGCCATGCCTCGAGTGTGGCGTACAATTGATCCTTTTCACCCGGCAAGAACCCTCTCGTCAAGCCATAAGATCTTTCCAATTCGTTCAGATACGATATCTTCCCGGCGAAAGTATTACAACGAATACTTGGTACGCCGAGCACCGCAGCCTCGGCTGCGACTGTCTGGCTGTCACCAATATACATGGAGGCGAATGCCAGAAGGTCATGCAATTTTTCGGGCGGCAGTCTATACTGGAATTTAGTGAATTCCGGTGAAAGGTTTCCTTCAGTGGTGATAACAACTGGGCCGACATCCGTTAGCCTTCTTAGCAATTCATTTATGATGTCGCGAGAAAGGCCTTCCGCAGAAGCGTCGTGGTGGGCCTTCAGTGCCACAAAGCGAAGGACGGAATACGGTTTGTTTTCATCTAATCCTATGGAGCGTGGCACCGAAGGATCGGGCGTAAAATGGTTCGGATGCAAGTATGCCAATTCGTGATATCCTTTATAGGTCAAGTGTTTTTTGCCGTAATCCTCGTATTGAAGGCATTTTGGGGTTACCACATAATGGGCGGGTGGATAGGCAGTTCTTGCAAAAAGAGGAACGATTCCGGCGTCGTCTTCGTTAAAGACGAAAGACGGTATATTTAGTATCCGTCCCACGGTACCGATACTGGCGGATGTTCCCAGCATGGCATTGGGCTTAAAAGTATGCGCGATTCTAAGCAAACCGGCAGTACGAATAACAAGTTCAGTAAATGCAGAAAAGAGGCCATAAACTCCCGGTTGGCTCAAGACCGTTTGGGAAATATTGAAGCTTTTGCAGAGTTGTACCGTGACATCTTTTGCACGGGTGGCAGCAAACGCCATTCCGCCGTTTTCTTGAAGACGTTTGACAAGGTTCCGAAAAAGGTGAACATGTGCCGGGTGTCCGAAATCGAAGAGTAATCTCATAGTAACCGCTGGGCCGTTTTTCAGCACCGCCGAACGAGGAAAAGTGAAGTGCCGGCAGTTTTACCCGACCGGTTGGGTCCAATAGTGCATTCCGACATGTTTGGGAAACGTTTCATTTAGGTTATTGAACTTTCAGGCCTTTGTTGTAGTCCATGTCAAACCACATGGCAAAAAACAAAGACTGCAAACCGGAGACAAAAAGAAAAACACTGAATAAAGCACTTGTAATTGCCACTGGTCCTATCATTAGCCGGTAGATGATTAAATAGATGCCTGACAAAAAGCCTGTGGGAAAGAGGATTACACCCAGGAGATAGAAAAAGATCAGGGGATGAAAGTCTTTTATGACGTATTTGAAAAAGAGTCTTCGCCAGAATCCTCTGAACAGAAGCCAACTTATTCTTGGAATCACACTGCACAGCTTTATTCCTGACTTTTCGCCTATGTTATAAATGGGCTTTACGTGGACATCCTTTGCTCTGAAGTCGAAAGAGTTCAGCCTGATTAGAATATCATTAGGCATCCCATAACGCTTGTATATGCTACGCAATTCCAGCTTCTCGAGTGCGGTCAACGAGATGGCCGTGTAGCCGCTTTGTGAATCGGCTATATTCCAATATCCTGATGCGATTTTCGTGAATAGAGAGAGAAAGGAATTACCAAGATAGCGATATTTGGGCATCATGTTCCAGGCATCGCCATAGAAAAGTCGGTTTCCTTTTGTATAATCTGCCGCTCCGCCGGCTATGGGTTCAACTATGGCTTCAAGGTCATTGGGATCCATTTGAGCATCGCCTGCCATCACGGCAGTGACGTCCATGTTCGTTTCGATCGCCTTTTCATACCCGCTGATGATCGCGCCTCCTACGCCCTGGTTTCTGGAATGTCTGACCAGTGTGATCTTCGGGTTTTCTTCCGCAAGCCTTTCCACGATACCGGCGGTTTCATCCTTGCTGGCATCGTCTACAACAATAATCCGGTCTACAAAACCAGGGATTGAAACCAAGGTTTTTTCAATCAACTTTGCCTCGTTGTATGCAGGTACTACCACTGCAATGGATTTTTCTTGATACATCTTTATTAACGCCTTAAGTATCCTAGAGACATTTTCCGATAACTGGCCACTGTGTCAATTGAGGATTTTCCTCACATCCTGTAATTGTTTTCAAGAAGTATTCCATTACTATAATAACACTAGAGTGTTATGTCAATTAATTCCGGATGAAGATTTATCCATTCCTTAATGGAATCTGCAACATTCTTTATGTTTGATAGCCGAGAGGAACATATCTCAAACAATTCCTCGTTGGATACCTCATGATAAAAATGGACCATCCTATTTCGATATCCTGCAAGAATCCTCAGCAATGCGCTCTCGCTTTCATCTAAAACGCCTTCTTCCTGAAGATAAAACGCGATTTCCTTGTATTCGGTTACACCTCGTCCGAAGCCCTTGGCTAGGATATGCCTGCCTAGATCCATAAGAGCCTCGAGCGATCGTCTCAGGCAGGATTCTGCCGACCAGATGTTTCTCTTGTCCTTGGCAAAAATCTCATAATCGTTTAATGGCAGGGAGTGAATTTCCCCGATCATTTTGTTGATCCAATCGAGCCGATCAACTACCACTCTTTTTGAAATCTTTTTCGGGCTCATTGATCCTTTTCCATAATCAGAGAAATACGTTCCCGCTCAAGTGGGGCAAGGTCTCCTGCTCTCCTCAGGATGTAGAGATCGTATTCATCCGCCTCATATTCATCCATGCAATATGCTCTCTCTCCACGGATAATATTTGCCGCAAGGAAAGGGTCCACTTCCGTGGTAATTACGAGATCTACTCTGTTTGCAGAAAAAAGATCTTCCAAAGCTATAGCCAAGTTGACTTTGTTTTCGACCGAAAGCTGTCTTGCGGCAGAGGGTTTTACGCCTATGTCAACATCGGACAACGGGGAAATTAATAGATTATGTTTATCTCCTTTTAGCCATTCAGCAACTTCTTCGGCGTGGCTCCCAAAGGCATAAATGATATCCAACTCAAACCTCTCAGCTATTTGATTTATTGTGCTTGCCATCCCTCTATTCCTTTTTGGACAAAAGAAGAAAGCCTGGTAACGCCTTAGTCGGGCCAGTTTGCCGGCATTTCCTTGTCTATGAAAAACGATACCTTCTCCTTTCGTATTACATTATGGGCCTCTTTATCAAAGGTAAGCCATGTTCCCCTCAGATCCTTTGCAAGGGCGGCATAACACCCATCATAGCCTGTTAGGCCCAATTTGACAAAGCGATTTGCTTTGACCGCGAGATTTTCTGTCATCGGTTGCCGCATTAGTCCACCCTGGAGAAGAGGAATGACGGCTTTTCTAAATACCTGAAGACCCGAAGGATGTATACGTTTCAAAACAGAAAAAACTTCAAATGCGAACAATTCGGGAACAGCAAACCTTTCGGGCTGGTCAAGTATGCTTTCCAAAACTTCTTCTGCGCGAGGATGATATTCCTCTTCAATGAACCAGCGCACTGCTACGGAGGCATCAATAACCCATATCACAGCGTGTATCCCCTTGCTTGTCGCAAGAGGACCAGGCTATCCAAGTTTTCGCATCTTTTTTTTCGCAGTTGCTTAACAGTAGCAAGAAACCGCTCTTTTTCTTCCTTGGCTTGCCAGTCCAGAAACCGTATTTTGAATTGCTCAGGGGTTACTAAAACCGCCCTTATCTCTTTGCCCTTGCTGAGAAGAATAGGCTCACCCTTATCACTCAAACGATCCAATATTGCACCTAGGTTGTTTCTTACCATAAGGGCATTGACTGTTTCCATGACTAATCTCCCTTCGATCACATGAATATATTGGTAACATGCTGACGTGTATATGTCAAGTGTATAGGTGTATACGTACAGCAAGGCCATCTCAGTATTGGCAGGAGATGGACCAAAACCAGTTTTCTGGTATAATTTATTAGGGTTAGATGTTGGCTATAGATGATGAGAATTTGGTATCTCATAAACGGCATACCCACTTGATCGGAAGATACACTTCCAGTATTTTCTTGTCAGATGCAAAAATCGAGTAGTTAAGAGCTGGTCAAAGTTATCCGCCAGATACTTCTCAAAAAGATCGGTACGCATAAAGATATGGCTGAATTCTTGTGACTGCAGATAGGCCCTGAAATCGGTTTCACTTACGATAGCTGTTTTGACCAACTGTTTTATGAATCCCATGCCAAAAGATGATTCGTGACAGTAATCTCGATCCAGATAATATCCCCTTCCTGACATAAACATGAGGAATATCTTCGCATTGGTCGGGAGGTTTTTGTTTATATACTCCATTGCGGGATAGCTTCCAATGTGACGGGCCAGGAATTGATCTTTTGTTTCCTCATCAGATATGTATTTAATGGGTTTGATAGCGTCAAAACGGTTTTTCAGGTATAGCCAGTTGGAGCCAAGAAAAGATGTGGTGATAACAACAGTAACCATGATGCCGGCACCGGCATATAGGATGAAGCCTTTAGGCCGCAAAAAGTGATCGATAAGCGCCTTGATCCCCATTGTGGTAATAATTGCTAGAAGCGGAACAACCGGCAAGATATACCTCACCCTTGGGACAGTCAGGAAAAATGCGATGACAAGGAAATAGGCCGAAAAGGCTGTGAAAAAGATGGTGTTTCGGCGAAGCTTTTTGTTCATAAAAGCAAATGGCGCCATTACGATCAAGATCGGATTTAAGACCCCGTCAAAATATTGATCAGAACTATCGTGTCCTTGAAAAAACATACGGAGGGGGATAGAGAGTGTTTCCCAAAACGTTTCCCCATACATCAATTCTCTCTTTTGGAAAAAACCCATTCCACTACCTTTGCTAAGGCTGCCTGGGTGTTTAGATGGATTAAAGACATTGTCAAAAAGGGGATAAATAGGATTTGATGTAAACAGATAGTTCTTGATGTACCATGGTGAGACAATCACAAGTGATAGAGCAAAGAATAGTAGGCCGTAGTTTAAAGCCGACACTTGTTTTTGAGTATCTCTCGCAAAATAAAATATCAGCATAAGATTTACGAAGACCCATGGAATTAAGCCATTATACTTACATCCTGCCGCCAATCCCATGGAAACAGCAGAAAAGATGAACCATTTCATTTGCTTGTATTTGCCATCTTGCCACTGCACGAAAGAAAGTACGGAGGCGGTAGTAAAGAAGATCAGCCCAAGATCAACGTAGGCTGAAGTGGACAAGTGGATGATTATGGGTGTGCTAAGAAAGATAAGGACTCCCAAGAGACCCCAATTACGGCTGAACCTCGTTTTTAAATATATATATATGAGCAATCCCGTTCCGAGAGCAAAGGCAAGGTGAATAAACTTTGGGGCAATGTCATTCTTAAAGTACAAGCAGACAAGATAAAGAAGATCAATGTTCATGGGATAATATGAGTATTTGGCCCATGGGATTTCGTACAATCCGCCGTGCTTAATCCAAAGTTTCGGGATGGCCAGATGATGTATTAAAGCATCTCTTGAAATGGGAGGCGTCAAGTTCATCAGGCATTCTGTAAACAAAAGAACAGCGATACTCACAAGCAGCAAGCATGAAACAACAGTAGTGATTGTATTTTTATTCATTGGCCCGGTTGTCTTTGCCCGATTCATTAATATTACTCTTGAGTTTTTCCGATTCCGGATTATCCGCCGTAATGGACAGAGCCTTTTGAAATAACCGTACTGCCTGTTCCTTGTCGTTTAGATGGTTAAGATAAATTGATCCGGCATTTTGATAGGCATGAACATCATCAGGATTTAAGCGCATGCTCTTCTTGTATTGGGCGACAGCCAATTCATATTTTCCTGTTAACTCGTAAACACGGGCCAGATTGAATGTTGCGTCCGGATGATTCGGTTGCAATCGTAATGCCTTCTCCAGATTAGAGATACCTGCTTCAAATGCCCCCATTTTGATAAGTGCCAGACCAAGATTGTTGTAAGCGTCTGCAAAAGTTGGATCAAGTTCTATGGCCTTTCGAAGGAGCGGAATAGCCTTTTCCGCCCTATGGTCAAGGTAGAGAGATCCAAGGTTGCTGTAAGCAAGTACAAAGTCAGGCTTGATTGAAATGGCCTGTGTGTACATGTCAGCGGCTTTTCTTATTTCCCCTTTAGCCGTATAAGCCATGCCCAGATTATTGTAGGTTTGATGTGAAAAGGGGTCCCACTTCAGCGCCTTCCGGTAAGCTTCAATGGCCGAATCGATTTGATGCCGTGCGAGATAATCTGATCCGAGGCAATCGTAGGCCTCTGCATCGGTTGGGACAATTTCAATTGCCTTGAGATGTGCATCTAGTGCGGCAGATATGTCCCCCTGCTCCCTCAGAGCAATTCCTAAATTCTTATAGGTGATATGGCGGTCATAACGTCTTGCATTTGTATCGAGAGCCTTTCGAGAAGTTTCGACAGCTGCGTCATACAAGAGTTGCTTAATATAAAGCCCTGCTAAGTTATTGTATGCAACTGTCAGGTTGGAATCCAAGCGAATGGCTTGTTTCAAGTTTGTTAGAGCCAATTGATAGGACTTTCTCTCTGTGTAGGACCTTGCGAGGTTGACATAAGCACGCGCGCTATGAGGTGATTTTCTCACGGCATCATCCCAAAATTCCACAGGGTCACTCCAGGTACCATTTCTTTCATAGGTCCAGAGACACAGCACAAGCATAGCCGTACTCAGCAGTCCAAGTTTTAATAAATCCCGCCTAATATATTTGTAGATAAGAATGATAATTATTAAAAAGAAAAACATTGAGGGGAGATAAGTGCGGTGTTCGAATATAATCTCCAAACTGAGGAAGGATGACTCTATAGCGAGATTACCAAAAAACCAGAGTATAGAAAAAGAGATTAAGGGTTCCTTTTTGGCCATAAAAAAGGCCAGTGCGAGTGATCCCAAAATGGCGCTCATAGAAAGGAGCGTGGTTGCCGGATCAAGCAAAGAATGGGAAAGTTCAAAACCATGGAGTAGATTGAGACGGCCGGGATGGGGGTAGGCCAGAAGGGTGATATAGTAAATAATTACCCGAAATTGGGTTAGTACTCTCTCTGCTGGAGTAAAACCGCGATGTGTGTATCCGGACAAGACCCATTCTAAGGGATTTGAACCAATGTATAATAAAGCAACGATGCTAATAAGTATAAGCGTTCCTATAATATAGGCGAAATTACGTTTTAACCACGATTTGCTGAGTCCCTGAAAAAAATACCATTCATAAAGAAGGACAAAAAATGGCAATGTAGCGGAAATTTCCTTAGTACCCAATGCCAGTATCCACGAGACGGCGCAACCTGTAAAACAGAGCCATCTTTTTTTGCCTTCATTTGCCAACCTCCCTTTTATATATAGCAAGAAGGATAACACATAGAACATGGTGGCCATACTGGCCATCCTTTGCACAATGTAGGTAACAGATTCGGTTTGCATTGGATGAACGAGCCACATCAAAGCGGTAAAAAAAGCAATTGATGAGTATGATTTGTATTTTGAGCGGAGTGAGGGGATTCGTAAAGTTGTCTTTATGAGGAAATAGAGTAGAATCCCATTTACAATATGAATCAAGATGTTGACTACGTGGTAGCCGACGACATTATATCGGCCGAAATAGTAGTTCAACGCAAAGGAAATATTTGCTACGGGGCGGTTGGGGCAGATGCTTTCAAACGCTGCTTGTGTGAGTTTTGCAAAGGTAAGCTCGGTTAATCTGATGTGTGGGTTTTGCCCAATACTTCGACTGTCATCAAAGTAGTAGGGGGCGTTAAGTGTGTTTGAATAGACCGCCAAAACCAGGATGGCGGAAAATAACAATATCAACCATTGACGTTTGTTTGTATGTGAAATCATAGTGGGGATATTAATCGCTACAAAATTTTACTTTTCGTGAAATGGACACGAGTTAATGGAAAAAATCAGGCACACAAATCAACAGTACGCCGACAAGGCTCATTATTAATCCCACCAAGGCGAGAAATGCTGAAATGGCATCCATGGGAGGGCGGCTTCTGAAGGCCGTCCAGATACCGGAAACAAGCAATAAGATTCCGCATACAATCAGTAGAATGTTGAATGCCATAATTCGTGGCTATGCCCTCATCATTCCGACGATCCATAAGCTGAAGAAAATGATAACTGCTGTGCCCCAAAAGATGGCCGGCCTGGATCTGAGTCGTAGGGATTTGCCGGTTAGGGCATAAGCTAAGAACCCAATGACAGACCCGATCCATCCCAAAAAACCGATTTCAAGAAAAAGTGTCCAGAAGATGTCCGGTTCCGCATCTCCGGATTTGACAGGCAGAGCAGGGGCTTTTGCTCCTGTTTGATGTTCCTCAATCTCCTTGGCTGTTAACGATGCGATCTTCGTGTTGCACCTGCCAATCCACTCTTTTCCCGGGGTGTAGAAGCTTCTAGCTGCATAGAAGCCTTGTCGTATGGCACGTATGGCAATAAGAGCCAGTCGGACATCTCCCCTTTGTTCAGCTTGGAGGCCTATCTCCCATAGGTTCCGGACCGATTTTTCGATATATGGATTAAATGGCGTGTACCAATGCAAAGAGCGGTCAAAGAAAGTGATAGCTTTGATATAATTTTGTGCCTCCAGTTGCTTTATCCCGGCTTGATAGTTTTCTGCTGAGCCCCAGAATGCCCTGCCCCAGATCAGGATAAGCGTTATGGCAACAAGAGCAACAGCACCTAGCCCACAGCATCGAAGGTTAGATGTCATTTTTGTATTACCCATTCCCTCTTCCGTACGCACGTTTTGTACCAACATTATTGTATAGTTATATCAAGATTGACAAGATACGTATTTCTTGTCAGTCTAACCGGCAATGCTCTCTGTCAAAGCCTTTT